>JAOBWJ010000154.1 GCA_025463335.1 Acidimicrobiales bacterium
TCGAGCCGTCGTCGACGACCACCACCTCGAACCGCCCGGTGCCGAGGTCCTGGGCGGTCAGGGCGTCGAGCAGACCGGGGAGGTAGGCGGCCCGGTCGCGGGTGGCCACCACCACCGAGACGCTCACAGCTTCTGGGCGTACATCCACGCGTACAGCGTCCCGAGGCCGGTGCCCCCGCGCACCTCCAGGCCGGCATCCTCGAGCGCGGCGGTGATCCGATCGACCGGGACGGTCGTGCCGAGGAAGGCGGCGTCGTTGCGCCGGTACCGCTCCTGCCGAACGCCGAGCCGCTGCAGGTTGCTCAGCAGGAGCCGCCGCAGCCGCCACCGGGCCACGCCCGGCGTGTTGTTCCACTGGAAGCTGCACACGCCTCCCGGCCGCAGCACCCGCCCGGCCTCGGCCAGGTAGCGGAGGATCACCTCGGCGTCGGGGATGTGCTGGAACACGGTGAAGGAGAGGACGAAGTCGGCCGAGCCATCGGCCACGCCCGGCAGGGTTGCCCCGTCGCCCACGTCGAACCGGCACCGCGGCTCGGTGACCAGCTCTCGAGCCTGCCGCACCATCTCGGGGGCGATGTCGATGCCAACGACCCGGTCGAACCGCTCGGCCAGAGCCAGGCAGTTGCGACCGAGGCCAGACCCGATCTCGACGGCGAGCTCGTGCCGGGCCGGAACCTCCGGTGACTGGTCGAGGGCGACGCCGACGATCCGCCGTCCGGTCTCGAAGAAGGCGCCCATGTCGGGGTTGCCGTAGTCGAGCCCGGTGTCGACGTACCACGCCGCGTTGCGGCGGGCTGCGTCGTCCCAGAACCTCCTCATCGTCTCGGCGGCCCGGGGCACGGAGCCAGTTTCTGCGCACCTGCGCCGACCACCTGCCTGCCGCTACCGTCCGCCCGCCGTGACCCGCGTGCTGGTGCTGTCGAACATGTATCCGCCGCACCACCTCGGTGGCTACGAGCTGTCGTGCCGCGACGTGATGGTGCGGCTGGAGGCGCGGGGCCACGAGGTGACCGTGCTGACGACCACGACGCGGCGACCAGGCGTGGCCGACCCTGCTGGAGGCCACGAGGCGCGGGCCCGGCGGCAGCTGTCGTGGTGGTGGGACGACCATCGACTCACCTCGCCGCCCCCCGTCCGGCGAGTGGCTGCGGAGCGAGCCAACCAGCGGATCCTGACGCACACGCTCGATGAGGTGCGGCCCGACGTGGTGTCGGTCTGGAACATGGGGGCCATGTCCCTCGGCCTGGTCACCGAGGTGGCCCGGCGCGGCATCCCCCTGGTGTTCGCGGTGTGCGACGACTGGCTCGTGTACGGCCCTCGCCTCGACGCCTTCTCCCGGATGTTCGGCGACCGCCCCCGTCTCGGGCGGCTGGTCGAGCGGGTGGTCGGGGTGCCGGCGCGCCGGCCCCAGGAGGCGTGGCCCGGCGCCTACTGCTTCGTCAGCGACGCCACCCGGCGGACGGCCGAGGCTCGCAGCGGATGGACCTTTCCGTGCAGCACCGTGGTGCACAGCGGCATCGAGCGGACCGAGTTCGCGCCGGCGGCGACCAGGGAGCCCTGGGCCTGGCGCCTGCTCTACGTGGGCCGGGTCGAGCCCCGCAAGGGCATCGCCACCCTGCTGCGGGCGATGACCCTGCTGCCCGACGTCGCCACCCTCGACGTGGTCGGTCCCGTCGACCCGACGTGGCGGCCCGAGCTCGAGCGGCTGCTCGACGAGCTCGCCCTCCGACACCGGGTGCGCTTCGCGGAGGTGGCCCGCCAGGAGATCGGGGCCCGCTACGCCGCCGCCGACGCGCTCGTCTTCCCCAGCGAGTGGGAGGAGCCGTTCGGCCTCGTCCCCGTGGAGGCCATGGCGTGCGGCACGCCGGTGGTGGCCACCGGCACCGGCGGCTCGGCCGAGTTCCTTGTCGACGGCGGCAACTGCCTGCGGTTCACCCCAGCGGACGCCCCGTCGCTGGCCGCAGCGGTCACCCGGCTGGCCGGCGACGCCGCCCTGCGCGACCGCTTGGTGGCCGGCGGCCTCGCCACTGCCGCCGAGCTCGACACCGACCGGCTGGCCGACGTGTTCGAGGCCTGGCACGTCGCCGCCGCCGAGGGGTTCCGGCACGGCCCACCACCACACCGACCGCCGCCCGGCGGCGAAGGGTTGGGGCTGCCCGGCGGCGAACAACCTCACCCGTGAGGTCGCTGGAGGGCATCGACATGGAGGGCGAGGCGACCACCCTCCGACGCCTCGGCGCCGAGCTGTGGGCCTCCCGGTCGCTCATCGCCATGTTGGCCCGCAAGGACTTCTTCGTCCGCTACCGCCGGGCGTCGTTCGGGCTCCTGTGGGCCGTCGGGCTCCCGGTGTTCCAGGCCGCCGTCCTCGCCGTCGTGTTCTCGCAGGTGGTGCGCATCGAGACCGGGCCGCCGTACGTCGTGTTCCTCTTCGCCGCCTACGTGCCCTGGAGCTACTTCAGCCTGACGCTGGGCGCCGCCGCCACCGCCATCGTCGACAACAGCGGCCTGGCCAGCAAGATCTACTTCCCGCGCGCCGCACTCCCCCTGACCACGGTGCTGACCAACCTGTACGGCTCGGCCGTGACCCTGGCCGTGCTGCTGGGGTTGACCGTCGCCTACGGCGTCGGGATCGGCCCCGCGGTCGTGCTCCTCGTTCCCGCCGTGGCCCTGCTCGTGATGCTGACCGGCAGCATGTCGCTGCTGGCGTCGGCCACCCACGTGTACTTCCGCGACGTCCGCTACGTCACCCAGGCCGCCATGACGGTGTGGTTCTACGTGACGCCCGTGCTCTATCCGCTCGACCGCGTGCCCGGTGGCATCGCCCCGTTGGTGAAGCTGAACCCCATGACCGGCGTGGTCGAGCTCTTCCGGGCCGCCACCGTGGGGGCCGACCCGGGATGGCTTCCCACCGTCGCCGTGTCGGTGGCCTGGTCGCTCGCCTGCCTGGCCGGCGCCCTCGTGCTCCACCGGCGCTACGACCGCGTGTTCGCCGACCTGCTGTGACGGCAGCCTTCGCCGTCCGGCTCACCGACGCCGGCAAGCGGTACACGAAGTACGACGACAACCCGCTGCTGGTGAGCAGCCTGCGTCACGTGCGGGCCGGCAGCCGACGCTCGACCCTCTGGGCCGTCCGCAACGTCGACCTCGAGATCCCCCCGGGCGAGTGCTTCGGCGTGATCGGCCGCAACGGGTCGGGGAAGTCGACGCTGCTCCAGATGCTCGCCGGGGTGACCGCGCCCACCGAGGGCCGGGTCCAGGTGCGCGGCCGGGTGGCGCCGCTGATCTCCGTCGGCGTGGGGTTCCACAGCGAGCTCACCGGGCGCGAGAACGTCTACCTGAACGGCACGATCCTCGGCCTCTCCCGCGCCGAGCTCGACCGGCTCTTCGACGACATCGTCGACTTCGCCGGCGTCGAACGGTTCATCGACACCCCGGTGAAGTTCTACTCCTCGGGCATGGTGGTGCGGCTCGGCTTCGCCGTGGCCATCCAGGCCCAGCCCGACGTGTTGGTCGTCGACGAGGTGCTGGCGGTGGGCGACTTCGCCTTCCAGCTCAAGTGCTTCGAGCGCATGACCGCCATCCGAGACGCGGGCACCACCATCGTGGTCGTCACCCACAACCTCAACGCCGTCCGGCGGCTGTGCGAGCGCACGCTCCTCCTGCACGACGGCGTCGTCCAGCACCTGGGCGACACCACCGAGGCCCTGTCCCGCTACCACGCGCTGCTCGACACACCTGAGGAGCCCGAGGACGAGACCGCGCCGCTCGGGGCGTCCGTGGGCTCCGACGCCGTCACCATCGAATCGACCGACCTCCGCCTCCAGGGCCGGAGCACCAGGGCCCTCGACGCCGGCGACGTGGCGGAGGTGGAGGTGCGGGCCCGGTTCCACGACACCACGGCCGAGCCGATCTTCGGCTTCGCCCTGCGGAACGAGGCCAGGGTGCCCGTGTACTACGACGACACCACCCTGCTGGCCGTCGACAAGGTGGAAGGCGGCCGGGTGCTGACGTGCCGCATGCGGGTCCCGGCCAACCTGGTGACCGGGAGCTACACCATCACGGCCATGGTGCGCTCCGGCTTCGACGGGCCCGAGCTGACCCATTCGACTCCCCTGTCGTTCTACGTGGCCGGGCGGCCCATCGTCCACGGCATCGTCGACCTGCACGCCTCGTTCGAGGTCACCGAGGAGCCGGGCCTGCCATGAGCACCTCGACCCGGACGGTGCGGCTCGCCATCCCCTCGGCCCTGCTCGCCGCCGCCACTCGGCGCCGAGCCACCACCGGACAGCGCGCCGCGGCGAGCGGCCTGCTCCTGGGCTACTGGTCCGCCGTGTACGCCGCCTACCGGCGGGAGAGCCTGGCCCGCACCGCCCGGGAGCGCGAGCTGCTGGCCACGGCCAACCTCGAGGCCTTCTCCCGTCACTACAACGAACGGGTGCCGACCATCGAGGAGGAGTTCGACATCTGGGGCGAGTACCACCAGCACCGCCACGAGATGCGCTACGACCTCCTCGCCGAGCAGGTGCGGGCCCACGTGCCGCCCGGCGGGCGCATCCTCGACGTGGGGTGCGGTTCGGTGCTCGTGGCCGACCGCATCCTCGACGTCGACGCCCACTACGTCGGCATCGACTTCGGCGGCCACCACATCGCCTACGCGGCCAAGAAGCTGGCCGACACGCCGGCCCGGCTGCGCTCGTCGCTGGCCCGCGGCGACGGCGAGGCGCTGCCGTTCACCGACGACGCGTTCGACGTGGTGGTGTTCAGCGAGGTGATCGAGCACCTCATGCGTCCCGAGCGCGCCGTGTGGGAAATTGCCCGGGTCCTGAAGCCCGGCGGCGTACTCCTCATGACGACCAACAACGCCTCCGAGGCCCCGCTCCGGTCGCCGCTCAGCCACCTCTTCGCCTGGATCGAGAAGGCGGTCGGCGCCGACCACCCGTCGCTGATCTCGATGCGGCCCTGGATCTGGGCCGAGCCCGTCGACCCCACGCTGCTCCCGCCCGATGCCGGGCCCGTCTACCTGCCCCACACCCACCACATCCAGGGCGAGACGCGGCGACTGTTCGCCGCGGCCGGCCTGGAGACGTTCGCCTGGTCATCCTTCGAGTTCCCGCCACCGCAGTCGGCGACCGCCCGCTGGCTGGACACCAAGGGCGAGTGGGGTCGACGCACGGTCGACGTCATCGAAGCGGCGGCCCGGCGCACCCCGGTGCTCCGCCGGCTCGGTTGCCACCTGCTGATGCAGGCCCGCAAGACGGCCGCACCGGTGGCCGCCGCGCCGCCGGCCGGGGTGTGGCCCGGACCGTTCTCCGAGGCGGCCTGACCGTGCTCGCCGGGCGGGGGCCGCGTCGGCTCCGGGCCACGGCCGTGGAGCGGTCGCTGGTGTGGATGTTCGGGTCGCCCCGCACGGGGAGCACATGGCTGGTCAACCTGCTGCGGATCGACCCCCGGTCGGTGGTGTTCGACGAGCCGGCCATCGGCTCGCACCTCGGTCTCTTCGGTGCCGACGTCATGGGCCCCCACCCGGCGGGATGGGAGGAGGCCGAGCTCATGCTGACGAACCACCGCCGGGAGGACCCCGACTACTTCTTCAGCGCCCGCCACGAGCGCGCCTGGCGCCCCGAGCTGCGGCGCCTGCTCCTGGCCCGCTTCGACGCCCATTCGATTGACGCCCGGCGCCGGTGCGGCTCACCCGTCGTCCTGATCAAGGAGCCGGCCGGCTCACAGGCGGCCGAGGTGCTGCTCTCCGTCCTGCCGCAGTCGCGGCTGCTGTTCCTGCTCCGGGACGGCCGCGACGTCCTCGATTCCGAGCTCGATGCCGTGGCCGGCGATGGCTGGCTCACCGCCCACTTCGGGGGCCAGGGCCTCGAGGACGACGAGCGACGCCGGTTCCTCGCCGGTCAGGCCCACCGCTGGGTGGCCCGGACGACCGCCGTGCAGCGCGCCTACGACCGGCACGACCCGGCTCGCCGGATGGTGGTGCGCTACGAGGACCTGCTCGCCGACACCGAGGGCGGGGTCGCCGACATCCTTCGGTGGCTCGGCGCCGACGTGGCTGCCGACGAGGTACGGGCCCACGTGGAGCGCCTCAGCTTCGACGCCCTGCCCGCCGAACGGAAGGGCGCCGGGCGCTTCGCCCGGGCGGCCACGCCGGGACTGTGGCGGGCCAACCTCTCGAAGGAGGAGCAGACCCTCCTCCACGACGTCATGGGCGACACGCTCCGGGCCGTCGGCTACGACATCGACAGCTGAAGAGGCCGAGCGGAAAGGCGCGGGACCCCAGGAGATCGCGCGTTACCGGGGCCTCCTCCGCCGAACCCGCGACGGAAAGTCAACGGAACTGTTGACCATTCGTCGCGGGTTCGCCACAGGGAGGGGCGCTCCCCGGAGCGCGGCCGTGCCGCCTACCGCTAGAGCACGAGCGTGCGGTGGCGGGCCGAGGCGCGGGCCAGGATGCCTACCTCGGCCACGTCGGCGGCCAAGGCCAGCGGGATGGCGGCGAGTCGCCGGCGGGGACCGCCCTGGAGCGGGGCCACCACGGCCCGGTGGCGCAGGTAGGGCAGGGTGAGCGCCGCGCCCCCGAGCAGGCGGGCCCACCGGCCGGCGCCCGGCGCCACCACCAGGGCGGCACCCACGAGTGCGGCCAGCGCCGGGGGGTGCGAGCGCTTCCACACGAAGCCCCAGGTGAAGCGGTCGCGCAGGCCCGGGTGCTTCTTGGTGGCGTGGACCACCGCGCTCCAGCGGGGCAGGTCCCGCACGTGGGCCACGAAGCTGGAGGGTCGCACGTCGTGCCACACCTCGGCGGCCTCGACGAAGCGAGTGGTCGCGCCAAGCTCGAGCGCCCGCCACGCGAGGTCCGTGTCCTCACCGGCCGGCCACCGGAACGCCTCGTCGAACCCGCCCAGCCGTTCGAGCAGCGCCGCCCGGTAGCCGATGTTGCACGTCTGGTAGAAGCCCTCCTCCCAACTCACGTCGAGCGTGCGGCTGAACGGGCCGGTGTTGGCAAGCTGCTCCGGGTTCGGGCGGGTGCGCCCCTGGACGACGTCGACCTCGTCGAGGCCGGCGACCAGGGCCGACAACCAGCCGGGCCGGGGCACGCAGTCGTCGTCGGTGAACGCCACCAGTGGCGCCGCCGCTTGCCGCCAGCCCACGTTGCGGGCGGTGGCCGGGCCCGCGTTGCGCTCGAGGCGCAGGACCCGCAGCGGGAGGGACGCGTTGGCCACGAGTTTGGCCAGCACCTCCGGCGTGTCGTCGGGCGATGCATCGTCGACCACCAGCACCTCGAATGGTCGGCCCAGGTCCTGGTCTTCGAGGGCAGCCAACAGGCGCGGCAGCAGGGCGGCTCTGCGGTGGGTGGCCACGACCACCGAGACGACGGGAGTCGTCATGTCGCCCCGAGCGAGTAGTAGGCCAGGCCCGTCACCCGCTCGGCCCGGATGGCCGCGACCACGACGCGCTCGTGGCGACTGCCGTCGCCGGGCTCGTAGGCGAGCACGGCCGTGCTCGGGTTGCCGGGATGGACGTCGCTGCGGACCTGCACCTGGGCCGGCGTGTCGCGGGCAGCCCGGACCAGAGCCTCACGGGCCGCCGCGCCCGTTCCCGTGACCTCGCCGTCGGCGGTGACCACCCGGATCCGGGCCTCGGGCGCCAGCAGGTCGTCGAGCGCCTCGAAGCGCCGGGTGTGCAGGCAGGTGAGGAGCTTGTCGAGCGTGTCCACCCGATGCTCGAGCGTGTCGTTGTGCACCGGCGGGAGCGGGGCCGGCCGCCGTCGAGGCCAACGCCAGCGCCGCCACGCTCCGGTCGGCTCTGCCTCCTCCGGCTCGTAGCCGAGCTCGGCCAGCAGCATGCCGGCCTCGGCCTCGACGGCGGCCACATCGTCGGCCGAGAGGCCGCTGCGCCACTTGCCGCTGCCGGTCGCCGGGCTGGTCGGATCCGCGTTGTAGCTGATGCCGGCCTCGTCGAGGACCTCCTTCAGGACCTGGTCGTCGACGGGCAGGCCCAACCACTCGTAGAGCGCTGCGGCCTGCCCCGCCGGGTCCGCCAGCAGGTCCTCGTAGCGCACCTCCCGGTAGCGCTCCAGCGCGGGTGCGGCGGCCCGCGCCGCCTCGACGGTCTCGCGCCACTCGCGGGCGGCGTCGACGATCGTGTCCGGACCCCACGGCTGCGACCGGAGTGACCGGGCGACGTCGCGCCCGTCACGCACGATGTGGAGGACGGCGGCGTCCGGGTACAGGGCGCCGATCAGGGCCAGGTGGTTGGCGTGCAGCGGCGTGCGCTCGACGATCAGCCGGGCGTCCGGGCTCAGGGAACGGAGCAGGCCGAGGAACACGCTGTCGCAGAGGTCGCGAGCAGCGTCGAGGAACTCCTCGCGAGGGAAGTAGACCCGCCCGGTCTTGGTCGAGGAGGCGGCACCCTCGTGGAACCGCTCCTCCAGGGGGGCGATGCCGTGGGAGAACAGGTGGGTCTCCGACGGCACGTCGAGCACCTCGGGGTGCACGGCCAGGATGCGGTCGAGCCAGTTGGTGCCGCTGCGCCGGGCGCCGACGAGGAACACCAGTCGGCCGTCGAGGGGGCTGTCGGCGCGGCTCACGCGGCGTGGTCCCCGCGGTAGGCGACCAGGTGCGAGCGACCGTGGTAGCGCCGGAGGAGGAGCTGGCCCCGGTCCTCGGCCCGGCGCAGGATGGCGGCGATGGGCAAGGGCTTGTGCAGGTGGGTGTCGCCGGGTTCGGGCTCGAGCAGGTTGACCAGCACGATGGCGGCCCGCCGCTCGAGCTCGGCCAGGAACGCCATCGGGTCCTCGACGTGCTCGATGACGTCGAACGAGTAGGCCAGGTCGAAGCCGCCGGGGATCTCGTCGCCCTCGAGGTCGTACACCTCCGCCGTTTGGCCGCGCCGAGCCAGGCGCCACCGGAGGTAGGCCTGGCTGGGGTTGGCGAAGTCGACGAAGCTCACGTCGTAGCCCTGCTCCAGCAGACGCAGCCCGTCGCTGCCGATCCCGCACCCCCAGTCGAGGAGTCGGGCGCCCGGGGCCACCAGCCGCTGCAGGTCGGCGTGGTACGGCGCCTTGGTGCCGCTCATGGCGAACACGGTGAGGTCGTAGAGGTACATCCGGCTGGTGCGGTAGAACTCCCGCTCGTCGGTGGCGGCCTCCTCCTCGGCCTCGACGGCGGCGACGTGGCCCCGCAGCAGGGACTCGTCGTAGTCGTCCCCGAGGTAGGCGCGCAGGTCGGCGAGGTCGCGCTGGCCGTCGAAGGCAGCGAGGAAGTCGGGGGCCAGCTGCTGGCGGTACCAGAGGTCGGCCCGCCGCTCGACGGCCCGTCGCCCTGGGAGCGACGCCGGCAGGCGGTCGACCACCCGGGCCCACACCGGCGACGCCGGCGGCTGCTCGGCGGCAGCCCGGAAGCGAGCGGCGAACCACGGAGAGAACCACTCGTGCTTGGCCACCATCATGTGCTCGCCCCGGGCCACCCCGGCGAAGCGCAGGCGGAGCCGCTCGAGGTCGTAGGGATGGAGGTGCCGGGCCCGCGCCGCCGGCTCGTAGCGCAGGCGCATGCCCCGCTCGTGCAACCGCCAGCCGAGGTCGAGGTCCTCGTAGTAGTAGACGAAGTCCTCGTCGAAGCCGCCGACGTCGAGGAGCGCGTCGCGGTGCAGCGACACGTTGCACGAGTAGAAGTGACCAAAGCCGGCCTGGTCCCCGGCGATCGTGGCGAACTCGAACTGGCTGCCCGAGCGTTCGATCCAGCGGATCACCCCGTTGGGCTCGACCCCGTCGTGCCACGTCACGTGTCCGAGCACGGCCGTCATCGGGCTCGGCTCGGCCCGGTGACGGGCCAGGTGGGCGGCCACCAGCCCGGCATCGGGGACCATGTCGTCGCCGAGGAACAGCACCAGGTCGGTGGTGGCCTCGGCCACCGCCCGGTTGCGGGCGGCGCCGGGGCCGGCGTGGGCCTGGACCAGGACCCGGCCCCGCTCGCCGAAGGCGCCGACGTCGGGCACCGACTGGTCGGCGCCGTCCACCACGACCACCACGTCGAACTCGTCGGTGCTCTGGGCCAGCAGGCCGGCCAGGGTGCGACCCAGGATCTCCGGTCGCCCTCGGGTGGGGACGACGACGGTGAGCGGCGGTGTCATCGGACCTCCGGGAGGCGCAGGCGGAGGGCGGCATGGCACCATCTCCGCTCGTGGGGGACGAGCTCGACGCACCCGCGGTGCCGGCCGACGCCTACGACGAGGCCTACTACCTCACGAACTGCGGCGGGCACGAGGAATGGGTGGCGTCGGCGGGCGCGGGCGTGGCCGGCATCTACCCCGGCTCCCTGCAACGAGTCGGCCTCCGGTCCGGGGAGGTCCTCGTCGACATCGGGACCGGCCGCGGCGAGTTGCTCGCGGTGGCCGTGGAGGCGGGGGCAGCACGGGCCATCGGGGTGGAGTACTCCGCCGCCGCCGTGGAGCTGGCCCGCCGCACGATCGATGCCCACGGGGTGGCCGACCGGGCCGAGGTCCTCCTCGCCGACGCCCGGTCGATCCCCCTCGACGACGGCCTGGCCGATGTGGTCACCCTGCTCGACGTGGTCGAGCACCTGGCGCCCGCCGAGCTGGCCGGCAGCCTGGCCGAGGCCCACCGCCTGCTGCGACCCGGCGGTCGCCTGCTGATCCACACGTTCCCGACCAGCACGATCCGCAAGGTGTACCGGCTGCAACGGCTGGCGGTGCCGGGGCGACGCCGCCGCTGGCCGGCCGACCCCCGCCACCCACTCGAAGTCAGCATGCACGTCAACGAGCAGACGGCGCGGCGGCTGGGCCGGGCCGTGCGGGCGGCCGGGTTCGAGGCCACGCCCGAGCTGGGCGAGTGGGTGTGGACCGACTACGTCCCGGCCTCCGACGAGCGAGCCAAGCGGCTCTACCACCGCCTGGCCAAGCTCCCCCTCACCCGGCGCTTCGGCGTGAGCAACCTCTGGTGCCTCGGCACCAAGCCCTCGCGCTAACACGTGGTCCCCACCACCCGCGCCGGTGACCCCACGGCGATCGAGAAGTCGGGGATGGTGCCGCGCACCACGCTGTTGGCCCCGATGATGCAGCGTTCGCCGATGTCGGCCCCGGCGAGGACCGCGGCCCGGTCGGCGACCCACGTTCCCCTGCCGATGCGGATGGGGGCCGACTCGACCGGGTTGTAGAGGACGTTGGGGTGTCCGGCGGCCCACGTGTGGTCCGAGTCGACGACCGTGACCATGCCGCCGAACACCACGTTGTCCTCGATCACGATGGAGGACGAGGCGCTGATGGCGCAGTTGGGCCGCATCCACACGCCGTCGCCGATGCGCAGCACGGCCTCGTCGCGTTCCCACGCCGGGGCCTCCACCGCCAGCCACGCCCCCTGCAACAGGAAGGAGCCGGCCCCGACCTCGATGTGGTGGGCGCCGTAGACCCACGCCGGCCGGTCCACCGCCGAGGCAGCGCCGAACGCGCGGAACTGGCGCACACGCATGGGCCGCAGGGCGCGGGAGCGCAGCACGACGCGCTTCAGCGGCTCGTCGCGCCACGCCCGCAGGCGGTCACCGGGCGACGGCATCGGGGGCTCCTGACTCGAGGCGGGCCGGGACGGTCCAGCCCCTGCGCAGCCGCAGGAACGGCGCCTCCACCAGCCGGTAGCTGACCAGGGCCAAGAGGCAGCACCCGGGGACGAGCACGGCGGCCAGCCGGGGGAAGCCAGCGCCGGGCAAGCGGCCGGCCACCGCCTCGACGATCGGGAAGTGCCAGAGGTAGAGGCTGAACGAGGCCACGCCCAGGACGGCCAGCCACGACGCGTCGAGCAGGCGGACGAGCGGCCCGGGCCGGAGGGGCAGCACGCAGGCCCCGACCACGAGGAAGCCGGCCACCGCCGTGACCGCGGTGTACTCGTAGTCCCAGACGGCCAGCAGCCACAACGGCCCGGAGGCGAGCAGCCAGACGTCGGCCCTGCCCCACGGTCCGGGGCGGGACCAGACGTCGGCCCGCACGCGCAACAGGGCCAGCACCATGCCGGGCACGAAGAAGAGGAAGTTGGTGAACGGGGAGTACTGCCACATGAGCGACGGGTGGGTCGGCTGCTGCACCACCACCGTCCGCAGGGCCAGGCTGGCCAGCCCCAGCAGCACCAGGACGACGCCCGCCCGCCGTGCCGACCGGTGGGCCACGGCGGCCACGGCCACGGCCAACAGAGGCAGGGCGGCGTAGAACCAGACCTCGACCGCCAGCGACCACATCGGTCCGTCGACCGTGCCCACCGTCGAGGCCGAGAAGTTCTGGAGGAAGAGGGCGAACCGCCACCACTGGGTGAACGTGCCGCCGTCGTGCTGGGCCAGGAGGAGCACGGCCAACACCGTCAGGTAGAGCGGCACCACTCGCACGACACGGTTGCGCGCATAGCGCCGCAGGTCGATCCGGGCACCGTCACCGATGAGTGACCGGGCGAAGGGCAGATACAGGAGGTACCCCGACAGCACGAAGAAGAGGTGCACGCCGAACCCCCCGCCCAGGAGGGCCCGACCCCGGAACGTCTCGTAGATCTCGGGCCGGTAGTCGTGGGCCCAGCCGTAGACGTGGCTGACGACGACGCCGACGGCGGCGAGGCCCCGCAGGGACTCGATGCGGGCCGAGCGCGTCTGGCCGGCCTGGTCGACGGTGCCACCGGCGGGCGCCCGCACCGGGGTCACCCGCACCGGGCCACCTGCCGGTACAGCGCCTCGTGGGCCGGGCCGATGGAGGTGTCCCAGTCCCACCGGCGGGCGTGCTCGGCGCACCGCTCAGGCGTCCCCGGGGCGGCGGCCAGGGCCACCGCCTCGAGGATGGCCGATGCCAGCGCCGCCGGATCGCCGTGGGGCGCCACCCGCCCGACCGCCGGCGACGAGACGATCTCGGGCATGCCACCGTCGTCGCTGCACACGACCGGCGTGCCGCTGGCCAGCGACTCCACCAGCACCACGCCGAACGCCTCGTGCTTCGACGGGAGCACGGCCACCGTCGCCGACCGGTAGAAGTGGCCCACGTCCCCGACGTGGCGGCCCAGGTCGTCGATGGCGGCCCGGACGCGAGGCTCGTCGGTCCCGAGGCTCTCGAACGCCCAGTCGGTGTCGCCGCCACCGAGCAGCTGGAGCCGCGCATCGGGATGGCGATCGAGGACGAGCGCCATGGCGCGCAGCAGGTGGTCGAGGCCCTTGCGGCGCTCGCCGGCGAACGCCGGGAACAGGAGGCGGGCGGGACCGGTGCGCGGCGCGGGCTCGACCGGGAAGTCGGCCGAGCGGATGCCGAGGTGGAGCGGCGTGGCCCGTCGGCGGTAGAGGGCGTGCACGGCCAGGGCCGACGCCTCGCTGTACGTCGTGGTCACCCGGGCGGCGCGGGTGCCGAGGCCGATGAGCTGCCGGTCGAGCGGGCGGTGCCCGAACTGGTCGGGCGTCGGGTGGCCCATGACCGTGTAGACGACGCGCTGCCCGGCGACCCGCGCCGCCACCGCGCCGGTGGCCGCCAGCGAGTGCACCACGTCGTAGCGGCGCCGCAACATGGGCCGAAGGGCGATGAGTCCGAACGTGTCGAACGCCGTCGAGCCCCGCTCCCGCATCGGACGCGGCACCCGATGGGTGCGGCGGACGAAGCGGGCGCCCTCGGCCTCGACGATCGACGGCGGGCCCGACGTCCCGCTCACCACGTCGACCTCATGCCCCTGCCGGCTCAGGTACCAGGCCAGGTCGTGCAGGTACCGCTCGCCGCCCCGGGTCACCTCGGGCCAGGAGTAGGGCGAGAGCAGGGCAACGCGGAGCGGCCGGTTCATCGACCGCCGCCGGCCCGCAGCGCGGCGACGTGGCGCCACCCATGGCGCAACGGCCGCAGATCGTCGACGGGGACGCCGGTGGCGATGTGCCCCTCGGGCACGTCGCGCTTCACCAGCGAGTTGGCGGCGATGATGCAGTGGCTGCCGATCGTCACGCCGGCGGCGATCGATGCCCGCGGGCAGACCCACGTGTTCGCACCGATCCGCACCGGGGCCGTCTGCAGGTTGTCGTAGAACCAGGCGTCTGCCGTGGTGAAGAAGTGACGGGAGTCGGCCACCGTCACGTACTCGCTGAGGACGACCATGGTCTCGAGCACGACCGCCTCGGCGCAGTGGACCACGCACCCGAAGCTGAGCATCGTGCGATCGCCCATCTCGAAGCGGCCCGACACGTTGAGCGCCGCGTCGCGCCGGAGGCGGGCGTCCCGGCCGATGTGGACCTCGCCGCCCTTGAGCATGAACAGCACGCGGTCGAGGACCTGACACTCCGGGCCGATGCGCAGCACGTTGCGGGTGCCAGGCTCGAGCTCGATGCGGACGTGGCGTCCGAGGCGCACGTCGGGGGCGATGTCGAGCTCGATCGGGGCGCGGTACCACCGCGACACCACGCGGGTCCGGGCCAGCAGGACCGACCGACGCCAACGCCAGAGCAACCGGCGCGGATCGGCCTCGCGCCACGCTCGCGGCATCACCCGTCGTACCCGCCGGCCGGGGCCAGGTGGGCCCGGCACACCGTGCGCCAATAGTCGGCGCGGGGCGCGTCACCCCGAGCCCGGGCGGTGAGGTAGATGCGGGCCGCGGCACCGAGGTTCAGGGCCCGGTAGGCCAGCCGGCGGGCCGGGCCGTGGGCGCTGCCGTAGAACCGATAGGTGTTGCGGAGGTACGCCACCGTCCGGGCCGCGTTCGATTCGTGACGGAACTCCCCCGAGGCGTTGCCGACGTGGACCACGGTGGCGGCCGGGTCGAACCAGATGTCCCAGCCTCGGTGCCGGGCCCGCCAGCACCACTCGACGTCCTCGGCGTACAGGAAGAACCGCTCGTCGAGGGGTCCCACGTCGTCGATCGCCTCCCGCCGCAGGAGCCACGCCGCGCCCACCGCCCAGTCGACCGAACGGGGGCGATCGTGGAGCCAGCAACCTTCGAGCAGCAGCCCGTCGGTGAACCGGCGGGGCAGCCACTGCGGCCCGGCCGCCGCCATGGTGGCGGCCACGGTGAGGGA
>JAOBWJ010000165.1 GCA_025463335.1 Acidimicrobiales bacterium
CGGGAGGGCGTGATGGCGTTCCTCGAGAAGCGCGACCCGGCGTGGACGGGCCGCATCTCCCAGGACTGGCAGGCCCCGAGCCCCCCCGAGTAGAACGTGTTCTAGGAACTCTCGTCTCGCGGAGGAACTCATGGCCACCATCGATCTGTTCGAGCGCAGCAACTACGTCGAGCAGGTGCCGTTCGACTGGTTCGACGAGCTCCGGAAGTCGGACAAGGCGTTCTGGCAGGACGAGCCCGACGGCCCCGGGTTCTGGTGCTTCACCCGCCACGCCGACGTGGTCGAGATCAACCGCGACTGGGAGCGCTTCTCCTCGGCCAAGGGCGGGACGTTGGTCCCCCACATGGACGACGAGGCCCTGTCCATGCAGCAGCAGATGATGTTGAACATGGACCCGCCGCTGCACACGCGGTACCGGCTCCTCATCAACAAGGGCTTCACCCCCCGGATGGTCAAGCAGCTCGACGACTCCATGCGTGACCGGGCCACCCGCATCGTCGACGCCATCTGCGAGAAGGGCGAGTGCGACTTCGTCAGCGACGTGGCGGCCGAGCTGCCCCTGCAGGTGATCTCCGACATCCTCGGCGTGCCCCAGGAGGACCGGTTCAGGGTCTTCGACTGGAGCAACCGCATGATCGGCGCCGACGACCCCGAGTACGCCCAGAGCGAGGACAACCCGCTCGAGGCGGCCATGGAGCTCTACGCCTACGCCCACAACCTGGCGGCGGAGCGCAAGCAGAACGCCCAGGACGACATCGTGTCGATCCTGCTCAACGCCGAGGTCGAGGGCCACACCCTCACCGAGACCGAGTTCGACATGTTCTTCCTGCTGCTGTCGGTGGCCGGCAACGAGACCACCCGCAACGCGCTGGCCCACGGCATGCTCGCCCTCATCGAGCACCCCGACCAGCGCCAGAAGCTGGTCGACGACCTGTCGCTCATGCCCTCGGCCGTAGAGGAGATCCTCCGCTGGGGCACGCCGGTGATGTGCTTCCGCCGCACGGCCACCCAGGACACCGAGGTCAACGGCAACCACATCAAGGCCGGCGACAAGGTCGTGATCTGGTACATCTCGGCCAACCGCGACGAGACCGTGTTCGACGACCCCTACACGTTCGACATCACCCGCTCGCCCAACCCGCACATCAGCTTCGGTGGCGGCGGCCCCCACTTCTGCCTGGGCGCGAATCTGGCTCGCATGGAGATGAACGTGATGTTCGAGGAGCTGTTCCGGCGCCTCCCCGACATCGAGCTCAACGGCCCGGTCGAGCGTCTCAAGTCGCACTTCATCAACGGCATCAAGCATCTGCCGGTGAAGTTCACGCCGGCCGCCCGGGTCCACCCGGCTTAAGCACTCGGCAGACGGACCACGAGGCCATCGTCGGTGGCCTCGATGGTCCCGCCGTGGGCCGTCACGACCTGCCGGGCGATTGCCAGGCCGAGGCCGCTGCCGCCGGTGGCCCGGGCCCGGGCGTCGTCGAGCCGGGTGAAGCGCTCGAAGACCCGCTCCCGATCGGCGGCGGGGATGCCCGGGCCGTCGTCTGTGACCGTCAGCACGACGTCCTCGCCTTCGGTCGTCAGCGACAGCGCGATGCACGAGCTGGCGTAGCGGTCGGCGTTGTCGAGCAGGTTGCGTACCACCCGCGCCAGGTCATCCCGGCGACCCAGTACGGCCGCGCCCGACACCTTCGCCGCCTCGACCGGCACCCGACCCCGAGCCCGGAGGGCGTGCACCTCCTCCAGCACCACGTCGTCGAGGTCGACCGGGCTGACGGGCGCGACCGCGGCATCGTCGGCTCGAGCCAGAAAGAGGAGATCGCGCACGAGCCGTTCCATGGCGGCGCTGGTGGCGAGCAGATCGCCGCCGGTCGTGGGCCAGTCGGTGGCCGCCGGATGGGCGAGGGCCACCTCGAGGTCGGTGCGGAACGACGCCAGCGGGGTCTGCAGCTCGTGCGACGCGTCGGCGACGAACCGGCGCTGGCGACCGACGCCGGTCTCCACCCGGTCGAGCATCGTGTTCATGGTCGTGGCCAACCGCCGGATCTCGTCGTTGGCGGTCGGCACCGGTACCCGACGACCGAGCGACCGGTCGGAGATCTCGGCCACCTGGGCCCGGATGAGCTCGACCGGTCGGAGCGCCCTGCCCACGACCACCCATGTGGTGAGGCCGACGAACAGCACCAGGAGCGGACCGCCGAGGGCGAGCCCGCGACCCAGCCGGCTGATGGCCTCGTCGACCGGCTCGAGGCTGGTGGCCACGTAGATCGTCACCGGGCCCGTCGGTGTCCGCGCCGGCTGCGCCACCACCCGCTGCTTGCCGATGGTGCGGGCGCCCCGCAGGAAGCCAGCGATCGGCAGGCGCTCGTCGAGGTCCGCCGTCGCCGCCACCACCCGGCCACCGGCATCGACGACCTGCGTGGTCGTCCCATCGTCGTTGGCCCGGGTCAACGCCCGGGGCAGGGAACCCTGGGCCGCGAGCCCGGCCACGTCGGCGGCTTGGACGTCGGCCACGTCGTCGACATGGGTCACCAGCGACCGGTGGAGCGTCACCACCAGGGCCAAGGACGCGACGGCGACGGCGACGCCCACGAGCACCGTCGCCGCCACTGTGGTGCGGGCCCGCACCGTCGTCAGGCGCTGCCACGGCTCACGCATCGACGGCCACCAAGCGGTACCCGGCGCCGCGGACGGTCTCGATGGACGCCCGCCCGAACGGCTCGTCGATCCGCTTGCGGAGGTGGCCCACGTAGACCTCGACGATGTTGGGGTCGCCGTCGAAGGCCATGTCCCACACGGCGTCGAGGATCTCGCGCTTGGACACCGTGTCGCCGAGTCGGCGCATGAGGACCTCGAGCACGGCCAACTGCCGAGGGGTGAGGGGGATCTCGGTATCACCCCGCCACACCCGGTGGGCCGACGGATCCAGTCGAAGGTCGCCGGCCTCGAGCACGACGGGTCGCTCGGGCCGGCCGCGGCGCAGCAGCGCCCGCAGGCGGGCGACGAGGACCACGAAGGAGAACGGCTTGGAGAGGAAGTCGTCGGCGCCCGTGTCGAGGGCTTCAGCCTCATCGAGGTCGCCGACCTTGGCGGTGAGCATGAGGATCGGCGTCCAGTTGCCCCGCTCGCGGAGCTCGGCGCACACCCGGTAGCCGTTCGTGCCCGGCAGCATGATGTCGAGCACGATCGCGTCATAGTCCTGCTCGGACGCCTGCCAGAGGCCGTCGGTGCCGTCGTGGGCCACGTCGACGGCGAAGCCCTCCGCCCGGAGCCCGCGCGCCAGCGACCGGGACAGGTGAAGGTCGTCCTCAACCACGAGGATGCGCACGCCGCAAGGTTGCCACCGCGCCGCCGATCCCACTCGGGGCCACCTTCAGTCGGCGTTCAGGGACGGTTCCTTACGTTCAGGGTCTGACGACGAGAGGAACCCCCATGCAGAAGAAGACGGGCTGGATCGCAGCAGGCGCCTTCGCCCTGGCCACCATCGGCGGCGGCGTCGGCATCGCTGCGGCAAGCGGCGGGAGCGCCGGCAACGACGACGGCACCCCGATCACCGGCTCGGCCTACGACCGGGCCACGTCGGTGGCGCTCAGCACCGCCGGCGGCGGCAGGGTCACCCAGACCGAGCAGGGCGACGAGGAGGGCTACTACCAGGTGGAGGTCACCAAGGCCGACGGCACCGTCACCGACGTGAACCTCGACCAGTCGTTCAAGGTGGTCAAGACGAAGACGGAGGCGGCCGAGACGAACGACGACGCCCCCCAGGGCTGAAGCGGTTCGCTGTCGCGTTGGCGGGCCTGGCCCGCCAACGCGACAAGATCCGGAGGTGCGCTACCGCCTCCTCGGCCGTTCCGGCCTCCGCGTCTCCGAGCTGATCCTCGGGGCCATGACGTTCGCCGACGAGCACTTCGATCCGCGCCGGCACGCCGACCGGGCCGAGTCGCAGCGGATCTTCGACGCCTACGTGGAGGCCGGCGGCCGCACCATCGACACCGCCAACCGGTACACCGAGGGGGACAGCGAGCGGATCGTCGGGGAACTGGTGGCTCATGACCGCGACGCGTTCGTGTTGTCGACCAAGTACACGATCACCAACGACGGCAGCGACGCCAACGCCTCGGGCAACCACCGCAAGAACCTTCGCCGCTCCCTGGAGCAGAGCCTCCGCCGGCTGCGGACCGACCACGTCGACATCCTCTGGGTGCACATCTGGGACCAGGACACGCCGATCGAGGAGACGATCCGCGCCCTCGACGACGTGGTGCACGCCGGCCAGGCGCTCTACGTCGGCATCTCCGATGCGCCGGCCTGGGTCGTGGCCCGGGCCAACACCATCGCCGAGCTGCGCGGCTGGACCGCCTTCACCGGCCTCCAGCTCCCCTACTCCCTGCTCCAGCGGGAGATCGAGCGCGAGCTGCTCCCCATGGCCGACGCCTTCGACCTCTCGGTGACGGCATGGTCGCCGCTCGGCAGCGGCGTGCTGTCCGGCAAGTTCCTCGACGGCGACGCCGGGCCGACCCGGGTCGACCCGGCGGCCATCAGCGACCGCGACACCACCATCACCCGCGAGGTCGTGGCCGTGGCCGCCGAGCTGGGCGTCACGCCGTCGCAGGTCGCCATCGCCTGGGTGCGCCAGCGGTCACCCCGGATGATCCCGATCCTCGGGGCCAAGACCGTCGCTCAGCTGCACGACACGCTCGGCGCCCTCGAGGTCGTGCTGCCGGTCGAGGCCATGGCCCGGCTCGAAGACGTGAGCGCCATCGATCTGGGCTTCCCCACCGACATGCTCCAGCGCCTGCAGGGCTTCGTGCACGGCGACGTCGGCGCTTTGGTCGACCGTCGGCGCTAGGCACTACGGTCGCCCAGCTGGAACACGTTCTCGTCGACGGGGGAGCCCATGGCACGACCGGTCCACCACACCATCGAGTTCCCCTACACCCGCAGCCTGGGCCCGATCATCGGGGCCTTCGCCGAGGGCCTGGAGCAGGGGAGGATCCTCGCCTCCAAGGCCGGCGGCAGGGTCCAGTGCCCGCCGCTGGAGTACGACCCCCACACCGGCGAGTCGGCCGAGCCCGACCTCGTCGAGGTGGGACCCGAG
>JAOBWJ010000022.1 GCA_025463335.1 Acidimicrobiales bacterium
CCTCGAGCGCCTTGAGGTGGTAGTTGACCTTCTGACGGGGCAGGCCGACCCGGAGGGCGAGGGCGGCGGCCGAGCCCGGCTCGGCCAGCTCGGCCAGCAGCCGGGCCCGGACCGGGTCGAGCGCCACCACAGCGGTGGCCGGATCCTCGATGACCTCCACGTCGTGCACGAACGTCATCCTCCGCCTTGACAAACAAAGTTGTCAAGGGGCCAGTCGTTTTGAGAACCGCCTCGGCTCGGGCGTGACCAGGGGCCTCCTCCGCCGAACCCGCGACGGAACGTCAACGGAACTGTTGACCATTCGTCGCGGGTTCGCTCCAGGGAGGGGCGGTATCCCGTCAGGTGCTCAGCGGGGTACCTCGCCTCGCATGACGGCGTCGAACACGTCATCGCCCAGCGTGGCCCGGGCGATGTCGGTGAGGTCGGGAAAGCGGCGCAGAGTGTGGCCGCCGTCGACGGTGAGGATCTGGCCGGTGACCCATGACGACTCCGGGCCGGCCAGGTACCGGATGGCGGCGGCGATGTCGTCGGGCTGGCCCGTGCGCTTGATGGGCTGCTGCTCGAGGAAGCGAGCCATCAGCTCGGGGTTGCCCACCATCCGGGCCGTCGAGTCGGTGGCCGTGAGCCCGGGGCGCACGCCGTTCACCCGGACGCCGACGCCACCCAGCTCGTCGGCGGCGATGCGCACGAGCTGGTCGACACCCGCCTTGCCCACCGAGTAGCCGGCGTTGAACGGCATGGGGAAGTCGGCCACCGTCGACGACACGGCGATGATCGAGCCGCCGCCGGTCCTGACCATGGCCGCCCCGGCGTGCTTGAGCACCAGGAACTGGGGCCGCAGGTTGGCGCGTACGGCTTCGTCGAACTCGTCGTCGCCGTAGCCCAACACCGGCCGGAACGGCCCCCCGCCGGGCACGGTGACGGCGATGTGCAGGCCCTCATCGCCCTCGGCCACGGCCACCGCGTTGCGGACGTCGGCCGCGTCGAGCACGTCGCACCCGACCACGCCGACGGAGCCATCGATCGAGGCTGCCGCGTCCTCGAGCTTGGCGACCGTCCGCCCGGCCAGGGTGACGTGCGCCCCGTCGGCCGCCAACAGCCGGGCCGTGGCCAGGCCGATGCCGCTGCCGCCGCCGACGACGAGGGCCCGCTGACCGGCGAGCGCCTCAGCCACGCTCGACCAGCAGGGCGAGGGCTCGCACCAACGACTCCCTCGTGTCCCGGGTCGGCTTGCGGCCGCTTCGGGGCAGCGCCTCCCTGAGTCCCTCGCCGATCGCCGCGCCCCGCATCAGCTCGAACATGACGATGCCCAGGCCGTCGCTTCCGGGCGCCACCTGGGCGACGAGCGACTGGAGCAGGCTGCCCACCTGACGCTCGGTCTCGGCCAGGGCGGCGACGGTGTCCTCGCTGGTGCGGGGGTCCTTGCTCAGGTTGAGCAGGACCTGCATGTGGGCGAGGAACTCCGGTCGCCCGTAGTGGTCCCAGATCACCTCGGCCAGGGAGTCGAGCCGGGCCTCGACGGTGGCGCCGACGACCCGGGCGTCCTGCAACCGGCGCAAGAGGTCTTCCGCGCCGCCACGCACGACGGCGAGCAGCAGCTGCTCCCGGGTGCCGAAGTGGTACTGGATGACGCCCCACGTCACGCCCGCCCGCTGGGCGATGCGGTTGGAAGAGGCCCGGTAGTAGCCCTCCTCGAGGATGCACTCCACCGCCGCCGACAACATGCGGGCGCGGGTCGACTCGTCGCCGGCCCGGACGGTGGCCGCGGTCACGACGCCAGCGCGCTCCGCACCTCGCGGCGAAGGATCTTGCCGGTCGGCGTCATCGGCAGCTCGTCGGTGATGGCGACCAGCTTGGGCGACTTGAGGCCGCCCAGGTCCTTGCGCACCCACTCGCTCAGCTCGTCGGCCGTGACCTGGCCGTTGACGGTGACCATGGCGGCGACCTTCTCGCCCCACTCGTCGTCGGGTAGGCCGACCACGGCGGCGCCGGTGACGTTGGCGTGGCGCAGCAGGCAGTCCTCGATCTCGCTGGGGGAGATGTTCTCGCCACCGGCGATGATCACGTCGTCGGCCCGGCCCTTCACGAAGATGTAGCCCTCTTCGTCGACGGTGCCCACGTCGCCCGTGACCAGCCAGCCTTCGGGGTCGACGGCGCCGTCCTGGCCCACGTACTGGCCGGAGACCTGGGGGCCACGGATGCGGATGCGGCCTTCGGTGTCGGGCGGGACGGGGGTGCCGTCGTCGTCGACGACCTCGACCTCGATGCCGGGCAGCGGCTTGCCCACCGACGCCAGCCGCACGCGGTCGCCGGCGAGGGCGATGCGGTGGTCGTCGGGCCCGAGCAGGGCCACGGTGGAGGACGTCTCGGTCAGGCCGTAAGCATTGACGAAGCCGGCGTTCGGGAACAGCTCCAGTGCCCGTTCGAGCACGGGCACCGGCATGCGGGCCCCGCCGTAGGACAGGGTGCGCAGGCAGGGCAGCTCGACGCCGCCCTGCTCTTCCATCACGGCCACGATGCGGGCGAGCATGGTCGGCACCACGAAGGCGTGGGTGACCTGCTCCGAGCGCGCGGCGTCGAGCCAGGACTCGGGGGTGAACTTCGCCAGCGGCACGATGCGGCGGCCGGCGTAGACCGAGCTGAGGAGGCCGGCCACCCCGGCGATGTGGAACGGGGGGACGACCATGAGCACGGCCT
>JAOBWJ010000178.1 GCA_025463335.1 Acidimicrobiales bacterium
AGGGCGAGCCACCGCGCCCGGCCGTGCCAGAAGGGGGCCTTGGTGCCGCCGAGGGAGCCGCGCACGGTGATGCCGAGGACGAAGGCGAACTGCAGGGCCGCGTTGCTCCATCCGAAGTTCCAGCGCACCAGGTGCAGCGTGTTGCGGAGCATGAGGTACTGGGGCACTGCAGCGCCGGTGGACTGGCCGGGGTTGCACACGACGGCACCCCGGACGATGCCGACCTCCCACCCGGCGCGGCGGGCCCGCTCGCCGAGGTCGGCCTCCTCGCAATAGGCGAAGTAGCGCTCGTCGAAGAGGCCGATCTCCTCCAGGCACTGCCGGCGGGCGAGCAGCAGCGTGCCGTGGGGGTACCCGGCGTCCTCCCAACCGTCGTCGACCGTCGAGGGTCGGAGCAGGGCGCCGAACAGCGGGTCGACCACCGGGGTGCCGGACCAGTCGTGGTCGCCGTACTCGGCACAGGCCAGGCCGGCGCGCGGACGAGCCGACGCGGCGGCGACCAACCGCTCGACGCAGCCGGGCTTGGGGTCGGCGTCGTGCGGGCAGACCAGCACCCACTCGCCGGCGTCGCCGTCGAGCCACCGGCGCAGCCCGGCGTTGGCCCCCGGTCCGAAGCCGGCGTTGCGCCCCAGCTCCAGGAGCTCGGGGACGTCGGGCAGCACCGTCGAGCCGTTGTCGACGACGATGACGCGGTCGACGCCCTGCACGAGCAGGGTGAGCACCGTCCGCTCGCAGTCCTCCGGCCGGTCCCGGTGGACCACGACCGCGGTGAGCGTCACCTCGACAGGCGACCGGCCTCGAAGGCAGCGGTCTCGGCCGCGTCGAGCTGCTGCTCGATGATGTCGATGCCGCCGTCCCAGAACCCGGGGTCGGCCAGGTCGCACCCGACGATGCGGCCCAGCTCCTCGGGCGCCATCGACCCGCCGGCCGACAACAGGTGCAGGTAGCGGGGGACGAAGTCCGACCCCTGTTCCTCGTACTGCTTGTAGACCGAGAGCGCCAGCAGCTGCCCATAGGCATAGGCGTAGACGTAGCCCGGGGTGCCGATGAAGTGGGGCACGTAGGACCACCAGCTCCGGTAGCCCTCGGTGATCTCGACGGCGTCGCCCAGCATCTCCTCCTGGGAGCGGGCCCACAGCTCGCCGATGCGGTCGACCGACAGCTCACCCTCCCCCCGGCGGGCGGTGTGCACCGAGTCCTCGAACCGGTTCATGGCCGTCTGGCGGAACACGGTGGCGATGCCGCCCTCGATGTTCTCGGCCAGCAGGGCCAGTCGGGCGGCCGGGTCGGTGGTCTCTTCCAACAGCTTGCCGAACGTGACCGTCTCGCCGAACACCGATGCCGTCTCGGCCAGCGTCAGCGGCGTGCCCTGGTGGTAGACGCCCTGCTCCCGGGCCAGGTAGGCGTGAAGGCCGTGCCCGAGCTCGTGGGCCAGGGTCAGGACGTCACGCCGGCGAGCCGTGTAGTTGAGGAACACGTAGGGGTGAACCGAGGGCACGGTGTAGGAGCAGAAGGCGCCGGGCCGCTTTCCTGGCCGGGCCGGTGCGTCGATCCAGTTCTCGTCGAAGAAGCGCCGGGCGATGTCGGCCATCTCCGGTGAGAACGACTGGTAGGAGTCGAGCACCAGGTCCTTGGCCTCCCCCCAACCGATGTGGCTGTCCTCGGTGGCCAGGCTGGCCATGCGGTCCCAGTCCTTCAGCCGGTCGACACCGAGGACCTTGGCCTTGAGTCGATACCAGCGCTGGGGCAGGTCGTAGCGGCGCTGGACGGCGTCGACCAGGGCCTGCACCGACTCGTCGGTGGCCTCGTTGGCCAGGTTCCGGCTGGAGATCCACGTGGGGTAGGCCCGCAACCGGTCATCGACCGCCTTGTCGTGCAGCAGCGTGTTGAAGATGTAGGCCCGCGTGCGCAGGCCGGGACGCAGGCCCTCCGTCACCGCCGCCGCGGCCTCGGCCCGAATCTCGGGCGACGGCGCGGCCAGGCGGCTGAGGCCCTCCTCGAGGGTGGTGGTGCGGCCGTCGAGCTGGATGTCGATGGTGGAGGTCAGCTCGTTGAACAGCCGGCTCCAAGCGCCCCGGCCGGTGACCGACTTCTCGGTGAGGATGCGTTCCTCGGGCTCGGTCAGCAGGTGCTGGCGGTAGCGGCGCTCGGACCGCAGGTGGTGAGCGGCGAACGCCAGGCGCTCGTCGGCCAGCAGGCTCTCGACCCGCTCGTCGTCCAGCGCCGCCCACTCCAGCTCGAACCACAGGAGCTTGGTCTGGATGGCCGTGGCCCGCTCGGAGACCTTCTGGACGAGGGCGCCCCGGGTGGGGTCGTTCACGTCGGCGGCGAAGCGCAGCGACGCCCATGAGCCGGCCCGGCCGATGGTCTCGGCGAGCGCCGCCTGCCCGGCCATGAAGTCCGCCAATTGGCCGGCGTCCCACGAGGCGACCTGCCCCCGCTGGGCGGCCAGCTCGTCGGCCTTGGTGTCGGCGCGGTCGAGCAGGTCGACGACGGCGGATTCGTCGTCGGCACCGTCGAGCAGATCGGACAGGTCCCAGACGACGTCTTCGGCCTCGAGCGCGGTCATGGCGCAGAGGCTATTGCGCTAGCGCAGGGTTGCCTTGAGGACGCCCTTGGCGGCCTTGACCTCGACGTAGAAGCTGCCGGGCCCGGCATCGATCTCCTGGATCAGGAGGGCGTCGGTGGCGGCACAGGTGTTGACCGTGCCATCCGTGGGCGGTGCCTGCAGCGCGAGCACGACCTCACCGGCGGAGCGGCGAACCTGCGCCTCGGTCGGCTGGCCCACGCCCTTCACGCTGATCCGGTAACAGAACTCGCTGCGCTCGGGCGCCAGCGTGTAGGCCACACTGCCCGTCCCGACGGTGCCGGTCATCTGGATGCCCGAGCCCGCCGGCGTGGTCGTCGACGTGGGCGCCGGCTGGGTGGTGCTCGGCGCGTCGGTGGACGAGGTCGCCGCCACGGTGGTGGACGTCGACGACGTGGTGGTCGTCACCGCGGCCGCCTTCTTGTCACCGTTGGAGCAGGCACCTGCCACGAGCACCAAAGGGATGAATAGGACCAAGAGTCGCCGGGCCATCGGGGGACCCTAACCGCCGGCACCAGGGCCCTCGCCATTTCCACTACGGCCATAGGGGGAATCCGGGTCGGGCACTACACTCGTCGGCGTGACCACGCCGTTGTTCCAGATCGACGACCTCCACGTGGCCGTCGCCGAAGACGGCGCGCCGGGTCCCGAGATCCTGAAGGGCGTCGACCTCGTCGTCCAGCCCGGTGAGATCCACGCCCTCATGGGCCCCAACGGCTCCGGCAAGTCGACGCTGGCCAACACCCTCCTCGCCAACCCCGAGTACCTCGTGACCCAGGGTGCCCTGCGCTTCAAGGGCGAGGACATCACGTTGTGGGAGACCGACGTGCGGGCCAAGGCCGGCATGTTCCTGGCCTTCCAGTACCCGCAGGAGATCGCCGGCGTCCCCGTGCGCTCGTTCCTGCAGCAGGCGCTGGCCGCCCGCAAGGGCATCGACGACCTGAGCGCCCTCGAGACCCGCCTGGCCGTCATGGACTGGATGAACCGGCTCCAGATGGACCCGTCGTTCGCCGACCGCTACCTCAACGAGGGCTTCTCGGGCGGTGAGAAGAAGCGCAACGAGATCCTCCAGATGGCCATCCTCGAGCCCGACCTGGCCATCCTCGACGAGACCGACTCCGGCCTCGACATCGACGCCCTGCGGGTCGTCGCCTCCGGCGTCCAGGAGGTCCGCAAGGACCGTCCCGAGATGGGCGTCGTCCTGATCACGCACTACCAGCGGATCCTCGACCACCTCACGCCCGATCGGGTGCACATCCTGATCGACGGCCGCATCGTCGACAGCGGTGGTCCCGAGCTCGCCGAACGCCTCGAGAAGGACGGGTTCGAGTCATGGCGCTAGACGTCCAGGCCATCAAGAAGGACTTCCCGATCTTCGACGAGCGCGACAAGCCGCTCGTCTTCCTCGACTCGGCGGCCTCCTCGCAGAAGCCCCGCGCCGTGCTCGACGCCATGACCGACTACTACGAGCGGTCGCACGCCAACGTGCACCGTGGCGTCTACGCCCTGGCCGAGGAGGCCACGGCTCGCTACGAGGGCGCCCGCTCGCGGGTGGCCCGCTTCATCAACGCCCCGTCCGAGCGCGAGGTGCTGTTCTCCAAGAACGTCACCGAGTCGCTCAACCTGGTCGCCCAGTCGTGGGGGCGGGCCAACCTCTCGGCCGGCGACGTGGTGGTGCTCACCGAGATGGAGCACCACGCCAACATCGTCCCGTGGCTGATGCTGAAGGAGCAGCTCGGCATCGAGCTGCGCTACATCCCCGTCACCCCTGAGCACGTCCTCGACCTGAGCCACCTCGACCAGCTCCTCGACGGGGCCAAGCTCCTCTCGTTCACCGCCATGTCGAACGTGCTCGGCACGGTGAACCCCATCCGCCGGCTCACCGACGCCGCCCACGCGGCGGGCGCCGTGGTGGTCGTCGACGCCGCCCAGCTGGTGCCCCACCAGCGCACCGACGTGCAGGCCCTCGACGTCGACCTGTTCGCCTTCACCGGCCACAAGATGCTCGGCCCCACCGGCATCGGTGTGCTGTGGGGGCGCGAGGCGCTCCTCGATTCCATGCCGCCCTTCCTCGGCGGCGGCGGCATGATCCGCGAGGTGCGCCTCGATGGCTTCACGCCCGATGAGCTGCCCCACAAGTTCGAGGCCGGCACGCCCCCGATCGCCGAAGCCGTGGGTCTGGGCGTGGCCTGCGACGAGCTCGATCGCTACGGCATGGACGAGGTGTGGGCGCACGAGCAGCAGATCACCGAGTACGCCATCCGCACGTTGGCCGAGCGATTCGGCGACGATCTTGTGGTGTTCGGCCCCCCCGCCTCGGATCAGCGCGGCGGCGTGCTGTCGCTCGGCTTCAAGGGCCTGCACCCGCACGACATCACTCAGGTGCTCGACCATTCGGGCGTGTGCGTCCGGGCCGGCCATCATTGCGCCAAGCCGCTCATGAAGTGCCTCGGCGTGGGAGCGGTCGTGCGGGCGTCGTTCTACGTGTACAACGACACGTCCGACGTCGACGCTCTCGCCGACGCCCTCCAAGCCTGCTCCGACTTCTTCGGCCTCTAGAGAGAGACAACCCCGATGCCCGGCCTCGAAGACCTCTACCGCGAGATCATCCTCGACCACTACCGCAACCCGCGGAACCGGGGCGAGCTGGAGACCCCGCCGGCCCGCCGGGTCGAAGGTTTCAACCCGCTCTGCGGCGATGAGATCGTGGTCTACGTCCAGGTCGACGACGACGGCCGCATCGACGACATCAAGATCGGCGGCCAGGGCTGCTCGATCAGCCAGTCCTCGGCGTCGATGATGTCCTCGGCCGTGAAGGGCAAGACCGTCGACGAGGCCCGCGCCCTGACGCGGGCGTTCAAGGCGCTCATGACCATCCACGAGTCGCGCCTCGACGGCGGCGACGGCAGCGGCACCGACACCCCGACGCCCGATCCCGAGGTCAAGCTCGGCGACCTCGAGGCGCTGCAGGGCGTGGTGAAGTTCCCGGTCCGCATCAAGTGCGCGACGTTGTCGTGGAACACCCTGGGCCAGGGGCTCGACGAGGTCGGGACAGAAATCACGCCGTAGCGAAGGCTCGCCGAAAGGCGTCCGAGCCTTTCGCACCCACGTGGTACCGCCCCAAGACAAGGGCGCAACCACCGGTGCCGCCCACCAGCGGGTTCCCCCGTTCTGGTCACGCTCAGCCCGTCAGAGCCGGGCTCAGCGTGACTAGAAGCAGGAAGGCCTCAGCGAGTCGGCGTGCGGGGCAGCACCACGTGAGGCACCCCGGGCTGTCCCCTGGGTGCGTCTT
>JAOBWJ010000238.1 GCA_025463335.1 Acidimicrobiales bacterium
ACCTCGAGCTCGACCACACCCGCCTCTACCAGCCCTCCGGACTCAAACGAGGAGGACCCCGCCGCCTACCCTGACTGTCAGGGATGTCCCGCGACATCAGTGTCAGACATGTCGCGCGACACAACACAGCCGAAAATGGCGCGCTGGGGGACCCAGAACGGATCGGCAGGCGGCACCGACGTGAGCAACGCGGCCCTCGCCCCTGGTTGCGTCCTTTGTCTTTCACCACCCAGGGGAAGGGGCGGTAGCACGTGGTCGCGGCGCCTGGTTGCGGGCTCAAAGGCTCGGACGGCCACGGCTTGATTGCTCTTTGTCAGCCGAGCAGATCGCTCAGCTCGTCACGTAGGTCGAGGAACCGGGGGTCGCGCTTGATGGTCGGACCCCGGTCGGCGCCGAAGGGCACGTCGACCACCTCGGCCACCCGGCCGGGGCGGGCGGCCAGGACGTAGATGCGGCTCGACAGGTAGACGGCCTCCTCCACGTCGTGGGTGACCATGAGGATGGTGGCCCTGGTCCGCCTCCAGACGGTGAGCAGGAAGTCCTGGAGGTGGCGCCGGGTCTGCGCGTCGAGGGCGCCGAACGGCTCGTCGAGCAGGAGCACGTCGGGCTCCGGGGCCAGCGCCCGGGCGATGGCCACCCGCTGGCGCATGCCGCCCGACAGCTCCCGGGGCAGGGCATCGGCGAACTCGCCCAGCGACATGATCCCGAGCAGCTCCCGCACTCGCTCGGTTCGGCGGATCTTGTTCCAGCCGGCCACCTGCAGGCCGAAGCCGATGTTGTCGGCAACGGTGAGCCACGGGAACAGGGAGTAGCCCTGGAAGACCATGCCGCGGTCGGCACCGGGACCGACCACGAGGTCGCCGTCGAGGGTCACCCGCCCGACGGTGGCGGCATCAAGGCCTCCGATGATCGACAGCAGCGTCGACTTCCCGCACCCCGACGCCCCGAGCAGGCACACCAGCTCGCCGTCACCGACGTGGAGGTCGACGCCGTCGAGCGCGGTGACGTCGGGCCGCTTGCCCTTGCCGGGAAAGACCTTGGACACCCCGTCGACGACGAGCTTGGCCGCGGTGGGCGGCGCCAGCAGGCTCATGACCGGGCCCAGGGAGCCAGGCGGTTGCGGACCGTTCGAAGCACGAGGTCGCTCACCAGACCGATCACACCGAACGTGAACAGGATGGCGAACATGCTGTCGACGGCGCGGAACCGCTGGAGCTTGATGATGCTGATGGCCAACCCGTGGTCGGCGGCCAGGATCTCGGCCACCACGAGCATGAGCCAGGCGGCGGCCAGGTTGACCCGGGCGGCGTCGATGATGCCGGGTACCGAGTAGCGGGCGATCACCCGGCGCACCACGGTCCATCGGCCGGCGCCAAGGGTGTAGGCGGCGTTGACCAACTCCCGTGGGACAGCGCGGGCCACGTCAGCGATCATGAGGATGTTGAAGAACACCGAGCCCACCACGACCAGCCAGATCTTGGGGCTCTCGCCGATGCCGAGCCACAGCAGGAAGACCGGCGAAAGGGCACTGGCCGGGATGTAGCGCAGGAACCCGATCTGGACCTCGAAGAACGCCTCGGCCGACGGGAAGCTGCCGATCAGGATCCCGAACACCACGCCGAAGGCGACCGACAGGCCGTAGCCGATGAGGATCCGCTGCCCGGACGCCCACATGTCCGACCGCAGCGAGCCATCGGACCACAGGTTGCCGAGGGCCCGGGCCGCGGCCAGCGGGGTCGGGAACAGCGCAGGGTTGGCGGCCTGGGCGGCGGCCAGCGACCACGCCAGCAGCACCAGGGCAACACCGGCGAGCGACAGGCCGACCCGCCAACCGGTGTCGAGCTGGCCCCCGATGCGCCACAGGGCCCACTGCTTCCGGCCCCGGGTTCCGGGCTCGGCCGCCTGACGGTCGACGGCGATGGCCGGTCTCCCGGTCACCACCTCGGTCACGAGTTGGCCTTGACGTAGGCCTCGGTGAACTCCGGCAGGAAGAGCCCGCTCACGTCAGCCTCCTCCTTGGCCAGGCCCGAGGCGACGAGGAACGGCGTGGTGCGACGGGCCATCTCCGGCAGCGAGGTGGGGTCACCCTTGCGGTCGGCGAAGGCGTTGACCGCGTCCGCCGCCGAGAAGATCGTCGTCCCCTTGCCGAAGTCCTCGTACTCGGCCACCGAAACGCCGGCCTTGTCGGCCATGAGCTTCACGGCCTCGTCGTGGTTGGCGTCGATCCAGTCGACGGTGGCGTACCAGGCATCCACGAGCTTCTGCATGGTCGCCTTGTCGGCGGCGGCGTCGGCCGTGGCGACGAGGTGGTCGGGAATGGCGCCGGGGAAGTCGGCCGAGCTGAACAGGACGTGGGAGCCGGGGCGCTCGCTGGCCTGGGTGGTGAACGGCGCGAACACGGCCACGCAGTCGAACTCTCCGCCGGCGAACGCCGCCGCTGCGGCATCGGTCTTGACGCCCTTGAAGTCGATGTCGGCCTCGGTGAGGCCCACCTTGTCGAGACCCTGGAGCAGGAGGAAGTGGTCGACCACCCCGGCCTCGGCGGCGACCGTCTTGCCCTTCAGATCCTCGACCGTCTTGACGGACGCATCGCAGATGACTTGGTCGTTCCCGGTGGAGTTGTCGTTGACCACGACCACCTTCTCGTCGGCGCCCGAGGCCACGGCGAAGATCGTGTCGTTGAGCGTCTGGGCGTTCACGTCGATCTTGCCGGCCACCAGCGCATCGAGCGACGCGGTGTAGTCGGCGAAGTACTTGAGATCGACGTCGAGGCCGGCCGCTTTGAACAGGCCCTGCTCCTCGGCCACCGCCAGCGGGAACCAGCCGGGCCAGGCGCTGTAGCCGATCGTCAGCTTGGTGGTGCCCGACGACGAGTCGGCTGCCGCCGTGGTGCCCTTGCTGTCACTGCCGCAGGCGGCGGCGACGAGCGACAGGACGAGGGCGGCGACGACGATGCGGATCCTGCTGGTTCGGCTCACGAGAGTGAACCTAAGGACGCGCTGTTTCCTCCTTGTTTCCGGACCGTGATCGTGGCGTAACCGTTTCGATGGAGCTTCGAAAGGATTCGTCCCGGACGTCCTCCAAGGAGTGGCCTGGCGCCAGCAGACCCGCCACGGTGAGGTCGGCCACGGCGATGGCCGCTTCCCGCGCCCGGCGGGGCTTCAACCGGTACCAGTTCTGCGTGCCCTCGTCGTTGGCCAGGATGGTGAGCGTGGTGAGCCGAGCGTCGACCGGACGGAGCTGACCAGCGGCCATGCCGTCCTTGAGCAGGCTGGCGAGTCGCCGCTCGAGCTTCGCTCGCTCCTCCCAGTAGCGGGCGAAGCGCTCCTGCTCCCGCCCGGCGATGCGGTGGATCTCGTTGATGTCGAACGGCAGGGCGCACAGGGCCTCGACGTCGCCCTGGACGAAGCGGTGCAGCTTGGCCGCGGTCGATGCTCCGGTCTGGCTGATGCGGTCGATCAACGCGAGCGGCACCACGTTGGCCTCGGCGACGAGGGCGGCGACCACCTCCTCCCGACTCCGGAAGTAGTAGTAGAGCGACGACTGACCCAAGCCCACCTCGGCGGCCAGCCGGGACATGGTGGTGGCCTCGATGCCGAGCTCGCCGAAGAGCCGGCCGGCGGCGGCGAGGATCTCGGCCGTCGGGTCACCGACCGGTTGCCCGCGGCGCCGGGGCCGGCCGGTGCGGCGTCGCGGCTCGGTCGGGGTGGACACGCGGTGAGCGTAACGGGCGTGTGAACTCCTCCCCCGCCCCTTGCGCCGACGGGCGACGACAGGGACACTCGGTTTCGACGGAGTATTGAAACCCCGGAGAGCGCCCATGACGACCGACACCTCGACGCTGGAGCAGGCCCGGGCCCACGCCCGGGCCCAGGCCGGCACCCTCGCCATCACCGGGCCGACCGTGCCCACCCCCGCCGGCCTCCTGTGGGACGAGACGATCGGTGCCGGTGGCTACGCCGCCCGCCTGCTCCCCCGCGACACGGTGCTCCGGCTGACCGACACCGACGGCGACGCCTGCGTGCAACTCCTGGCCTACGCCGCCGGCGGCCCGGCCGAGCGACTCAACGTGGCCGACACCGTGAAGGTGCAGTGGCAGGCTTACCTCGGTCCCGGCGCCCTGCTGCTGTCGGACATGGGCCGGGTGCTGCTGACCCTGGTCGAGGACACCAGTGCCCGGCACGACTGCCTGTGCGGCGCCGGCAGCCGCCGCACGTTCGACGCCCGTTGGGGCGACGGCTCGGTGTGGGGCGGCACGCCCAACCCGCGTGACCTCCTCGCCCTGGCCGCCGCCAAGCACGGCTTGGGTCGAGGCGATCTGCCGCCGTGGATCAACCTGTTCAAGGCGGTGCGGGTGGCCGACGACGGCGCCCTCACCCTCGACGGCGAGCGGCGGCCCGGCACCCACGTCGACCTGCGGGCCGAGGTCGACGTGCTGGTGTTGCTCGCCAACACGCCCCATCCCCTCGACGACCGGCCCGACTACACGGCCACCACCGTGCGAGCCACCGCCCGGCCCTCCGAACGTGCGGCGCCCGATCCATTCCGAACCGCCACCCCCGAGCGGGAGCGAGCGTTCCTGAACACCGACGAGGTCGTCACACGATGATCGTCCATGACGAGACGCTCCCGGCCCGGGCCGCCTGGGCCAAGGTGGTCGAGGCCGGCCAGACGCTCCGCATCGTCGACCTGGGCGGAAACCAGGCCGTCGACTGCCTGGTCTACGACGCCCACGACACCGACCACCGGTACTCGGCACCGGACACGCTGGTGGCCCAGCGCAACATCTTCCTGATCGAGGGCACCCAGCTCCTCTCCAACGAAGGCGTGCCGATGATGACGGTCACCGGCACCACCTGTCGGTACCACGACACCATCGGCGGTGCTTGCAGCCGGGAGTCGAACACGCTCCGCTACGGGCACCACACCGCCCACCAGCACGCCTGCGTCGACAACTTCCTCGACGCCGGAACCCGCCATGGCCTGGGGAAGCGCGACCTGGTGTCGAACATCAACTGGTTCATGAACGTGCCGGTCGGCGCCGACGGCACGCTCGGCATCGTCGACGGCATCTCCGCTCCGGGCCTCAGCGTCGACGTCCGGGCCGAGATCGACGTGCTCGTGCTCGTCTCCAACTGCCCGCAGATCAACAACCCCTGCAACGGCTTCGACCCCACGCCGGTGCGGCTGCAGGTCCTGGCGTGACGCCTGCCCTCGTCGAGGTGCTGGCCGGCGGGCCCATGACCACGGTGCAGGACCTGCCCGGTCGAGTGGGCTACTGGCACGTGGGCGTGCCACCCAACGGGCCCATGGACGACCTGTCCCACCGGCTGGTGAACAGGGTGCTCGGCAACGCGCCGGGGGCGGCTGCCCTCGAGCTCACCGGCGCCGGACCGAGCTTGCGGTTCACCCTGGCCGCGACCATCGCCCTTGGTGGGGCGCCGATGCCGATGACGGTCGACGGCCGGGCCGTGCCGGCATGGACGCCGATCGAGGTGGCCGCCGGGAGCGTGGTCACCATCGGCGCCACCGGCGGGCCGGGCCTGCGGGCCACGCTCGGCGTGCGGGGCGGGTTCGACGAGCCGGCGTTCCTCGGCAGTCGGTCGACGTTCACCCTCGGCGTTTTCGGCGGGCATGACGGTCGGGCCGTGGCCGAGGGCGACGTGCTCGTCATCGGTCACGAGGTCGATGGCCCAACCGGCCACCTGCCGCCGGGGATGGCGCCCGTGCTCGGCGACCGCTGGGAGCTGGGCGTGCTCGTCGGGCCCCACAACGCCCCCGAGTTCCTCACTGCCGAGGGGCTGGCCGAGCTGCTGCGCACCACCTACGAGGTCCACTTCAACTCCAGCCGCACCGGCGTGCGCCTCATCGGCCCCAAGCCGAAGTGGGCGCGGGCCGACGGCGGCGAGGCCGGCCTGCACCCGTCGAACATCCACGACACCGGCTACGCCATCGGGGCGGTCGACCTCACCGGTGACATGCCGATCCTCCTCGGCCCCGACGGACCGAGCCTCGGCGGGTTCGTGTGCCCGCTGGTGGTCGCCGCCGCCGAGCGGTGGAAGCTCGGCCAGCTCCGTCCGGGCGACCTGGTGCGGTTCGTGCCCGTGTCCGCCGGAGCGGCCGCCGTCACCGACTCCCGGCGCCAGGCCTGGCTCGACCGGGCCATCGACCCGATCAGGCCCCTTGCCCGGCCGGTGTGGAACGCCGGCCTCGTGCCGACCGGCGGGACCGGCGATGCCGTGCTCTTCCGTCGGCCGGCCGACGACCGCAGTCCCGAGGTCACCTACCGCCAGGCCGGCGACCGCTTCCTGCTCGTGGAGCTCGGGGAGATGACGCTCGACCTCGACCTGCGGCTGCGGGTCCACGCCCTCGACCTCTGGGCGCGCGAGCACCTCCAGGTCGGCGTCGTCGATGCCACCGCCGGGGTGCGGTCGCTGCTGGTCCAGGTCGACGGCAAGCACCTCACCGTGGCCGGCGCCCTCGACGCCCTCGAGCGGGCCCAGGAGGAGCTGGTCGACGTGCTCGACCAACCGTTCCCGTCGCGCGTCGTGCACCTGCCGCTGTCGTGGGACGACCCGGCCACCCGCGAGGCCATCGAGCGCTACATGCACGGCGTCCGGCCCGATGCCCCCTGGTGCCCCTGGAACATCGAGTTCATCCGCCGCATCAACGGGCTCGACACCGTCGACGACGTGCAGCGGACGGTGTTCGACGCGTCCTACCTCGTGCTCGGGCTGGGCGACGTCTACCTGGGCGCTCCGGTGGCCACGCCCCTCGACCCTCGCCACCGGCTGGTCACGACCAAGTACAACCCGGCGCGCACGTGGACACCAGAGAACGCCGTCGGCATCGGCGGGGCCTACCTCTGCATCTACGGGATGGAGGGGCCCGGCGGCTACCAGTTCGTGGGCCGCACCGTGCAGGTGTGGAACAAGAACCAGTTGGGCCCGCACTTCACCGAGCCGTGGCTGCTGCGCACGTTCGACCAGCTCCGCTGGTTCCCGGTGGGGGCCGACGAGCTGCTCGACATGCGGGCGGCGCAGGCGGCCGGCCGACTGCCGATCGCCATCGAGGAGACGACGTTCCGCCTGCCCGACCACCACGCCTTCCTCGCCGAGCACGCCGGCGACATCGCCGCCTTCCGCACCACGCAGCAAGCCGCCTTCGACGTCGAGCGGACGGCGTGGGCCGAGGCCGGCGAGCTCGACCGCCAAGGGGCGTGATGGATCGCGGGAGCTCGAGGAGCACGAGCTTGCCGCCGGCTGTCGATCTCGGGGCCGCTCGTTCGTCGTAACAGCGAGAGGGCGCCGGAAAGGTGTCCCCCGTCTCCTGCGGAGGTCCCATGCCCAGTTCCGACGACCAGACCTGGAGCCTCATCCACGCCGAACGGGAAGCCGTGGCCGACACGCTCGCCACGCTCACGCCCGCCCAGTGGGCCCAGCCATCGCTGTGCCACGGCTGGTCGGTGCAGGTCGCCGCCGGGCACATCCTGGTGGGCGCCGAGCAGACGCCCGGCCGGTTCGTGCGGCGGATGGCGGCCAACGGCTTCCGCTTCAACACCATGATGGACAGGGACGCGCGCCGGCTCGGGGCCCTCCCGCCGGCCCAGATCGTCGAGCGCCTCCGAGCGACCACGACCACCACCAACCGGCCGCCGGCGCCGGTGATGACGATGCTGGGGGAGATCGTCGTGCACGCCGAGGACATCCGGCGCCCGTTGGGCCAGGAGCATGGCGCCAGCCCGGCCGCCGTCGCCGCGTGCCTGGGCATGTTCTCGAAGGCCAACTTCCCTGTCGGCACCAAGAAGCGGATCGCTGGCCTGCGCCTGGTCGGCACCGACGTCGACTGGTCGCACGGTGACGGCCCCGAGGTCACGGGTCCCGGCCTCTCCCTGCTGCTGGCCATGACCGGGCGAGCCGCCGGGCTGGACGGCCTGGAGGGCGACGGCAGGGGCCCGCTCCGCGATCGGATGACCCCGACGGCCTGACCGGTCAGCTCGGCGGAACAGGACGCTCGAGCTCACCGCCGAGGTCGCGGGCCAGCACCAGGCTGAGGAAGCGCTGCGTCCGCTCGTGTGACGGGTGGTCGAGCACCTGCCCGGGCGGGCCTTGCTCGACGATGGCGCCGCCATCCATGAACACCACCCGGTCGGCGACCCGGCGGGCGAATCCCATCTCATGGGTGACCACGAGCATGGTCATGCCGCCGGTGGCCAGGTCGCGCATGACCTGCAGCACCTCGGCCACCAGTTCGGGGTCGAGGGCCGAGGTGACCTCGTCGAACAGCATCATGTCGGGGTCCATGCACAGGGCACGGGCGATCGCCACCCGCTGCTGCTGGCCGCCCGACAGGGTGGCGGGGTAGGCCCGCTCCTTCTCGGTGAGACCGACCCGCTCGAGCATCCGCCGGGCCACCTCGACCGACGCCTGATTCGACCGCTTCAGCACCCGGCGCTGGGCGATCGTGAGGTTGCCGAGCACGTCGAGGTGCGGGAACAGGTTGAACTGCTGGAACACCATGCCGATGCGGCGGCGGATGTCGTCCACCTCACAGTCGGGATCGGTGATGTCCTCGCCCTCGATGAGGATGCGGCCGGCGCTCGGCTGCTCGAGCAGGTTGACGCACCGCAGCAGCGTCGACTTGCCCGAGCCGGATGGGCCGATCACGCAGATGACCTC
>JAOBWJ010000275.1 GCA_025463335.1 Acidimicrobiales bacterium
CTCCGGCTCCGACTACCGCACCCGCCTGGCCAGTGATGCGCCGTCGCTCCAGCAGCGCGTCGCCGCCGTCGAAGCAAGCGCCTAGCCCACCAGGAAGAAATCGCGCCGATCGCTCAGATCGGCGGCGACCGCGGCGATGAGGCCGTGATCACCAACGGTGATCCGGCCCCAAGGACCGGGGTCGACCGACCCGCTCAAGGAGGACATCATGGGTCTCAGGATCAACCAGAACATCGCCGCCATGAACGCCTACCGGAACCTCACGGTGACGGATGGCCAGATGGCGAAGAGCCTCGAGAAGCTGTCCAGCGGCTTCCGAATCAACCGGGCGGCCGACGACGCCGCCGGCCTGTCCATCAGCGAGGGCCTCCGGGCCCAGGTGGGTGGCACCAAGACCGCCATCCGCAACGCCCAGGACGGCATCTCGGTCGTGCAGACCGCTGAAGGCGCCCTCTCCGAGGTGCACTCCATCCTCCAGCGCATGCGTGACCTGGCCGTGCAGTCCGCCAACACCGGGTCGCAGGACAGCGTGGCCCGCTCGGCGGCCCAGACGGAGTACGACCAGCTGAAGCTGGAGATCGACCGCATCGGCAAGACCACCGCGTTCGGTGCCTCCAAGCTGCTCGACGGCACGTTCGGCAACCAGGCGGCCGTCAAGTCCGGTACCGGTCAGGCCACCACCCTGACGGTGAGCGCCGCCGCGTCCGCCGCCGCGAGGAACAACAAGCTCGGCATCTCGACCGAGGCCAGCGGCGCCCAGACGATCACCATCGCCGACGGCAGCTACGCCGTGGACGCGGCCGGGGCCAAGGCCCTCCAGACGGCGCTGCAGACCGGCATCGACGGCAACGCTGCCCTCAAGGGCCTCGTCACCGCCACCGTCACCTACGACGCCGCCGCCAACCGCAACTTCGTGTCCTTCACCCGCAACAGCACCGCCGCCGGCACCTCGGTGACCGTCACGGCGGACTCTGTTGAAACCGGCACGAACACCGGCATGGCCGTCGCGGCCGGCACCGGCAACGTTACCGTCGGCAGCGGTGGCACGTTCCAGGTCGGCGCCAACAACACGGCGAACGACCGGATCACGGTCAGCATCTCGTCGGTGAGCAGCACCGCCCTCACGGGCATCGGCGCGGTCGACCTGGTCAACGGCGCTGCCGCGGCCATCGACACGATCGACGCCGCCATCACGTCGGTTTCGACCTCCCGAGCCAACCTCGGCGCCTACCAGAACCGGTTCGAGCACACGATCGCCAACCTGTCGGTCACGAGCGAGAACCTGTCCGCTTCGGAGTCCCGGATCCGTGACACCGACATGGCCCAGGAGATGGTGTCCTTCACCCGCTCCCAGATCCTGACCCCGGCCGGCACGGCGATGCTGGCCCAGGCCAACCAGGCTCCGCAGCAGGTGCTCCAGCTGCTCCGGGGTTAGTAACGCCGCTTGATGGGGGCGGCCCTCGCGGCCGCCCCCATCCGGCATCTCTCTGAACGACTGAACGACCAGACCCGGGGGACCATTCGTGGCGACCAGCCTCAGCAGCGTCGACGGCCTCATCTCCGGCATGAGCACCAGCACGGTGATCAGCCAGCTGATGCAGATCGAGAAGGCCCCCCAGGACCGGCTCGTCGCCCAGCAGTCGACGCTCGGCACCAAGGTCAACTCGTACCAGCGGGTCAACAGCAAGCTCGTCGCCCTCCAGTCGGCCGCCGACAAGCTCACCCACACCGAGACCTGGACCGCCCGCTCGACGACGTCGTCGTCGAGCTCGGTCTCCGCCACCGCCACCAGTGGCGCCCTGACCGGATCGGTCACCTTCGACGTGCAGCAGGTGGCCAAGGCCCAGGCGTACGTCTCCAACGGCACGTTCTCGTCGACCTCGGCGATCGTCACCACCTCCCCGTCGGTCACCCTCACGAAGGGCAGCGGGTCGCCCGTGACCGTCAACACCGGCGATGGCTCACTGGCCGGCGTGGTCGCCGGGATCAACGCCGCCAACGCCGGCGTGCGGGCCTCGGCCGTGCAGGTCGCACCCGGCTCGTTCCGCCTCCAGCTCACCTCCACGACGACGGGTGCCGACTCCGACTTCGTGATCGCCGATGGCGCCAACACCACGCCGTTCGGCGCCCTCGACGAGACCGTCCACCGCCAGGACGCCAGCCTCCTCGTCGGTGACCCCCTAAGCGCCGGCAAGTACACGGTCACGTCGCACTCGAACACCTTCGCCGACGTGCTCCCGGGCGTCACCCTCACGGTGACGGCCCCGGCCACGGCGGTCACCGTCGACGTGACGCCGGCATCAAGCAACCTGGCGGACAGCGTCCAGGCCATGGTCACTGCCGCCAACGGCGTGCTGACCGAGATCAAGGCCCAGACCAAGTACGACCCGACAACCAAGACCGGCGCCCCGCTGGTGGGCGACAGCCTCATGCGTTCGCTCCAGAGCCAGGTGCTCAGCATGGTCACCCAGACCACCGGGTCCAGCGGCAGCGCCGCCAAGGCCGGCGTGCAGCTGGCGCAGGACGGAACCATCACCTTCGACGCCGCCAAGTTCCAGACGGCGTTCGCCGCCGACCCCGCTGGCACGACCGCCCTCTTCATGCCCGTCGGCACCATGGCCCACCCCGACCCGGCGCAGTCGGCCCTCGCATCCAAGGTCAGGCTGCTCACCGCCAACGACCAGACGGTGCCGGGCGTGTACGACGTGAAGATCACGGGCGCCGCCCGCCAGGCTCGGGTCGAGGTGTCCGGAACGGTGACCCCGGGCGAGACACTCACGATCAACGTGCCCGGGAAGACGGCCCTCGCCCTCACCGCCGGTCCCTCCGACGACCTCGCCTCCCTGGCGGTCAGGATCAACGACGCCGCGGCCACCGGATCGCTCGGCATCGTGGCCCGGGTCGAGTCGGGCAAGCTCGAGATCCGGACCAGCGGCTACGGAGCCACGCCCACGCTGACAGCGTCCACCAACGGGGCCCTTGCGGTGTCGTCGACCTATGCCGGTGCCGATGTGGCCGGCAGCATCAACGGCGTGATCTCCGTCGGGTCAGGCCAGGTGCTCGTCGCCCCGCTCACCGACAACACCCTCCACGGCCTGGCCCTGCTCGTGACCGCGTCGGATGCCGACGTGGCCACGGCCGCCGGGTTGGCCGGCGCCCAGCAGAACCTGTTCGGGAAGTTCACCTACGCCCCGGGCCTGGCCCAGCGCTTCGACTCGCTGGCCGGCGACGCCGTCCGGACCGGCACCGGCCGGCTCACGTCGGTGATCACCGGCGACCAGAACGAGATCGATTCGCTCGACCTCCGCATCACCGACTGGGACAGCCGGTTGGCGCTCAAGGAGGCCAACTACCGCACGCAATATGCCAATCTCGAGACGGCCCTCGGGAAGCTCAAGAGCCAGAGCACCTGGCTCTCCGGTCAGATCAGCAGCCTGCCCACCAGCACCGGCTGATCGACCCACGGATGAACGACCACACCCCTCACGGATGAACGAGAAGGCGGTTCACGGATGACCCTGCAAGCTGCACAGAACTGGTATGTCGAGGAGACGGTCGCCACGGCGACCCCGAGCCGGCTCCTCTGCCTCCTCTACGACCGGCTGGCCCGCGACCTCGGACAGGCCCGCACCGCGCTCCTCGCCGGGCGGCGGGGCGAGGCCGAGGCCAAGATCGACCACGCCTGCGACATCTTCAGCGAGCTCCTCACCACCCTCGACGGTGACATGTGGCCCGGCGCCGGCGACCTCGCCCGCATCTACTCGTGGATGGTCGGCCAGCTCATCGCGGCGCGGGTTCGAGGTGACGCCGCCCTTGTGGTTCCCGTGCACGAGCTCGTGATGCAACTCGGGTCGGCATGGCATGAGGTCGCCGACTCGCTCGATGGCAAGGCGGCAGTCTCCGCGTGAGCGACGCGTGGGGTCCCGTGCTCGACGGCATCGAGCGCCAGCTCGAGGGCGTCGAGGCCGCGCTCGCGTCGGGGGCCGAAGTGGTGGTCGGAGACCTGGCCGTGCCCGAGGGCCTGGGACCCCTGCCCCACACCGTCCGGCCGCGGGCAGTCGAGCTTCAGCACCGCATGGCTGGTGTGGAGCGCTCGCTCACGTTCGCCGCCGTGCGGGCGCGCCAGGCCATGGTCCTCGGCGACTCGTCGCCGAACGCCGGCCCCAGGCTGTTCGACGCGCGCGGCTGAGCGCCGGTTTTGCCGGCGTTGTGCCGGGATCCCTCAGATCACTGGCGGTGAGTCCGAGGAGTGGGTGAGCGCACGGACTGCGTGACCACGTAGCTGCCAGGGACGGGCGGCGACGAACTCTCGAACGAGGGCTTGCAGTGAGTGAACGGACCGTCCCGTGGACGACCTGACGATCTCCACCGTCCACACCGCCTTGCGGGGTCTCTCGCAACGGCAGAAGGTGATCGCCGACAACATCGCCAACGTCGAGACCCCGGGCTTCACGGCCCGCAAGGTCTCCTTCGAGGACAGCCTCCGCTCCGCCGTTCGGGTCGGGGCGCCCGGATTCACCAACGTCGCCGTCACGCCCCAGGACACGCCGGCCAACGTCAACGGCAACAACGTCCAGCTCGACGACGAGACCCTGTCCCTCGTCGACACCGGTCTCCAGTACCAGCTGATGGTCGAGGCCATGAACGCCAAGTTCGGCCTGCTCCGCACGGCCATGGGCCGGGGCGCCTGATGACGAACTTCGGTTCCCTGAACGTGTCGGGCTCGGCGCTGCGGGTCTTCCGCACGTGGATGGACGCCGTCAGCGACAACGTGGCCAACGCCGAGACGGTGAAGCGCACGAGCGAGACCGCCTTCCAGGCTCGCTACGTCGAGGCCACCGCCCTCGAGGGCAACAACGGTCTCGGCACGGGCGTGGCCGTCAAGTCCATCCAGCTCGGTGACCCGGTCGGCCGGCTGGTCTCCGACCCGGCCAGCCCGTTGGCCGACGCCGACGGCATGGTGCGCTACCCCGACATCGACATGGGTGACCAGCTCACCCAGCTCATGGTCGCCCAGCGCGGGTATCAGGCCAACCTCCAGGTCGTCGACCGGGCCCGGGACACGTACCTCCAAGCTCTCCGGCTCGGTAAGTGATGGTGGTCCCGATCGGTGCCGTCACCGCCGCCCTCCCCACACTCCCGACCCAGGCCACCACCAGCGCCGCCCCCACGTCGGGCGCCGGTGCCGGTGGGTTCGGCGACAAGGTCGCCCAGGCCATGGACGACCTCCAGGCCGTGCACACCACCGCCGACAAGACCGCCCAGCTCGCCGCGACCGGCCAGCTGTCCGACCCGAGCGAGTACATGATCGCCGCCACCCAGGCCTCGTTGGCCACCGAGCTCACCGTCGCCGTCCGCAACAAGGCCGTCGAAGCCTTCAACTCGATCATGAGCATGGGCATCTGAGATGCCGAAGGTCGACCTCTCCGCCATCAAGGACCGCGTCAGCAGGACGTTCGACGGCTTCACCCGGGGCCAGAAGACGATGCTGGCCATCGCCGTGGCTGCCGTGCTGGTCGGCGGCTTCCTCTTCACCAAGTGGTCGTCCGCGCCGTCGTACACCGCGCTCTTCAGCAACTTGTCGGCCAAGGACGCCTCCGAGGTCACTACCCAGCTGACGTCGAAGGGCGTCGCCTACAAGCTGGCCGACGGTGGCGCGACCGTGATGGTGCCGCGGGCCGAGGTGTACCAGATGCGCCTCGACCTCAGCAGCCAGGGCCTGCCCTCGACCGGCCAGCCCGGCTACTCGCTGCTCGACAAGCAGGGCATCACCACCTCCGAGTTCCGCCAGCGGGTCGACTACCAGCGGGCCCTCGAAGGTGAGCTGGCCAACACCGTCGGCGCCATCAAGGGCGTGTCGGGCGCGACCGTCCACCTCGTCATCCCCAAGGACGACCTGTTCAGCAAGGACTCCAGCAAGCCCACCGCCTCGGTCCTGGTCCAGCAGTCCAGCGGCGCCACACTGACGGCCGGGCAGGTGCAGGCCATCGTGCATCTCGTCGCCTCCAGCGTGGAAGGCCTCGACCCGGCCGACGTGACCGTGGCCGACGGGAACGGCCGGGTGCTCTCCGCCCCGGGCGAGGACGGGCTGGCCGCCGGTGACGCCCGCACCGAGCAGACGACCGGCTTCGAGAACCAGTTGTCGGGCTCGATCGAAGAGCTGCTGGTGCCGCTGGTCGGCGAGGGCCACGCCGTGGTCAAGGTCAAGGCCGCCCTCGACTTCGACAAGAGGCAGACCACCAGCGAGACGTTCGGCAACGCCAAGGGCGTGGCCCTCGCGGTGAACGAGGCGACCAGCAAGGAGACCTACACCGGTACGGGCACCAACGGCGCGACGGGCGTGCTCGGCCCCACCGGCGGGCCCACCACCGGTACCGGCCAGGGCGATTACAACAAGGAGACGGCGGAGCGGGGCTTCGCCGTCGACAAGGTCACCGAGCAGGTGCAGACGGCGCCGGGCAAGGTCAGCCGACTCACCGTGGCCGTGCTCCTCGACGCCGGCACCAAGAACGTCGACCGCACTGCCATCACCAACCTGGTCTCGGCCGCCGCCGGCCTCGACGCCAACCGCGGCGACACCATCGAGGTCTCCGCCCTGAAGTTCGACACGTCGGCGGCCGACGCCGCCAAGCAGGCGCTCCAGGGCCAGCAGGCGACCGAACGCCAGAGCCAGCTCTTCGCCATGCTTCGCACGCTCGGCTCGCTGCTGATCGTGGCGCTGGTCCTGCTCTTCGCCTTCCGCAGCGCCCGCAAGGCCACCGGTTACCAGCGGGTGCCGATGGCGCTCCCGGTCGGGACCATCGACGTCGACAGCATCGAGGATCCCTCAGCCGAGTTCCTCGACGGGGCGGCCGAGCTGCTCCCCCCCGAGCCCGTGGCCCTGGCACCGGCCAAGGAGCTCGTGCCCAGCAACCTCGTCGACCTGATCGACAGCCAGCCGGAGGACGTGGCCCAGATGCTGCGCGGCTGGTTGTCGGATCGTCGGACCTGAGCGAGCGTCGCCCGTGGCTCCCACCAAGACCCTGACCGGCACCCAGAAGGCCGCCATCCTGCTGCTGCAGCTCGGCATGGAGCGCTCGGCGCTCGTGCTGCGCTCGCTGCGTGAGTCGGAGGTGGCCGAGATCATGGCCGAGGTCGCGCGCCTCCGCACGGTCGACGAGGCCATGGTCGAGGAGGTCGTCAGCGAGTTCACCCAGATCGCCGAGGGCCACGGGTACGTGCGCTCGGGCGGCATCGAGCTGGCCCGCACGCTGCTGGAGGAGAGCCTGGGGGAGAAGAAGGCCGCCGAGATCCTCGAGCGCCTGTCGTCGCAGATGATCGAGATCCCGTTCGAGTTCCTCCGCAAGGCGGACTCGCGACAGGTGTTGTCCTTCCTGCAGGACGAGCACCCGGGCACCATCGCCCTCGTCCTCGCCTACATGCCGCCCGGCGGCGCGGCCATGGTCATGAGCGGGCTGAGTGAGGCGCTCCAGAAGGAGGTCGCCCTCCGGCTGGCGACCATGGAGCGCACGTCGCCCGAGGTCATCGACGACATCGAGTCGGTGCTGGAGCGCAAGCTCTCGTCCGTCCTCGCCCCGACCGAGCTGACGGCGGCCGGCGGCGTCCAGTCGCTGGTCGACATCATCAACCAGGCCGACCGCGCCACCGAGCGCCTCATCCTCGAGGGGCTCGAGCAGGACGACGAGGAGCTGGCCGACGAGGTCCGCCAGCGCATGTTCGTGTTCGAGGACATCGGCGACCTCGACGACCGGTCGGTCCAGCTCATCCTCCGCCAGGTCGACGGTAAGGACCTGGCGGTGGCCCTCAAGGGCGTGCGGGCCGACGTGCGGGACAAGATCACGCGGAACATGTCCCAGCGGGCGGGCCAGAACCTGCTCGAGGAGATCGAGCTGCTCGGCCCGGTCCGGCTGTCGACCGTCGAGGAGTCGCAGGGCGCCATCGTCCGGGTCATCCGGGCCCTCGAGGAGTCGGGCCAGCTGGTGCTGACCCGAGCCGGGGGAGACGAGTTCGTTGTCTGACGGCCTCGACCTCCACAGCCTCACCCAGCCCCTCCGGTCCAAGAGC
>JAOBWJ010000367.1 GCA_025463335.1 Acidimicrobiales bacterium
TTGCAGCCACACATCGACGTCCAGTTCAAGACGGCCAGGAAGGACGGCCGGCGGGAGTCGCCGGAGGCGTACGCGTATGACGCGCTGATGGCCATGTCGCAGTCGGGTGGTTCGGCGAAGTCGCCGGCGAAGGTGATCGTGCGGGTCGATCTGTCGGCGTTGCGAAGGGGCACGACGGCGCCGGGTGAGGTGTGTGAGATCGCCGGGTTCGGGCCCATCTCGGTGGCCGAGGCCATGCGTCAGATGAACGACGCGTTCTTGGCGTTGGTGTGCACCAAGGGCAAAGACGTGGTGAACGTGGTGCATCTGGGTCGGCAGTTCACCGAGCACCAGAAGACCGCGTTGGAGTGGGCGAACCCCGAATGCTGCGTGAAGGGTTGCAGCAGCACCGTCCGCCTCGAACGCGACCACCGCGAGGACTGGGCCCACACCCGCGTGACCCGAGTACCCGCCGCCGACCGGCTCTGCCACCACCACCACCAACTCAAGACCGCCGGATGGCGGCTCGAAGCGGTCAACGCCAAGCGACGACTGCTCCCACCGACCAGCGAGCTCGTGCTCGCCGGGCACGACCCGCCGTAGAGGGTGCTAGGCGGAGGGAACCGCACCGCCGAGGAGCTCCTCGTCGGTGGGCGGGAGCACGCCGGGGCGGTAGTGGATGAACAGCTCGTGGATCACGTCGGCCAGGCCCGCGCCAGTCGCGCCCTTGGCCAGGTCGACGGTGATGACGTTGCTGTAGACGTGCACGCCGTCGACGCCGCCGTGGCCGAACAGCTGGCGGGCGAGCTCGTCGACCGGGCGACCGCCGACCGCGTCCTCTGCCCCCCGGTAGCGCTCGTGGCCCATGCCGGTGAGGTTGCGGTTGGTCTCGAAGCGCACGACGCCGGGCATGGCGGTCGGCTTCTCGGTGACGGTGATCGGCTGGCCCATGGCGGCGGCGAGCGTAGCTGCCTTTTGCGAATGGTTACGCTCCGCCCGTGAGCGAGCGCCCTGATCCTCAGCCGGTGCCCTGGCGCACGATCCTGGCCAGCGTCGGCACGGTGGCGGCGGCCTTGCTCGCCTACGTCCTGCTCCGAGAGATGACGCGGATCATTGCCTGGCTGGTGGTGGCCGGCTTCTTCGCCCTCGTGCTGTCGCCCGCGGTCGACTGGTTTGTACGCCGCCTGCACCTGCGGCGGGGCGTGGCCACCAGCGTGGTGTTCTTCACCGGCCTGGTGCTGATTCTCGCCATGCTGACCGCGTTCATCGTTCCCGTGGCCAACCAGGTCAGGCAGTTCGCCGACCAGCTCCCCCAATACGTGGAGGACGCCCGGAACGGCAAGGGCCCGGCCGGCGACCTCATCAAGCGCTACAACCTCGACGAGGTGATCGCCAGGAACCAAGCCAAGATCCAAGATGCCATCACCGGCGCCGGCGCTCCAGCCCTCGACGCGGTGCGCAGCGTCTTCAACACCATCTTGGCCTTCCTCACCATCCTGGTGCTGACCTTCCTGATGCTCCTGCGGGGCCCGGGCATCTGTGCGGGCGCCGTCACCCTGTTCCCACCGCGACAACGGAAGCGAGTCCGCATGGTCTCGGCCGACGCGGCCAAGGCCGTGAGCGGCTACATGCTCGGCAACTTCCTCATCAGCGTCATCGCCGGCGTCGCGACGTACGTGATGCTGAGGATCCTGGGCGTGCCCTACCCCGAGGTCATCGCCCTGTTCGTGGCCTTCGCCGACCTCATCCCGCTGGTGGGGGCCACCTTGGGCGCCGTCCCCACGGTGGGTCTGTCGTTCATCCACTCCACCACGGCGGGCGTCGTGGCCCTCGTCTTCTACATCGTGTACCAGCAGTTCGAGAACCACGTGCTGCAGCCCTCGGTGATGTCACGCACGGTGTCCGTGAACCCGTTGGCCGTGCTGGTGAGCGTGCTCATCGGCGTCGAGCTCTTCGGCTTCCTCGGCGCCCTGCTGGCCATCCCGGCCGCCGGCATCATCCAGGTCATCGTCCGCAACGTGTACGACCCGGAGACGGGGCGGTTCAAGCGGGAGCCGACCGTGGGTGAAACCGAGGCGCCGGTGAACCGGGTCGACGGGGATGGGTAACGGATAGACGATGCTCGACTGGGGTCGGCGGTACCTGGTGTGCCCGCCAACGCACTTCGGGGTGCTGTACGAGATCAACCCGTGGATGCACCGCGAGGTGGCGGTCGACGTCGACCGGGCCCGCGAGCAGTGGGACGCCGTGGTGGCCGCCTTGAGCTCGGCGGGGGCCGAGGTGGAGGTGCTCGATCCGGTCGAGGGCCTTCCCGACTTGGTCTTCACGGCCAACGCCGGGGTCGTCAACATCCGACCGGATGGAGAGAGGCAGTTCGTGCCGGCTCGTTTCCGGAACCCTGAGCGCCAGGGTGAGGAGTCGGTGAACGAGGCCTGGTTCGCGGCCCACGGCTGGAAGGTCGATCACCTGCCCGGCGACCTCCCCCACGAGGGCGCCGGCGATGCCCTGCCCTTCCGAGGCGAGCTGGTGTGCGGTCACCGCTGGCGCACCGACGCCCGCGCCCACGTCGCCCTGGCCGGCGTCACCGGCGCCACCGTGCGGCTGGTCGAGTTGGCCGACGAGCGGCTCTACCACCTCGACATGACGTTCTGCCCGCTCGACGAGCGGCGGGCCATCGTCACCCCGGCGGCCTACGAGCCGGCGGGCTGGGAGATGATGCGGACGTTCGTGCCCGAGCGGCTCGAGCTCCGGCTCGACGAGGCCCTGGCCCTCACTGCCAACGCCGTGGTCGTGGGGAACACCATCGTGATGACGGCCTGCCCGCCGCGGGTCGGCCGCCAGCTCGAGGCGTGGGGGTTCGACGTCGTGGTGGTCGACGTGTCGGAGTTCGTCAAGGCCGGCGGCGGGGTGCGCTGCCTCACCCTGGCCCTGGATGTCAGCCTCGGGTCGCCACCAGCGGCCGACGGCTGACCGCTCGCCACGACGCATACGCCAGGCCGAACGACACCAGGGCGAGAGCGGTGTGCACGAGCTTGAAGGCGGCCCCGTGGTCGTGGACGAGGACCAGCGGCAACCGGATGGCCCACACCGCGACGGTGGCGGCGGCAAGGGCGGGGACGCCGCGCCGACGGTCGACGAGGGCGACGACGGCCAGGATGGTGAGGCCGATGGGCAGGATGAGGTCGGTGACCGACCAGTCACCGGCCACGATGTTGCGGATGCGGGTGGTCCAGATGAGGAGCGTCCAGATGGGGAGGGCGAGGGGCACCTCCTCGACCGTACCGCTGGACGGAACCTGACCCTCAGCCGGGAGGCGTGATGGTCTGATCGTCGTGGGGGCTGCGGGTACCGGTCTCGTAGTACTTGATCTCTTCGGAGTCCTCGGGCTTCTCGATGAGGCCCGCGTCCTCCGCCGTGCTCCGCGCCTGCTCGATCTCGTGCTCGATCTCGTCGAGTCGTTCGTCTGCCATGGGGCACGCCTACCCCGAGCGGAAAGCCTCAGAACAGCGCTTCCTGCTCGGGCTCGGCCGGACGGTGAAGGGCGGACCACGGAAGGTGGTCCATGAAGATCCACGCCCGCCGGTGGATGGCCGTGGGACCCATGCCGTGGAGCGCCATCTTGTGCCACGGGCACGGGTAGCCCTTGTTGCGCTCGAAGTCGAAGCCCGGGAAGTGGGGAGCCTCGGCCCGCATGATGCGGTCGCGGGTGACCTTGGCCAGGATCGACGCGGCAGCGATGCTGAGACAGAGGGCATCCCCCCTCACGAACTTCTGGGTCCGGCCCCCGCCCACGAAGTCCCAGTTCCCGTCGATGAGGACCTGGTCCGGCTCCACGCCGAGACCGTCGATGGCCCGTCGGGCAGCGAGCTTCTGGGCCGCGGCCATGCCGAGCTCGTCACACTCCTCGTGCGAGGCATGACCCACGGCCCAGGTCGTGCACCACTCGGCGATGCGGTCGAACATGGCCTCCCGCTCGCGCTCGTTGAGCATCTTCGAGTCGCGCACCTTGTAGACGCGCCGGTCCTGCGGGAGCACGGCGGCCCCCACGGTCAGCGGGCCGGCCCACGCTCCACGCCCGACTTCGTCGACCCCGACGATGACCTCGTGACCGTCGGCCCACAGCGCCCGTTCGATCTCGAGCGACGGCGACTTGGCCTTGATGGCCTTGCGCAGCTGCGGAGCGGAGGCGGCCATCGCCTGGAGAGGCTAGGCGGGCTCGTGCCGGGCGGAGCGGCGGCCGGTCAGACCGGGGCGGCGCTGATCGCCGAGGCCAGCTCGGCGGCCGGGACCGGGTAGGCCAGATGCCAGCCGGAGGCCTGGTCGCAGCCGAGGGCCGTGATGACCTCGAGCTGCTCGGCCGTCTCCACCCCTTCGGCCAGGGCGACGGCATCGAGGGCATGGGCCAGTTCCACCACGGCGGCGACCACGGCCCGGCCGGCGCGGGTGTGGACGTCGGCCACGAAGGCCCGGTCGAGCTTGAGCACGTCGACCGGGTAGCGGCGCAGCCGGCTCAGCGAGCTGTAGCCAGTGCCGAAGTCGTCGATGGCGATCCGCACGCCGGCGCCGGACAGGAGCCGTAGCTCGCGCAGCGGGACACGGTGGTCCTCGTCCAACGCCGACTCGGTGACCTCGATGCCGACGCGGTCAGGCGACCCACCGGCGGCGGCGATCTGGTCGAGCAGGTGCCGGGCATAGCCGGGCCGAACCAGCTGACGCAGGGAGACGTTGACCCACACGACGAGGTCGTCGAGCTCGCTCCCCCACACCGACCGGGCCCCACATGCCTCGGGCACCACCCAGTCGCCCAGCGGGCCGACCAGGCCGGTGTCTTCGGCGAGTTCGATGAAGGCGCCGGCAGCGAGCAGGCCCCGGGTCGGATGCTCCCACCGCAGCAGGGCTTCGGCGCCCGCCACCCGGCCGGTGCGCAGGTCGAACGACGGCTGGTAGTGCAGCCGCATCTGGCCGGCAGACACGGCATCGCGCAGCTCATGCTCGGTCTGGAGCCGGGTCACGACATCGGTGCGCAGCGCGTCGTCGAACCGGGCGACCTGGTCGCGGCCGTGGTCCTTGGCCAGGTAGAGCGCGGCGTCGGCGTCTCGGAGCAGGGTCTCGGCCGTGGCATCGGCATCGGCCAGGGCCAGGCCGATGCTGGCCGACACGACCAGGCGGCGACCGGCCACCAGCACGGGCTCCCGGAACGAGTCGAGCAGCCGGGCCGCAACCGTCTCGGCCTCGACCAGGGTGGCCGAGGACAGGGCAACCACGAACTCGTCGCCGCCGAGACGGGCCACGATGTCGCCCGGCCGAACGTCGATGCACAGGCGTTGGGCCACGGCGACCAGCAGCTCGTCACCGGCGGCGTGGCCGAGTGAGTCGTTCACGACCTTGAACCGGTCGACGTCGCAGAACAGCACCGCCACCACACCAGAGCGACGCGGCCGGGACAGGGCGTCGGTCAACCACCCCAGCAGCTCCACGCGGTTGGGCAGGCCGGTGAGCGGGTCGTGGGTGGCGGCGTGGGCCAGCTCGGCTCGCGCCTCGCGCTCGGCGGCCAGCAGGGCTTCCCGCTCGGCCCGCTGGGCGATGCGGGCGCTGACGTCGCGGTAGTGCACGGCGATGCCGTCGGGCAGTGGATAGGACCGCACTTCGTACCAGCGGTCGTCTTCCGGGAGGTACAGCTCGAACTCCACCGACTCGCCGGCCATGGCCCGCACGAACTGCTCCGACGTCACCGTGCCGACCACGTGGGGGTACTCGAACCCGGCCCTGGTGCCGATGAGCTCCTCACGAGGGCGACGAAGCATCTCCTCGCCCCGCCGGTTGATGTAGGTGAAGCGCCACTCGCGGTCGAGGGCGAAGTAGCCCTCGGCGATCGACTCCAGTGTCGACACCACCCGGTCGGCGGCGGCATGCGACTCGGTGACGTCGATGAGCACGCCGATCATCCGGCTGGGTCCCCGCTCGTCCCGCTCCGTCACCCGACCGCGAGCGAGCAGCCGGCGCTCGGACCCGTCGGGCCAGGGGACCCGGTACGCGGCCTCCACGCTGTCGACACCCTCATGAAAGGAGGCAAGCCGTCGTTGGCCAGCGAGCGCATCGTCCTCGACGAGCGAGTGGCGCCAGCGGTCGAGGCTGGGCAGGGTGTCGGGCGCCACGTTCAGCAGCTCGCGCACCCGGGCGTCCCACATCACCTCACCGCTCCGCAGGTCCATCTCCCACGCACCGATGCCGGCCAGCTCGGCGGCCAGGCGGAGGCGGGCCTCGGTGGCGGCCGCCTCCCGTTCAGCCGTGCGCCGACCGGTGATGTCGTGGATCACGATGACGACCTGGGCCACGCCGCCGGTCACGTCGCCGAACGGTGTCAGCTCGACCTCGGTGACCACGTGGCCACCATCGGCTGTGGCCACGGTGAGCTCCTCGCGCACCGATTGACCGGCCCGCAGCGCCTGGACCAGGGCGGCCATCCGTTCGGCGTCGATGTGGCCGTCGACCAGGGTGGCGGCCGGGAGGCCCACCAGCTCGACCAGGCGCATCCCCGCCAGGGCACACGCCGCCGGGTTGGCGTAGGCGATCGTCGGGCCTTCGCCCGCCAGGCGCCCGTCGCAGAGGAGGACCGCATCCTCGGAGCGGACCAACACCGACTCGACCAGCCCCACCTGGGACGAAG
>JAOBWJ010000077.1 GCA_025463335.1 Acidimicrobiales bacterium
CTCGCCGAGGCGGCCCAGGCGGCGAGCGAGCTGGCGACCTAGAAGCCGGCGCCGGCGCGAGATGCTTGCAACATGACTACGTTGCCGGCATGGGGGATGACCTGAACGACCTGTACCGCGGCACGTACGCGCCCGACCTGCTGATCACGGCGCTGAACCGCAACCTCGACAAGCCGTGCGTCTACCTCGGCGACACCGTGCTCACCGCTCGGCAGGTCCGCGACGAGATGAGCCGCTACGTGCAGGCCTACGCGTCGAAGGGCATCGGCAAGGGCAGCGCCACCTCGGTGCTGTCGACCAACCGGCCCGAGGTGCTGTTCAACATGGGCGCCAACCAGATCGCCGGCACGCGCTCGGTGGCGCTGCACCCGATGGGCTCGCTCGAGGACCACGCCTACGTGCTGGAGGACGCCGAGGTCGAGACGCTCGTCTACGACCCGACCAGCTACACCCAACGGGCGGCTGATCTGCTCGAACGGGTGCCGTGTCTGAAGCAGGTGCTGGCCCTCGGCCCGACCGAGGTGGGCGACGACCTGACCGCGTTGGCGGCCACGTTCGAGCCCCAGAAGCTCGTGGCGCCCCCGATCGACCCCGAGGACGTCAGTGGCCTGTCGTTCACCGGCGGCACGACCGGCAAGCCCAAGGGCGTGATGAGCACCTACCGCTCGGGCGCCTACATGACCCACATCGCCATGACCGAGTGGGACTGGCACGAGGAGCCCCGCTTCCTCATCGCCACGCCGCTGAGCCACGCCGGCGCCGCCTTCTTCGTGCCGGCGCTGCTCAAGGGCGGCTCGGTGGCCGTGCTGCCCGGCTTCGACGTGCCCAAGGTGCTCGAGACCATCGAGCAGCACCGCATCACCGCCACCATGCTCGTGCCCACGATGATCTACGCCCTGCTCGACCACCCGGCAACCAAGGACGCCGACCTGTCGAGCCTGAAGACGATCTACTACGGCGCCTCCGCCATCTCCCCGTCGCGCCTGAAGGAGGCCATCGAGCGCTTCGGCCCGATCTTCTTCCAGTTCTACGGCCAGGCGGAGTGCCCGATGACGATCACCGTGCTGCGCAAGGAGGAGCACGACACGTCCAACCTCGAGCGACTGTCGAGCTGCGGGCGCCCGGTGCCGTGGGTGAACATCGCCCTCCTCGACGACGAAGGCAACGAGGTGTCCGAGGGCGAGCCCGGCGAGATCTGCGTGCGCAGCCCGCTCACCATGAAGGGCTACTGGAAGAAGCCGGAGCAGACGGCCGAGGCCTTCCAGTACGGGTGGCTCCACACCGGCGACGTGGCCCGCCAGGACGACGACGGGTTCCTCTACATCGTCGACCGCAAGAAGGACATGATCGTGAGTGGCGGCTTCAACGTCTACCCCCGGGAGATCGAGGACGTGATCTCGCAGCACCCGGGCGTGGCCGCCGTCGGCGTGATCGGCGTGCCCGACGAGAAGTGGGGCGAGGCGGTCAAGGCCGTGGTCGTCCTCCGGGAAGGCGCCGAGGTCGACCCAGCCGAGCTCAAGGCCATGGTCAAGGACAAGAAGGGCGCGGTGCACACGCCGAAGTCGATCGACTTCACCGACGCCCTCCCCCTCAGCCCCCTGGGCAAGCCCGACAAGAAGGCCCTCCGCGCGAAGTATTGGGAAGGCTCGACCCGAGGAGTGAACTGAGCTGATGCAATTGGACCCGCTCGACGAGCACCCGATCCACCAGGTCCCGCTGTCGATGGCCTACGTGGCCACCAGCGACCGCAACGTCTACGACCGCTGCATCTACCAGGCCGTCGACCACTCGGCTCAGACCGAGCTGCTCACCGGCCTGGGCGTCTACCCCAACGCCGGCGTGATCGACGCCTTCGCGTCGGTGCGCCGGGGCGACCAGCAATGGACCGTGCAGACCTCGGGCATCCGTCCCGACGACAAGCTCAAGCAGGAGGTCGGCCCGTACACGCTCCGGGTGGTCGAACCGTTCAAGCGGCTCCACCTCTCGTGTGCGGGCGACGACCACGGCGTGGGCTTCGACCTCGAGTTCACCTCGGACTACGAGCCCATGCGCGAGCCCCAGCACGTGAAGTACGGCGGGCCGACCGGCAAGGTCACCCTCGAAGGCTGCCGCTACGCCCAGATCGGTGCGTGGGAGGGCGAGATCCGCGTCGACGGTCAGACCATCCCTGTGACCAAGGACGGTTGGACCGCCACCCGCGACCGCTCGTGGGGCATCCGCCCTGTCGGTGAGCCCGACCCTCAGGGCCGACCCAACGCCAACGAGCCCGGCATCTGGTGGTGCTGGGTCCCGCTGAAGTTCGAGGACTTCGGCGTGCACTTCATGGTCGAGGAGGACCCCGACGGGTTCCGCACCCTCAACTACGCGGTGCGGGTCTGGCCTTCGTCAACCGGGCGCAAGATGGAGCAGCTGGGCTGGCCGGAGATCGACATCCACTACCGCTCAGGCTCGCGCTACCCCGAGGGAGCGACGCTGCATCTGAAGACGGTCGACCGCAAGCCGCTGGAGATCGACATCACCTGCCTGACCGGCGTGCCGCTCCACCTGGGCTGCGGCTACGGCAGCGGCGACGGCTGGAACCACGGCATGTGGATGGGCGAGTCGTGGACCAACGGCCGGACCTACGACTACACCGACCCCGAGATCCTGGCCAAGGTGCCGTGGGGTGGAACCGACCACGCCGCCCGGGCCACCTGCGACGGCCAGACCGGCTACGGCATCTTCGAGCACGGCTCCGTCGGGCGCCACGCCCCGACCGGTATGACCGACATGATGTCCGTGGCGCCATGAGATACCAGCTGTTCGACCCCGGCGCTGCTGGCGCTCGCCGACGAGCAGCGGGCCCACAACGAGAAGCTCATGGAGGTCACCGCCGCCATGGCGGCGATCGACAACAGCACGCCGGAAGGCATCCGCTGGATCCGCGACGCCATGGAGCCCGGCGGGGCCTTCGGCTTCCAGGCCCTCGACTTCCCCGAGGACCGGGCCATCCCGGGCGACATCCCGATCCGGGTCTACACACCCGAGCGGGTTCAAGGCGTCTACCTGCACTTCCACGGCGGAGCCATGACCGTGGGTTCGCCGAAGAGCACTGACCTTCGCAACTGGGGCTTTGCCCAGGCCCTCGACTGCGTCGTGGTGAGCGTCGACTACCGGCTCGCGCCCGAGCACCCGTACCCGGCCGGGCCCGACGACTGCGAGGCGGCCGCCCTCTGGCTCATCGACCACGCCGCCCACGAGTTCGGCACCGACCGCCTGGTGGTCGGTGGCGAGTCGGCCGGCGCCTACTTCGCCATCCTCACCATGCTCCGCCTGCGCGACCGGCTGGGCGCGACGCCCCCGTTCCTCGGCGTGGATCTTTGCTACGGCGGCTACGACATGAGCGGCACACCCAGCACCGAGCTCAAGGTCGGCAAGGTCCCCTACGCAACCGCCGGGCACGCCCAACGGGAGATGTACCTACCGGGTCGCTCGCTCCAGCAGCTACGGGATCCAGCCGTCTCCCCCATGTGGGCCGAGCTGCACGACCTGCCGCCGGCCATCCTCACAGTGGGCACCGCCGACTGGCTGCTCGACGAGAGCGTCCTCCTCGCCGGTCGCCTGGCCGCCGCCGGGAACGACGTCGACCTCGCCGTCTACCCCGAGGGTCCCCACGGCATCGAGTCGATGCCCACCGAGCTCGGCAAAGTGGCCCGCCAACGGATTTACGACTTCCTCGGAAGCAAGCTCGATCAAGCTCCGTAGATTTGGGCAATGGGAGAGATGGAGTATCGACGTCTCGGACGTTCCGGCCTGCAGGTCAGCGTCCTGTCCTTCGGCTCATGGGTCACGTTCGGCTCGCAGCTCGACACCAACCTGGCCAAGGACTGCCTGGCCGCCGCCCGCGACGCCGGCGTGAACTTCTTCGACAACGCGGAGTCCTACGGCGGCGGCGAGTCCGAGAAGATCATGGGCCAGGCCATCCGCGACCTCGGCTGGTCGCGAGACAGCTACGTGATCTCGACCAAGGTCTTCTGGGGCCTGTCCGACACCGTGAACATGCAGAACACGTTGAACCGCAAGTACCTCATGCAGGCCATCGACGGCTCGCTCGGGCGGCTCGGGCTGGACTTCGTCGACCTGCTGTTCTGTCACCGGGCCGACCCCCACACACCCATCGAGGAAACGGTGTGGGCCATGTCCGACATCGTGTCCTCGGGCAAGGCCCTCTACTGGGGCACCTCGCAGTGGAACGCCGACGAGATCCGTGCCGCCTGGGAGATCGCCGAGCGCCACCACCTGCACAAGCCGGTGGTGGAGCAGCCGCAGTACAACCTGCTCAACCGCGAGAAGGTCGAGCAGGAGTACGCCCGCCTCTACGACGAGATCGGCCTTGGCCTCACCATCTGGAGCCCGCTGGCGTCGGGCCTGCTCACCGGCAAGTACCTCGACGGCTCCCCCAGCGACTCGCGCGCCGAGCTGCCCGGCTACGAGTGGCTGAAGGCGATGCTCAACGACGAGGAGCAGAACGCCAAGGTGGCCCGGCTCAAGGGCGTGGCGGACGAGCTCGGCGTGTCGCTGGCCGAGCTGTCGCTGGCGTGGTGCGTCAAGAACCCCCACGTGTCGACCGTCATCACCGGCGCCAGCCGGGTCGAGCAGGTCCACCAGAACATGAAGGCGCTCGACGTGGTACCCCTGCTGACCGACGACGTGCTGACCCGGATCGACGAGGCCATCCGCTAGGAGGAACGACATCGGCTGAGGTGGAACACGTTCCACTCGGGCGGTAGCGTCCACCCCGCTACCGAGACCCGACCCCTGGGGGATGCCGTGATCGTCAAGGACAAGCTCTTCATCGACGGCCAATGGATCGACCCGGCCGGGTCCGGGAAGATCGAGGTCATCGAGGCCGCCACCGAGCAGGTGCTCGGCACCGCGCCCGACGGCACCGAGGCCGACATCGACAAGGCCGTGGTCGCCGCCCGCCGGGCGTTCGACGACGGCGCCTGGACCGGCACCACGCCGGCCGAACGGGCCGAGATCATGGCCGCCCTCAGCGCCCAGATCCAGGGTCG
>JAOBWJ010000098.1 GCA_025463335.1 Acidimicrobiales bacterium
AGCCAGCCGAGCTGGGCGTCGCCGAAGCCCATGCGCTTGGCCCGCTTCCAACCCGCCTTGGTCATGGCGGGGAAGCCGACCTCGGCCAGGTGGGCACGCTCCTCGACGATCATGGCGATCTGGTCGAGGAACCACGGGTCGACCTTCGTCATCGAGTACAGCCGGTCGATGGAGATGCCCCGACGCAGGGCGGCCTCCAGTTGGAACGGCCGGTCGGGCGTGCCGATCGCCGCCCGCCGCACCAGCTCGTCGTCGTGGAGGTCGTCGTAGGCCGTCTCGCCGGGGTCGCAGTTCAGGCCCAGGCGCCCGTGCTCGAGCGACCGCATGGCCTTCTGGATCGACTCGGGGAACGTGCGACCGATGGCCATGGCCTCGCCCACCGACTGCATCGAGGTGCCGAGCACGCCAGAGGTGCCGGGGAACTTCTCGAACGCCCAGCGCGGCACCTTGGTGACCACGTAGTCGATGGTGGGCTCGAACGACGCCGGCGTGACCCCGGTGATGTCGTTGGTGATCTCGTCGAGCGTGTAGCCCACGGCGAGCTTCGCCGCGATCTTGGCGATCGGGAAGCCGGTGGCCTTCGACGCCAGCGCGCTCGACCGCGACACGCGCGGGTTCATCTCGATGACGACCATCTCGCCCGTCTCCGGGTCGAGGGCGAACTGCACGTTCGAGCCGCCGGTCTCCACGCCCACCCGCCGGATGCAGGCGAACGCGGCGTCGCGCATGAGCTGGTACTCGACGTCGGACAGGGTCTGGGCCGGCGCCACCGTGATCGAGTCGCCGGTGTGCACGCCCATGGGGTCGAGGTTCTCGATCGAGCAGATGATCACGCAGTTGTCGGCCTTGTCCCGCATGACCTCGAGCTCGTACTCCTTCCACCCGAGGATCGACTTCTCGATGAGGATCTCGGAGATGGGGCTGGCCTCGAGGCCGTACGCCGCCATCGTCTCGAACTCCTCGGGCGTGGTGGCGATGCCGGTCCCCTTGCCGCCCAGGATGTAGGCGGGGCGGATGATGATCGGCAGCTCGATCTCGTCGACGACCCGGCGGGCCTCGTCCATGGTGCGGGCGATGCCGGACGCGGGGACGCCGAGCCCGATCTCCTGCATGGCGACCTTGAACTGGCCGCGGTCCTCGGCGGTGGCGATGGAGACGGCGTTGGCCCCGATGAGCTCGATGCCGAGCCGCTCGAGCACGCCGCGCTCGTGGAGCTGCATGGCCAGGTTCAGCGCCGTCTGGCCGCCGAGCGTGGGCAGCACGGCGTCGGGCCGCTCGCGCTCGAGGATGGCGGTGAGCACGTCGACGTCGAGCGGTTCGATGTAGGTGCGGTCGGCGAAGTCGGGGTCGGTCATGATCGTCGCCGGGTTCGAGTTGGCGAGGATGACCTTGTAGCCCTCCTCGCGGAGGACGCGGCACGCCTGGGTGCCGGAGTAGTCGAACTCCGACGCCTGGCCGATGACGATCGGCCCGGAGCCGATCAGCAGGATGGAGTGGATGTCGTCCCTACGCGGCACCGCGCACCCGCTTCATGAGGGACTCGAACTCGTCGAACAGGTAGCGGGCGTCGTGCGGCCCGGGCCCCGCTTCCGGGTGGTACTGGACGCTGAATGCCGGCACGTCGCGGCAGGCGATGCCCTCCACCACCCCGTCGTTGAGGTTCACATGCGTCACGTCCGCCATGGGGATCGACCCCTCGGCCACTGCGAAGTTGTGGTTCTGGCTGGTGATCTCGACCGCTCCTGTCGCGATGCGGCGAACCGGGTGGTTGCCTCCGTGGTGCCCGAACTTGAGCTTGTACGTCTCGGCCCCGAGAGCGGCCCCGAGGAGCTGGTGCCCGAGGCAGATGCCGAACACCGGCACCTCGCCCAGCAGTTGCCGGATGTTCTCGACGGCGTAGTCCACGGACGCGGGATCGCCAGGACCATTGGAGAGGAACACCCCGTCGGGGTTCCGGGCCAGGACGTCGGCTGCCGGGGTGGAGGCCGGCACCACCTCGAGGGTGGCCAGCTCGCCGAGGTGGCGCAGCATCGTCGCCTTGATGCCGAAGTCGTAGGCCACGACCCGGCGGGGGCCGGTGCCGATCGTGAACGGCTGGTTGCACGTGACCTGGGCCACCAGGTCGATCCCGTCGGTGCCGGGCTCGGCCTTGGCCGCCGCCAACAGGGTGGCCTCGTCGGCGGCGCCGAAGGCGCCGGAGATGGCACCGGTGTCGCGGAGGTGGCGGGTGAGGCGGCGGGTGTCGATGCCGGCGATGCCAGGGATGCCGTGGCGCCGGAGGAAGGCGTCGAGGTCGTCGTCACTGCGCCACGAGGACCGGCGCCGCGCCATCTCCCGGACGATGACGCCCCGGGCGAACGGGCGGGCGGACTCGTCATCGATCGGCGTCACGCCGTAGTTGCCGATGTGGGGGTAGGTGAACGTGATGATCTGGCCGGCATAGGAGGGGTCGGTGATGACCTCCTGGTAGCCGGTGAGCACGGTGTTGAACACCACCTCACCGGTGGCCACCGGCACCTCGGCACCGAACGCCTCACCTTCGAACACCTCCCCGTCGGACAGGACCAGCAGGGCTTCGCGGACACTCATCGTTGCGCCTCTCCATCGAGCACGACCGGTTCCCCCCGAAGGAACGTGTGCCGCACCCGACCGGTCATCGACCGGCCGGCGTAAGGCGTGTTGCGCGACCGCGACGCGAGGCGGGACGGGTCGACCGTCCACGTCGTCGTCGGATCGATGACCGTGAGGTTGGCCGGACGACCCTCCACGACCGGCCCCCCGTGGTTCTCGAGCCCGGCGATGCGGGCCGGCTGCCAGGACAACAGGGCCAGCACCCGCTCGATGGGCAGGCCCAGCTCGCTGATGGCCAGCGACAGCGCCGTCTCCAGCCCCAGCATCCCGCACGGCGCCTCGTCGAAGGCGGCCTCCTTGGCCTCCTGGGGGTGGGGGGCGTGGTCGGTGGCGATGGCGTCGATGGTGCCGTCGGCCAGGCCCGCCTTCACGGCGGCCACGTCGTGGTCGCCCCGCAGCGGCGGGTTGACCTTGAACACCGGGTCGTAGGAAGCGACCTCGGCGTGGGTGAGGGTGAAGTGGTGCGGGGCGGCCTCGGCCGTGACCCGCAGGCCCTTGGCCTTGGCCTGACGGACGAGCTCGACCGAACCCGCCGTCGACAGGTGCAGGAAGTGGACCGGCGCGCCGGTGAGGCGACCGAGCGCGATGTCACGGGCAACCATCAGCTCCTCGGCCTCGGCCGGGATGCCGGGGATGCCGAGTCGGCTCGACCATGCCCCCTCGTGCATGTGGCCGCCCTGGGACAGCCCGGCGTCCTCGCAGTGCTGGGCCAGCGTGATGCCGAGGGCCGACGCGTACTCCAGGGCCCGACGCATGAGCCGGCTGTCCTGCACGCCCGAGCCGTCGTCGGTGAAGATGCGCACGCCGAGGGCGGCCAGCTCGGCCATGGGCACCAGCTGCTCCCCGAGGCGGCCGACGGTGATGGCGGCGGCGGGGAACACCTCGCACGTGGCCTTGGCCCCCAGCTCGAGCACCTCGCGCACCACACCGGGCGAGTCGATGGCCGGCTCGGTGTTGGGCATGGCCACGACCGCGGTGTAGCCGCCGAGCGCCGCGGCCCGGGAGCCGGTTTCGATGGTCTCGGCCTCCTCGCGGCCGGGCTCGCGCAGGTGGGTGTGGAGGTCGACCAGGCCGGGGCTGATCACGCACCCGCCGCAGTCGACCGTGCGAGCGGCCGACAGGTCGTCGCCGATGGCGGCGATGCGGCCGTCGGCGTCGATGACCACGTCGGCGCGGCGCCGGCCCGCCTCGTCGACCACCTCACCGCCCTTGAGCACAACTTCAGACACGCGCATCTCCCTCGGCCGCCAGCAACAGGAACAGGACCGCCATGCGCACCGCAACCCCATTGGCGACCTGACGGGTGATGACCGCATTGGGCAGGTCGGCCACCTCCGCCGCGATCTCGACGCCCCGGTTCATCGGTCCGGGGTGCATGACCAGGGCCTGCTCCCCCAGCAGCCGGGCCCGGTCGCGGGTCAGGCCGTAGGTGGCGGTGTACTCCCGCAACGACGGCAGCAACGCTTCGGTCTGGCGCTCCTTCTGCATGCGCAGCAGGTAGACGACGTCGAGCTTGGGCAGCACCGAGTCGAGGTCGTGACTGACCTCGACCGGCCAGCCCTCGAGGCTCGGTGGCAGCAGCGTCGGTGGCGCGACCAGCGTGACGTGGGCGCCCAGGGCGGTGAAGGCCAGCACGTCGGAGCGGGCCACCCGGCTGTGCTTGACGTCGCCCACGATGGCGATGCGCTTGTCCCGCAACGAGCCGAACCGCTCGCGGATCGTGTAGCAGTCGAGCAGGGCCTGGGTGGGGTGCTCGTGCCAGCCGTCGCCGGCGTTGATCACGGCGGCGTCGACCCACTGGGCCACCTGCCAGGGCACGCCGGCCGAGCCGTGGCGCACAACGATGGCATCGACGCCCATGGCCTCGATGGTGAGGACGGTGTCGCGCAGCGATTCGCCCTTCTTCACCGACGACGTGCTCACGCTGAAGTTCATGGTGTCGGCCGACAGCCGCTTGGCCGCCGACTCGAAGCTCAGCCGGGTGCGGGTGGAGTCCTCGTAGAAGAGCGACACGACGGTCTTGCCCCGGAGGGTCGGCACCTTGGGGATGCGGCGCTCGCTGACCTCCACGAAGGAGTCGGTGAGGCGCAGCACCTCCTCGATGCCGTCGGCGCCGAGGTCCTCGATCGACAGCAGGTGCCTCACGATTGGGTCGCCTTCGGCGAGGTCGACTTGAGGCACGGCTCGGCGCAGGGCGCCTCCCCAAGGCCTGTGCTCATGGTTCGCTCGCTGCGCTCGCTCACGATCAGCGGGCCCGCTCGTTGATCATGTCGCCGAGGTCGACGCCGTCCTCGTGCACGTCGACCGCCTCGTCCCGGCGGGTGGGCAGGTTCTTGCCCACGTAGTCGGGGCGGATGGGCAGCTCCCGATGGCCCCGGTCGACCATGACCGCCAGCTGCACGGTCCGAGGCCGACCGAAGTCGGTGAGGGCGTCGAGGGCGGCCCGGATGGTACGGCCGGTGAACAGCACGTCGTCGACCAGCACCACGTGGGTGCCGGAGAGGTCAGCCGGGATGTTGGTCACCGCTTCGGGCATGACCGGTCGGAGCCCGATGTCGTCGCGGTAGAAGGCCACGTCGAGCGTGCCCACCGGCACCTCGACGCCGTCGATGTGCTCCAGGGCC
>JAOBWJ010000088.1 GCA_025463335.1 Acidimicrobiales bacterium
TCCCTGCTCGGAGCCGCAGACGACGTCGCCCCGGGTGCTCCGGTGGCCTAAGCGTCGATCCACCGATCAGCTGCTGACGACCACCGGGTAACGCCCCTGGGGTGGGAGGATCTTCTCGGTGACAGGACCCGCCGCCGGAGGCACGCAGCAGCGCCATCAGGCGGCAGCTAGGGCTCGAGGTCCATGCGCAGGGTGACGGAGGATCCGCCGCCTTCCCGCGAGAACGTCACGTCGTCGACCAGGGCGGTGATGAGCTGAAGGCCCCAGCCCCGCTCGGCGATGGCCTCGGCCGAGAAGCCGTCGCTCACGTCCTCGATGCGCACGTCGAGGTGGTCGTCACTCAGCACGCAGCGCAGCACCACCCGGTGATCGCCAACCTCGCGGCCGTCGACGGCGTTGGTGCACGCCTCCGACACCGCCAGGCGCAGGTCGTCCAGCCGATCGTCGCCGATGCCGTCGACGCTGGTGGCGACCGTGGTGACGACCGACCGGGCCACACCGACGAACGCAGGCAGCGCCGGAATGTCGAGACGGACGAGCTCCTCGGTGGCCATCGGACGGCAAGCTAGCAAGCCGCCGGCTCCCAACCGAGCCCGTGCTCGACCAGTGTTACTTTGCCGAGACCGCGATGAGGGAGGAGGTCACCGAGTGACCGACGTGGATGGCGAGGAAGTACGCCTCACCATGCCTGCAACCCCGCAGCTGCTGCGGGTTGCCCGGCTCACGGCAGCCGGCCTGGCCGGCCGCCTTGGCTTCAGCGTCGATGAGATCGAGGACGTGAAGATCGCCGTCGACGAGCTGTGCTTCGCCCTCGTCGGCAGCAAGGGTCGTCCCGGCAGCCTCACCCTGACGTACCGCCTCGGCAACCATGCGTTGATCATCGACGGCGAGGGCGTGTTCACGTCCGTCGTCGGCGAGTCGCCGGCGCCGAGCGAGCTGTCGGCCCAGATCCTTGCGGCCGTCGTCGACGAGCACGAGTTCACACGCGACGGCAACACCATGCGGTTCCGCCTGGTGAAGCGACGGTTGGTGGCGTAGCCATGACGCTCGACCGATCCGACAAGGAAGCCTTGATGCGGACGTTCGAGGCGTTCGCCTCGAACCGTGACCCGGCGCTCCGTGACCAGCTGATCGAGGCTCATCTCGGCCTGGCCGAGTACCTGGCCCGCCGCTTCGCCAACCGGGGCGAGCCGCTCGATGACCTGGTCCAGGTCGCCTCGCTCGGGCTGGTGAAGGCCGTCGAGCGCTTCGACCCTGAGCGTGGGCTCGAGTTCACGACGTTCGCCACCCCGACCATCGTCGGTGAGCTCAAGCGCCACTTCCGCGACAAGGGCTGGGCCGTGCGGGTTCCCCGCCGGGTCCAGGAGCTGCACCTGCGGGTGACGCGGGTGATCGATGACCTGGCCACTGAGTTCGGTCGTTCGCCCACCGTGCAGGAGATCGCCCACCGAGCTGGCACCACCGAGGACGAGGTCGTGGAGGCCATCGATGCCGGCTCGGCCTACCGGTCGGCGTCGCTCGACGCGGGACGGAGCGACGACGACGAGAGTCCCGGCCTGCTCGGCCAGCTCGGAGAGGTCGACCCCGAACTGGCCCGGGCCGAGCGCCGGGCCGCCCTGGGACCGCTCATCTCGGGGCTGCCCGAGCGGGAGCAGGTGATGCTCTACCTGCGCTTCTACGAGGGGATGACCCAGTCGGAGATCGCGAAGCGCCTCGGCATCAGCCAGATGCACGTCTCGCGACTGTTGTCCCGGAGCCTGCAGCAGCTGCGGGAGCTGGCCGAGACCCCCGACTGACGCCGGAGGTCCCGGGCCAGGTGCCCGTCAGTCGAGGGCGTCCTTCACCTTGTCGGCGATGTCCCCGACCTTGTCCTTCGCCTTGCCGGAGGCCTGGTCAACCTTGCCCTCACGCTCGAGGTCCTTGTCGTCGGTCAGGTCGCCGGCCGCTTCCTTGATCTTGCCCTTTGCTTCATCCATGTTCGCCATGCGCGGCCCCTACCCGACGTCCACGGGGAGGACACCCCGGGGCAGCGGTCGACAATTGTCCTGCAGCCCGTCCCACGGGTCGGACCGCTGGGCCAGCCGGCGGAACACGTTGCGCACCGTCCAGCGGTCGGCCGTGAGCGAGCGGTCCTGGACCTCGTCCCACTCGAGTGGCGTCGCCACCGGTGCGCCGGGGCGGGCCCGCACGCCGTAGGGCGCCACCTCCGTCTGGGACGGGCGGTTCCGCAAGACGTCGAGGAACAGCCGGCCGTCCCGTTCGGCCTTGGAGAACGCCGTGGTGAGCCGGTCGGGATGACGGGCGACGAGGTCGGCGGCCACCGCGTCGGCGAACGCCCCCACCTCGGCGGTGGTGGCCGAACGATCGAGAGGCACCGTCACGTGCAGGCCGCGCGACCCGGTGGTCTTGACATAGGGCACCAGCCCCAGCTCGGTGAGCACGTCGCGGAGTTCGAGCGCGGTGTGCCGCACGAGGTCGAAGTCGTCGTCCGACGGGTCGAGGTCGAACACCATCCGGTCCGGATCGTCGGGCCGGTCGGCTCGGCTCAGCCACACGTGTGGGGTCACCATGCCCTGGTTGGCGAGGTACGCGAGGGCGTCCTCGGTGTCGACGACCGGCATCACCAGTCCCTCGGTCCGGCGCTTCCGGGTGGCGTCGGAGACCGGCACCGTGGCGCTCCCGACCCAGTCGGGGAAGTGCGCTCGACGTTCCTTCACGAACGCGCCGGGTTCGGCCGCGCCCTTCGGGTAGATCTGCATGGTGAGCGGCCGCCCCTGCAGGTGGGGCAGCGCATTCGGAGCGATCCGCCGGTAGTAGTCGACCAGCTCGCCCTTGGTCAGGTCGATGTCGGGGAAGACCACGCGGTCGGCGTGGCTGACGGTCACCGTGTGGTCGTCCACCGCCACCCCCTACCCCGTCGGGCATTGTGACGTCCGTGGCAGTCGTCGACCATCCCCCGGTGACGGCCCGCACGCGCCGACTGTTGAGCGTGTTGCTGATGCCGCTGCTCGCGGCCACGGTCGTCGGCGTCGTCGCGCTCTGGCCCACCGGGAAGGGGGTCACGCTCGAGCCCTCGGGAACGCCGATCCACGGCACCATCATCGCCCTTCGCCCGGTGCCGTGTGCCGACACGGCCCCCGCGGCAGGCGTTCGCTGCATCCGCCCCGAGGCCCGGCTGGCCGGAGGCGGCCGGGTGGCCCTCACCGAGCGCCCCGACCAGGCCGGCACCGACCTCGCCATCGGTGACCGGGTGGTCGTGGCCAAGACCGGCGACACCACCTACGAGCTCGCCGGTCACCGGCGGGACACGCCCCTGGCCGCAGTGGCCGCCGTCGCTGCCGTGGCCTTGCTGGTGGTCGCCCGCAAACGCGGCCTGCTCCTCCTCGCGGCGCTCGCCGTCACCGGCGTCGTCCTCACGGTGTTCGCGGTGCCGGCCGTGCTCGACGGGCGGTCGCCGCTCGGCGTCGGCGTCGTCGGTGGCGCGCTGGTGGCCACGGCTGTCCTGGTGATCGGTCGGGGGATGACCGCCCGATCGGCCACCGCGCTCGTGGGCACCCTGCTCGCCCTGGGCGTCGCCGGCGTGGTCGGGCACCTCGTGGTCACGGCCGCCCACCTCGCCGGCCTCACCGCCACCCCCGGCTACGTCCGGGTCGGCCGAGGCGCCATCCCGCTGGACGGCCTGTTGCTGGCCGGGCTCGTGGTGGGCAGCGTCGGCGCACTCGTCGATGTCACCGTCCGCCAAGTCGACGCCACGTGGGACCTCCGCGACACCGACCCCGGCGCCGGCTGGCGGGGCGTGGCCGCCGCCGGCCTCCGGCGCGGACGTGGCCACCTGGCCGATGTCGGCGCCACCCTCGTGTTGGCCTACGCCGGCGCCGCCCTGCCCGTGCTGGTGCTGCTGTCCGCCGGCGACCAGTCGGTGGTCGACGCCGTGCGCGGCGAGGTGCTGGCCGTCGAAGTGGTGCGGGCCCTCGTCGGCCTCTTGGCCCTGGCCGCCGCCGTGCCGCTCACCGCCGCGCTGGCGGCGACCGTGGTGGTGCGGGAGGCCGGCCGCCGGGCCCCGGTCGACCCCCGCCGGTTCCGGTCCCGCCACGAGCACCGGCTCTGGGACGAAGACGCGGAGACCTGATCGCTAGCGGCCGGTCGACCCGAAGCCGCCGCCGGACCGGCTCGTGTCGGGGAGCTCGTCGACCAGCCTGAAGACGACGTGCTCGACCTGCTGGACCACGAACTGGGCGATGCGGTCGCCCCGGTGGATCTCGTAGTCGTCGTCGGGATCGGTGTTCACCAGCAGCACCTTCAGCTCGTCGCGGTAGCCGCAGTCGATGAGGCCAGGCGTGTTCAGGCAGGTGACCCCATGCTTCAGGGCAAGGCCGCTGCGGGGCTGCACGAAGCCGGCCCACCCCTCGGGCAGCGCGATGGCCATGCCCGTCGGCACCAGCGCCCGACCGCCACCGGCCCTGAGCACGACCCCCTCACGGGCCACGAGGTCGGCCCCGGCATCGCCGGGGTGGGCGTAGGTCGGTAGGGGGAGGTCGGGGTCGAGACGGCGGAGCGGAACGTCGAGCACGAATGGCGATCGTAGGATCCCCCGGATGCTCGTCTGGATGGATCTCGAGATGACCGGCCTCGATCCCGGGAAGGACGTCATCGTCGAGATCGCCACCCTCATCACCGACGACGAGTTGAACATCGTGGCCGAGGGCCCCGACCTCGTCATCGCCACGCCGCCCGAGAAGCTCGCCGGGATGGACCAGATCGTGCGCGACATGCACACGCGGAGCGGGCTCCTCACCGCCATCGGGACGTCGACGATCACCCTCGAGGAGGCCGGGCAGCAGACGTTCGCCTTCATCAAGGAGCACGTGCCCGACGCCCGCACCGTGCCGCTGTGCGGCAACAGCATCGGTACCGATCGCCGCTTCCTCGCTGCCTACCTGCCCGAGATCGAGGACTACCTGCACTACCGGTCGATCGACGTGTCGACGATCAAGGAGCTGGCCAAGCGCTGGTACCCCGCCGCTGTGACCAAGGCGCCCAGCAAGTCCGGCGGCCACCGGGCCATGGACGACATCCGGGAGAGCGTGGCCGAGCTGCGGTATTGGCGCGAGGCCGTGTTCAAAACCCCGGCGTAACTAACTACTCGGTACATTGCATTTCATGCGACAGGAGGCGGAACCGGCGACCGACGAGGTCACCGAGGTGGCGCCAGGGGTCCTGCGCATGCAGCTCCCGATCGACATGCCGGGGCTGGGGCACGTGAACACGTACGCCCTGCTCGACGACAAGGGCGTGGCCCTGGTCGACCCGGGCGTCCCCGGGGAGGCGTCGTGGAACGCATTGCTCTTCCGGTTGAAGAAGGCCGGCATCCCGCTCGAGCGGGTCCATACGGCGATCGTGACCCACTCGCACTTCGACCACTTCGGCGGCTCGGCCCAGCTGGCCGACGAGGCCGGGGCCGACATCCTCGCCCACACCTCGTTCTCCACCTGGGGTGGCGACATCGAGTGCACCGACCCCACCCACGACCACGGCGATCCGGCCCTGCGGATGCCCAAGGAGTGGACGGGCAAGACCCCGTGGGGCACTCCCCAGCAAGGGCCGCCGAAGCACGTGCTCGACGAGCTCAAGGGCAACCGCCCGTCGGGCCGTCCGAAGCTCGAGATGCCGCACGTGACCAAGCGGGTCAAGCACGGCGACGTCCTGCAGCTCGCCGGCCGTGAGTGGTTCGTGCACCACACACCGGGCCACACCATCGACCACGTCTGCTTCCACGACCCGACCGAGGGCGTGCTGCTGTCGGGTGACCACGTGCTGCCAACCATCACGCCCCACATCGGCGGGGACACCAGCGGCGACCCGCTGGAGGACTTCTTCGCCTCGCTCGAGGCCATCGCCCGCACCGAGCACGTCACCACGGTGCTGCCGGCCCACGGCCATCCGTTCGAGGATCTGCCGGGCCGCGTGAAGTCGATCCACGAGCACCACATGGAGCGGCTCGAGAAGCTGCACGAGGTGTCCACCGCCTTCGACGGCTGGGCCACCGTGGTGGACTTCTCCCACGAGCTGTTCCGGGAGCGCTCCTGGGGCCAGATGGCCGAGAGCGAGACGTGGGCCCACCTCGAGCACCTCGCCCTCACCGGCCGGGCCGAATCCCGCGTCAACGCCGACGGCATGCTCGAGTACCTCGTCGGCTGATCCCCGGATGTGCCGGACGTCACGTTGGCGGTCGATAGTTAGCGATATATCGTGAGCGCATGCGATCAGATCAGAGGAGATACGACATGATGGAAGAGCGAGGCCGCGGACGCGGCTTCCACCGCCACGGCCCCCGGCGCATGCGCCGCGGCGACGTGCGCACCGCCGTGCTGGCCATCCTGGCCGAGCAGCCCGGTCACGGCTACGAGATCATCCAGGCCATCGAGGAGAAGAGCGGCGGGTCCTGGCGCCCGAGCCCCGGTTCGATCTACCCCACGCTCCAGCAGCTCGAGGACGAGGACCTGGTCCGCTCCGTCGAGCGGGAGGGCAAGCGGGTGTTCGAGCTCACCGACGAGGGTCGGACCGAGGCTGAGCGCCGGCTCGAGGAGGCCGGACGGCCGCCGTGGGACGACGCCGATGGCCCCGACTTCCGCAGCAACGTCAAGCTGCTGTTCCTCGCCTACAAGCAGGTGACGATGGCTGGCAACCCGGCCCAGGTCGAGCGGGCCAACGAGATCCTGGCCGATGCCCGGAAGCAGATGTACCGCCTGCTCGCCGACGACTGATTCCCGCTCACGGCGCCGCCTCAGCGGGATCGCCCAGCGGTCGCTGAGCGTCCTCCCAGGATGCGGCGCCAAGGTGCGGGGATGAAGCGTCGCCTGTTTTCCCGCCCCGCCCGAGCACTCGCCTTCGTTGCCGCCCCGGCGCTGCTCCTCGTCGCAACCGCCTGCGGCGGGAGCAGCGGTGCCGCCACCGCCCCCACGTCGACCAGCTCGACGACGACGGCCAACGCGGCGGTCGGCAAGGTGAACGCCAACACGGCGTCCATGGCCGAGATCCAGGCCGCGCTCGAGGCCGCAGGCGTGCCGAACGCCAGCCGGTGGGCCCGAGAGGTGACGGAGTATCGGCCCTACCCGACCAATGACCCGACGTTCGGGTCACTCATCCAGAACCTGGCCAAGTACAACCCGTCGCCGGATGTGGTCAACCAGATCGTGTCTGCGCTCACGCTGTGACGGGCGACGCCTTCCGCCGGCTGTTCCTGGTCCTCGCCGGGCTGGGACTGGCGGGCACCGCCGTCGAGCTGGCGATGCTCCGGCACTGGGATTCGACCAGCCAGCTCGTGCCCTGGGGCGGGCTGCTGGTGCTGGCGGTCGCCCTCGTGCTCCTGACCACCCGCCCGTACGCAGTGCGAGCTGTCCGGGTCCTGCTGCTGGTCGTCGCCGCGTGCGCCGCACTCGGCGTCGCGCTCCACGTGAAGGCCAACTACGACGCCGGCCCGCTCGACTTCCGCTACACCACCCGCTGGCCGGCCATGTCGCCGGCGTCGAAGTGGTGGGCAGCGGCGACCGAGACGGTCGGACCCGCCCCCACGCTGGCGCCTCTCGCTCTGGTGCAGACGGCCCTCAGCGCCTGGTTCGCCACGCTCGGACTGGCCTCAGGCCACCACCGCAGCAACGCGCGTCGCACCGCCAACGACGAGCCACACGCCCAGGCCGTCCTCGACCTCCGCTGAGCGCAGCTCGATCGGATCGGTCGCCTCCAACGCACCGCTCCACTCGACCGTCGCCGTCGCGGGCACCACGCCGCGGCGGTGACACTCATCTTCCACCGCCGCCCAGGTGACGGCGTTGTTCACGTGCCCCATCACGTCGAGGTCGGTCGAGCGCGCCGGCCAGGGCCGCTCGACGGCGGCGTCGGGTGGCCCGGGGAGCACGAGGCGGGACGTGAGGGTCCGGCCCACGGCCGCCTCGGCGTAGGTCGACTCGAACCAGTCGGGCAACCTGGCTGGCCGGCCGGACCCATCGAGGTGCACGACCAGGGTGGCCACGTCGACCGCACCTGACTGGCTGGTGAACGACACGCGGCGCTCGGCCCACCGGCTGCCCGTCCCGCCGCACCAGGTGGCGATGGCCAGCCGCTCGCCGAGCTGCGGCCACCCGTCGACGGCGACCTCGCTCCGGCGGACCACCCACGGGATGTTCGGGTCGAGACCGGCATCGGCCACGTCGTCGTTGCCCACGTCCTGCACGAAGCGGGCCACGGCGTCGAGGCGGAGACGGCCCGACGGGTCGGCGTCCGCCACCCGGACCCGCCGGGTCGCCTCGAACACCCGGCCCACCCCGGGCCTGGAAACGATCACCGAGGAGGCCGCCTTCGGCGGCGTTCGGGTGATCGTCGCCTTCGGCGCAACGACTGTGCTCTCTGCGCTCGCTGGCGCTCGCTCATGACTCGGCGACGGCCTTCTTCACGGCCGCCAGCGCGTTCTCCTTGAAGGCGGCGGCCGAGGCGGTGTGGCCGGCCAGGGCCTGGAGCTCGGTGCCCGAGCGGATGGCGGCCCGCGCCCCCCAGACGTCGAACGCCCGGTGCACCGACCGCTTGTTGATCTGGGTCAGGTCGCTGGGCACGCCGGCGATGCGGGTGGCCACGGCCAGCACTTCGTCCTCCAGCCGGTCGGCCGGGAACGAGCGGTTGGCGAACCCGATGCGAGCCGCCTCCTCCCCGTTGATGGCGTCGCCGGTGAGGATGAGCTCCATCGCCCGGCGCAGGCCGAGCAGGACGGTGTGGTACTGCCAGTCGGGCGGGCTGGCGACCCGGACCACCGGGTAGCTGATGAGGGCGTCGTCGGCCACGTAGACGAGGTCGCAGGCGGAGGCCATCTCGGTGGCGCCGGCGATGGCGTAGCCATGGATCTGGGCGATGACCGGCTTGGCCAGGTCCCACACGCTGAACCAGGTGTCATTGGCCTGGCGGGCCCACTGGCCGTCGCCGGGCGCTGAGTAGAACGGCGGGTCCTCCATCAGGGCGGAGCCGAGGTCGTAGCCCGACGAGAAGCACTTCCCGGCGCCGCGGAGGATGGTGACCCGCACGTCGTCGTCGTGATCGTGGGCCCGGAGCGCGTCGAGCAGCTCGTTGCGCAGCGGGGTGGAGATGGCGTTGCGCTTGTCGGGCCGGTTGAGGGTGATGCGGCGCACGTGCTCCGCCGGGGTGTCGACCAGGATCAGCTCGTAGGTCATCAGTTCTCCTCGCGGGTGCCGGCCAGGTCGGCCATGAGCTCGAGCGCCTCGGGCTGGTGGGCGCCGATGATCATCCCGGTGACGCCGGGCGGGGCGTAGCCCTCCCACCGCTCCCGGATGCGCTTCGGGGAACCGGCCAGGGCGGACTGCTCGAGATACTCCTCGGGCACCGCCGCCTGCGCCTCCTCCTTGCGGCCGGCCCGCCACAGCTCGCCGATGCGGTCGGCCTCCTCGGGGAAGCCGCGTCGGGCCATGGCGTCACGGTGGTAGTTGTGCGACTCGCTGCCCATGCCGCCGACGTACATGGCGGTGAGCGGGCGCATGGCGTCGAGCACGCCCTTGACGTCGTCGGTGATGGTGACGGTCGTGCCGGTGAAGACGTCGAAGCCGTCCTTGGCCCCGATGTCGGCCGGCACCCCTTCGGGCGGCAGGCCCATGGGCAGCCAGCCCTCGCAGAGCTCGGCCGCCAACGCCGTGTTCCGGGGCGCCCCGGCCGCCAGCCAGATCGGGATCGGTGCCACCGGGTGCATGATCGACTTCAGCGGCTTGCCCTGCCCGATGGATCCCGGGCCCCGGTACGGCAGCTGGATCTCGGGGCCGTCGTGCGCCACCGGCTCCTTGCGGTCGAGGACCTTGCGCAGGATGGTGACGTAGTCGCGCAGGCGCAGGTTGGGCTTGCCCCACGGCTGGCCGTACCAGCCCTCGACGATCTGGGGCCCGGACACGCCGATGCCGAGGATCAGCCGGTTGCCGCCGGCGAGGGCGTCGACCGTCATGGCGTGCATGGCCAGCGTGGCCGGCGGGCGGGCCGCGAGCTGCACCACGGCGGTGCCGAGCTTGATGCGATCGGTGACCGCCGCCAGGTAGGCCAGGGGCGAGAGGGCGTCGGACCCGTAGGCCTCGGCCGTCCACACCGAGTGGTAGCCGAGGGCCTCGGCCCGGCGCACGGTGTCGACCGGCACGGCGAGGTCGGCGGAGCGGTACAGCTCGAGGCGCAATCCCAGCTTCACGAGGGTGAGCCTGCCATCTCCTACCCTCGTCCCGTGGCGAAGGCGAAGGTGGGAACCGATCAGCGCCGCCTGCGTCGGTCCTCGACCATCGCCGGCGTGGGCGACGGCGTGGTCGCCGTCGCCCTCCCCCTGCTCGCCGCCAGCCTGACCCATGACCCCCTGGCCATCGCCGCTGTGGTCGCCGCCCAGCACCTGCCGTGGGTCGTGGTCCACCTCCTCTGGCGCCACGTTCGGGCCGACCGGCGCACGGTCATCGGACTGGTCGACACCAGCCGAGCGCTCGTGCTCGGCCTCATCGGCTTCCAGTCGCTGATCGGACGCGAGACGATCCTGGGCATCCAGATCGCCGCCTTCGTCGTCGGCCTGGGCGAGGCCCTCACCGACGGGACCGAGAAGGAGACGAGCGATGTCACCGGCCTCAGCGCCCGAGGCATGGTGGGCATGGCCGTGGTCGGGCTGCCGCTCGGCGGAATCCTCTACGAGATCTATCCGGCAACGCCGTTCGTCTTCGACGTGCTGGCCTTCGCGGTGGCCGCCCTCTTCGCGCTGCTGGTCATGCGCCCGGTCATGCCCGCCGACATCGACGACGACGATCCGGTCCCATCCCCGGGCTCGCTGCCGGGCACCGGGCTCGTCACCATCTCCGCCGCCCTGGCGGCGGTGGCCACCAGCGCCGTGCTCGGCGTCCTCGTCCTCTTCGCCCTCGACGACCTCGGGCTCGGTGCCCCGGCGTTCGGCGGCCTGCTCGCCGGCCTTGCCCTGTGCACGGCGGCAGGTGCGTTCGTCGCGCCCGAAGTCGGCACCGCCCTGGGCCTGAAGCCGGGGCTGGTCCTGGCCGCCCTGGTCGCCGCCGCCGGCAACGCCACCGCCTCGCAGGTCGCCGACCCGAACCGCCCGTGGTCCGGAGCCGTGGCCCTTGGTGTGACCGCCGGCGCCGCCATGATCGTCGCCGTCCTCACCCGTGCCCTGCTCCAACGAAACGCCGGGCGCTCGGTCGCTGGGCCCGTGCTGCAGCGCTTCCACCTGGCCGTCTGGTCGGCGATCCCCGTCGGGGCCCTGGCCGGCGGGTGGATCGCTCGCCACCGCAGCGTCCACGAGGTGCTGCTCTGGAGCACCGGCGCATGGGTGGCAGCGGCCCTCACCGCTACCCTCGCCCGCCCGGCCAAGAAATCCTCGGAATTCGTTTGACGCCCCCTCGGGGCCGTGGTCCGATGACCGAAGTCCCTCGAGAGGTTCGAGGCATCCGCACGTCAAGGGAGGTGTGACAACGATGGAGAGCATGACGCTCATGCCGATGGCAGTAGCCGACGCCGCCTCCAACCGTCGTCGCGCCACCGGTTCCTACGTGCGTGTGCCGGAGACCTTCGGCGCGCTGCCGTCCATGGCCGCCCTCGCGAACCACGGCTGCGGTTGGTCGTCCCACACGACCAACGCACTCGCGATCCGTACGGCCACCACCAAGGCCCTCAAGGCCTTCGGCACCCGCCGGCTCGGGGAGACTTCGACGTAACGCTCACACGTCGAGAACCCTCCACCAGGCCGTCGGGACATCCCGACGGCCTTTCTGCTTTTCCGCCACACCGTTCGAAGTTTCAGAGAGGGAGAACGCGATGCACCCGCAGGTGCTGACCGAAGAGATCGAGGAGACCACCCAGACGCCGGACTTCCGGGGCCTGGCCGCGTGCAACGACGATGCGGGCACCTGGACCGACGTGTTCTTCTCCGAGGACCTCTACGACATCGCTCGGGCCAAGCACCTGTGCGGGTCGTGCCCGGTCAAGACCCGGTGCCTCGACGGCGCCATCGAGCGCCGGGAGCCGTCGGGCGTGTGGGGCGGTGAGCTGTTCCTGAACGGCCACGTCCTCGCCCAGAAGCGGCGCCGGGGCCGACCGCCCAAGAACCGGGCGGCCGAGGTCATGGTCATCGACGGCCAAGAGGTCGTCGTCGTGCCGGCCGTGGTGTCGGCCTAAGACCCCAGCTACCGGGGACCAGCCACACCGCCAGACCGGTGTCCGCAACAGACGACGGGTGAGACGGAGTACTCGATCACCCGTGGTCAACGGACACCGGTCCGGCGGTAGGGGCGCCTTCAGGGTTGGCGGAGGTCGGCGGTACCGTGACGGGCGCATGGACCGCCGCCGCTCGCTCGTGCTGGGCACCGTCGCCGCCGTGGTCGCCGTGGTCGCTGCGCTCGGCGCCGCTGTTGCCGTGGCGGCCATCCGGGGCGACGACGCACCGAAGCGCACCGTCGACGCCAACCTGCACTTCACGCCTGCCGACCAGGATCCCCAACCCCTCGTGGCCGGCGACCCCAAGGGTGATCCGGCGCCGAGCACGAAGTATCAGAAGCTCGAGGGCGGGCTGGCCTCGCTGGCCGACTACAAGGGCACCCCGGTCGTGCTGAACCTGTTCGGCTCCTGGTGCGTGCCGTGCAGGAAGGAGATGCCCGACCTCCAGCAGCTCCACGAGGAGCTGGGAACCAAGGTGGCCTTCGTGGGCCTGGCCGTGCGCGACAGCGATCCTGACGCCCGGGCGTTCGTGCAGAAGTTCGGGGTGACGTACGACATCGGGCGCGACCCGAGCGGCAAGATCGCCACCGAGCTCGATGTCATCAACATGCCGTCGACGTTCCTCATCGGGGCCGACGGGCGCATCAAGTCGGCCAAGGCCGGGGCGGTGACGGCGGCCGAGCTGCGCAAGCTCATCGAGGGCAACCTCACCTCGCCGTGATCGACGTCCCGCTGGCGTACGCGTTCACCGCCGGCCTGGTCTCCGCCGTGAACCCGTGCGGGTTCCCCATGCTGCCGGCGTACCTCTCGTGGTTCATCGGCACCGACGACGAGGCGATCGACCCCGGGACACGAGTCCCGCGGGCGCTCCTCTCCGGGCTGGCCGTGTCGATCGGCTTCCTCGCCGTGTTCGCCGGACTGGGCATCCCCATCAACGCCGGCGTGAGTTGGATCTACCGGCTCATGCCGTGGTTCACGATCGTGATCGGCGTGGCCCTGGCCGGCCTCGGCGTAGCCATGCTGGCCGGGTACTCGCTGAAGGTCGCCCTCCCCCGCCTCGACCGGGGTGGCAAGGATCGGCGGTTCGGGTCGATGGTGGTCTTCGGCGTGTCCTACGCCATCGCCTCGCTCTCGTGTACGCTCCCGATCTTCCTCGTGGTGGTGGCCGGCACCACGGAGCGTTCGAACTTCCTGTCGGGCACGTTGGCCTTTCTCGCCTACGGGGCGGGCATGAGCCTGGTGCTGCTCGTGTTGTCGCTCGCCTTGGCGCTGGCCCGGGACGGCATGGTTCGACGCATGCGCGCCGTCCTGCAGTACGTCGACCGCATCGCCGGGGTGCTGCTCGTCGTGGTCGGCGCCTACCTCGTCTACTACGGCATCTACGCCCTCGACACCAACAACACCACCTCGACCGGTGTCGCCGTGATCGACGACTGGTCGTCGCGAGCATCGGCCTGGCTGCAGGACGGCGGGACGACCCTCGGCTGGGTGTTCGCCGCCCTGGTGGTGGTCGGACTCGCCTGGGCGCTCGTGAGGAGGCGCGCGTCCTCGTAGGGTCATCGGATGGAGCTGCGCATCTTCACCGAGCCCCAACAGGGCGCTTCCTACGACGACGTGCTGGCCGTGGCCCAGGCCACCGAGGCCCACGGCTTCGACGCCTTCTTCCGGTCCGACCACTACCTCAAGATGGGCGACGTGTCCGGCCTGCCCGGCCCCACCGATGCGTGGCTCACGCTCGCCGCCCTCGGCCGGGAGACCACCCGCATCAAGCTCGGCACCCTGGTCACGGCCGGCACCTTCCGCTACCCGGGCCCGCTGGCCATCTCAGTGGCTCAGGCCGACGTGATGAGCGGCGGCCGGGTCGAGCTCGGCATCGGCGCCGGTTGGTACGAGGAGGAGCACCGGGCCTACGGGATCCCGTTCCCGTCCGTGAAGGAGCGGTTCGAGCGGCTCGAGGAGCAGCTGGCCATCATCACCGGCCTCTGGGAGACGCCCGAGGGCAAGACGTTCTCGTACGAGGGCGCCCACTACGCCGTCGCCGACTCGCCGGCCCTCCCCAAGCCGGCTCAGCGGCCCCGTCCACCGATCATCATCGGCGGCCACGGGGCGAAGACGACCCCTCGGCTGGCGGCCACCTACGCCCAGGAGTTCAACCTGCCGTTCGCGCCAGTCGAGACCTTGGTGACCCAGCGCGAGCGGGTCAGCGCGGCCTGCGAGGCCATCGACCGCGACCCGGCGACGATGACGTGGTCGGCGGCGTTGGCGGTGTGCTGCGGGCAGGACGAGGCCGAGATCGCCCGCCGGGCCAAGAACATCGGGCGAGAGGTCGACGAGCTCCGGGAGAACGGGGCCGCCGGCACGCCCGACGAGGTGGTGGCCAAGCTCGGCCGCTACGCCGAGGCCGGGGCATCGCGCATCTACCTCCAGGTGCTCGACCTCCAGGACCTCGACCACCTGGCCCTGCTGGGCGAGGCGGTCCTCCCGCAGGTCCAAGAGAAATCAGGCCGTAGCGAATAGCGGCATTCGGCCCTTGCCAGCAGTCGAAGCGGACGCAGGGGAAGCCGGCCGCACGGCCCGGCAGCGCGGGAGTCGGCGGGCCGGATGCCGCTGTTCCGAAGGCTCGCCGGAGGCGTCCGAGCCTTTGGCAACCATGGGCTACGGAGCCAGCCGCTCCCGAATCCACGCCTGACCCGGGGCGTCACGACGCCAGCGGAGGCGGTCGTGGAGGCGGTCGTCGCGACCGCACCAGAGCTCGACGGTGGCGGGTACGACCCGCCATGCACCCCAGAACGGCGGGAGCGGGAGGTCGTCCGTGCCCGCGAACCGCGCCTCGACCTCGGCGGCCGCTCGCTCGAGGACGGCCCGGTCCGCGATCACCTGGCTCTGGGGTGACGCCCAGGCGCCGATGCGGCTGCCCCGGGGTCGGGTGTGCCAATAGACCTCGACCTCGTCGTCGGGCACCCGCTCGGCGGTCCCGGTGACCAACACCTGGCGCTTCAGCGGCGTCCACACCAGCACGAGGGCGCACGCCGGGTTGGCGGCCAGCTCCCGGCCCTTCCGGCTCTCGAGGTTGGTGACGAACATGAAGCCCCGCTGGTCGAGCGTCCGCAGGAGCACGGTGCGGGCCGAGGGCCGTCCGTCGTCGACGGTGGCGAGCTGCATGGCGTAGGGCTCGGCCACACCGGCGGCCACGGCGTCCTCGACCCACCGGGCCACCTCGGGGATCGGGTCGTCGCCGACATCGCTCTCGCTGAGCCCCATCGAGCCAGTGTCACACGCCGAGGCTGAGCTGCTGCACGGGTTCGGGGGCCGGTGGGGGTACCGGCCGACGGCGGGGTGGACGGACCCGGGTGGGCTGTCGGCCGAGGGCCTCGTCGACGATGGCCCGCACCCGCTCCTGCTCGGCCTTCGGCGCCCGCACCGCGCAGTAGAGCCGCTCGTAGCGCTCGACCAGGTGGGGGTGGGAGACGGCCAGGCGCTTCATGAACACCTCGCGCACCGGTGGCGTCAGGTAGAGCAGCGGCCCGCCCGAGACGTGCGAGGCGCCCGCTTCCCGCGCCGCTTTGACCACGGCCCGGATGCCGCCAGCGTCGTCGGACAGACCCGGCAACAGCGGCGCCATCAACACGCCGCACGGGATGCCCGCGTCTCGCAGCCGGGCGATGGCCTCGAGCCGCTTCCACGGCGGCGGCGTGCCCGGCTCGGTGGCCCGCCACACCTCCTCGTCGAGGGTGCCGACCGAGAACATGAGCGACACGTCGGTGCGTCGGGCCGCTTCGGCCAGGAGCTCGGTGTCGCGGAGCATGAGCGTCGACTTGGTCAGGATCGAGAACGGGTTGCGGGCCGCCGACAGCACCTCGACGATGCCTCGGGTCAGGTGGTACTTGCCCTCGCACCGCTGGTACGGGTCGGTGTTGGTACCCATGGCGATCGGCTCGCCCTTCCAGCGCCGGGGGTTGAGCTCGGCCCGCACCCGCTCGACGGCGTTGACCTTGATGACGATCTCCCGCTCGAAGCCGGCGTCGATGTCGAGGCCCAGGTAGTCGTGCGTCGGGCGGGCGAAGCAGTTGTGGCTCACGACGCCGTCGGCCACGAAGTCGCCCGTGCCGGTGGTGATGTCGAACAGCTGGCGCTCCTCGCCGAGCGGCTGCACCCGGACCACGCCGTTCTCGGCGCGGAAGGCGGCCGTCGACGGATCGGTGCCGTCGAGCGTGACGAGCACGTCGGCCGGCCCCAGCTCGCGCACGGCACGCCAGCCTCGGTCGGTGAGGAACCGATGATCGGCGCTGGCGGTGAGCACGGTGCCGTCCCCGAGAGTGACCCGGTAGGCGGGGCGGTCCGTCGACCAGTGGTCGAGCACGGTGGTCGCCACCGGCCTGCCGGCCTCGGTGCCGGTGACCTGGTCGCCCACCTTCAGCCGGCGCAGCGACCGGGTGCTCCCATCGGCGAGCAGCACCGGCGTGTCGCCGTCGAGGCAGTACGAGCAGGCGTGCGAGCAACCTCGATAGGCGTTGATGGTGTGGCGGAACGGCATCCGGTTGTTGGCCGGCAGCGTGTTCACCACCCGCCGGGCCCGGACGTGGAGGAACGTCATCCCCCGGAACTCGCCCCGGCCCACGTGGCGGTCGAGGTCCTCGAAGAGCTGCTCCTGCCCGTCGTCGCCCTCGGTCCGCCAACGCACCGGTCCGAGCGTAGTCGAACATCTGTTCGCTACGCCCGGACCGGTGTGTCAACTCACTTCAGGAAGCCGTTGTCGGTGAGCCAGGTCTTGGCCACCGCCTCGGTGTCGTCACCGTCGATGTAGATCTTGCTGAGCAGGTCGACGTAGCTCTTCTGGTCGAGCTTGGCCGACACGTCGTTGAGGAGACGGGTGACGTCGGCGTCCACGTTCTGGTCGCGGATCACCGGGACGACGTTCTCGGCCTGCTGGAGGTGCTTGTCGTCCTCGAGGGCGACCCAGCCGTTCTTCGGGATGCCGGGGTCGGTCGTGAACAGGAGGGCGACGTCGATGGCACCACTGGTCAGCGCCTCCTTGGTGATCGTCCCACCGGCGTCGAGGGGCTTGAACTTGTTCGAGAAGTCGATGCCGTACGTGTCCTTCAGGCCGATGATGCAGAACGGCCGCTGCGGGCACTCCGGCGGGCCGCCGAGGGTGAGGTCCTTGCCGGCCAGATCGGAGACCTTCTTCAGGCCGTACTTGTCGGCCGTGGCCTTGGTGACCACGAACGTGTTGGCGCTCTGCGCGGGCGACGCGTCGAGCACCTGCAGGCCCTTGGGCAGGACCTTCTTCAGGTTGGCCACGGCGGTCGCCGGGTCGGGATCGCCCGTGCCCTTGAGGAAGGCGGTGAGCGAGCCCACGAACTCGGGCACCAGGCTGATCTCGCCTGCCTGGAGGGCCTTGAAGTAGACGTCGCGCGCGCCGATGTCGAACTTGGTGTTGACCTTGTAGCCCGCGTGCTCGAGCACCTGGGCGTACATGCTCGCCACGACCGTGCTCTCGGCGAAGTTCGCCGAGCCGACCGTGATGGCCGGTGCGGTTGCGGCACTGCCTCCGCCGGTGCTGCCGCTCGCGCCATTGGCCGTGGTCGTACCACCGTCGTCACTGCCGCACGCGGCGCCCACGAGGGCGAGGGCGAGCAGGAGGACGACCAAACGTCTCCACGTCTTCATTGTTGGTCCTTTCATGGGTCTTGAGGGTGGGGGTCGATCAGTGGGCGGCGACGGCGTCGGCCAGGGCGACCTCGCGACCACGAGGGGTCACGGCCTTCTGGACGGCGCCGAGACCGACTTCGGTGAAAACGGAGAGCAGGGCGACCACGAGGGCGCCGGCGAACACGGTGACGTTGTCCTGCACCGACCGGCCGTCGACGATGTAGCGACCGAGGCCGCCGCCGCCGATGAACGCCGCCAAGGTGGCGGTGGCCACGATCTGGACGGCGCCGGTACGGATGCCGGCCATCACCAGCGGGAGACCGAGGGGCAGCTCGACCCGCCGCAGCACCTGCCACCCGGTCATGCCCATGCCGCGCGCTGCGTCGCGCAGCTCGGTGTCGACCTCGCTGATGCCCACATAGGCGTTCACGAGCATGGGCGGGATGGCCAGTATCACCAGGGCGATGTAGATCGGCGTGGTGCCGAACCCGAAGATCTTGAGGGCCAGGACCATCAGCGCGAACGAGGGCACGGCCCGGCCGGTGTTGGCAACCGCAGCGGCCAGCGTCCCGCCCCGGCGACGGTGACCGAGGGCGATGCCGATGGGCAGGGCGATGGCCAGCGTGATGCCGATGGCCACCAGCGAGAGCACCACGTGCTCGCCCACCCGGTGGGGGAGACCGTTGAGACCGTGCCAGTGGGCGCTCGTGGTGAACCAGGACACGACGTCGCCGAGAAAGCCCATCAGCGGGCCGCCCGGATCCAGGGCGTGAGCAGCCGCTGAGCGAGGAGGAGGAGGGCATCGGCGACCAGTGCCAGGGCCACCGACAGCACGACGCCCACGGTGAGCGGCGTGTAGTCGACGAACGCTCGCAGGCCCTGGTCGATGAGCTGGCCCAGTCCGCCGTGGCCGGCGACGAAGCCCACCGTCACCAGGGCGATGGTGCTGACGGTCGCGATCCGGATGCCGGCCACGATCGTCGGCACGGCGAGCGGCAGCTCCACCCGGAACAGCCGGCGGGCCCGGCCGTAGCCCATCCCGGTGGCCGACTCGAGCACCTCGGCCGGCACCGCTTCGAGGCCGGTCACCACGTTGCGAGTGAGGATCAGCAACGTGTAGCCGATGAGGGGGATCACGACCGTGGTGCGAGTCAGATAGCCGGTCCACGGGCCCAGCATCACGATGAGGGCGAGCGAGGGGATGGCGTAGAACACACCCTCCGCGAGGAGGACCGGCGTGCGCAGCCGGCGCCAACGCACAGCGGCGATGCCGAGTGGGAGCGAGAGCGCCAGCCCAGCGAGCACGGCAACGAGCGACAGCTCGACGTGCTCGACCAGCGCGGCGCGAATCTCGTCCGTGTGGTCGGCAACCCAGGACCACCGAACCCATTCCTGGGCCAGGACCAGCATGCTCACGGCCCCCGGAAGCGGAAGCGGCTCTGCAGCCGGATCGCGTCCCGCGTCGCGTGAGGCACGGTTCGACCCTACAGCGGCCGTTAGCGTTACCACGCAGTGATCCGGCTCGAGGCGGTGACGAAGCGCTACCCGAACGGCCAGCAGGCCGTCCAGGAGCTGACCCTCGATGTCGACGACGGCGAGCTCTGCGTGCTCGTCGGCCCCTCGGGTTGCGGCAAGACGACGACGCTGAAGATGATCAACCGCCTCATCGAGCCGACCAGCGGACGGATCATCCTCGACGGCGACGACGTCACCACCGCCGACCCGGTCGCCCTGCGCCGGCGGGTGGGCTACGTCATCCAGCAGGTGGGGCTCTTCCCACACCAGACCATCGGCGAGAACGTGGCCACCGTGCCCCGTCTCCTCAAGTGGGAACGGCCGAAGGTGGTGGCGCGAGTCGAGGAACTGCTCGACCTGGTCGGCCTCGACCCGGCCGTCTACCGCGACCGCTACCCCGACCAGCTCTCCGGCGGCCAGCGCCAGCGGGTCGGCGTGGCCCGGGCCCTCGGGGCCGATCCGCCGGTGCTGCTGATGGACGAGCCGTTCGGCGCCGTCGACCCCATCACCCGCAACCGCCTGCAGGACGAACTCCTGCGTCTGCAGGACACCGTGCGCAAGACGATCGTGCTCGTGACCCACGACGTCGACGAGGCGGTGAAGCTGGGTGACCGAATCGCGGTGTTCAAGCAGGGCGGGATCCTCGCCCAGCACGGCACCCCGGCCGAGATCCTGGGCCGGCCGGCCGACGACTTCGTGTCCGGCTTCGTCGGTGCCGACCGTGGCCTCAAGACGCTCCAGATCGGGTCGGTCGGCGACGCCGACCTGCAGCCGGCAAACGGCAACCGCCCGTCAGTGACCGTCGACGCCGACGCAACCCTGGCCGACGCCCTGTCGACGCTGCTGCTCGGCGATGACGCCACCGTCGGGGTGACCCGGGACGGTCAGGTGGTCGGGGTGCTCACCCTCGACGCTGTCCACGCCGCGGCGCGGAAGTTGGCGTCAGGCGAGGAAAGCATCAAGCCGTAGGAACAGCGCCATTCGGCCCTGGGTCCGTGGCACGGCGATCATCGCAGCGATCCGAAGCATGACAAGGGGCTCGGCGAGGGGTAGTTCATGGCCGTGAGTGTGCTCGCAGGCTGGGACCGCAGGAACCAACGAGTCCTGGAACAGCAGAACGAAGCGGATCCAGCCTCTCCTGGCGACGACCGAGTACAGGCCGTCGTCTCGGGTCTTGCACTGGTAAAGATCGTCGGCCTGGCTCTGGCAGTGGTCGTTCTGGCGGTTTCGGCCGGAAGGCTGGGCGGAGCTGCTGTTGCCGCGGTAGCGGCTGTCGTCGCCGTTCCGCTCGCGTTGAGCCTGTGGCGCGACGTGGCTTCGGCACGAAACCGACCGTCGTAGAAGAGGCGTTCTCCGTCGCCACGGGCGGAACCGGCATTGCAGAGCGTCTG
>JAOBWJ010000204.1 GCA_025463335.1 Acidimicrobiales bacterium
CCTTCACCGTCGACGCGTCGGCGGGACGGGGTTCGCCGGACTCCATGGCCGCGGCCATCCTGTGGTTGAGCAGGCGTACGGCGTCGAGTCGGGCGTGCACGGCCGCCAGCTCGCTCTGCACCCAAGGTTGGTCGATGACGCGAGCGCCCCCAGCGGTCGGCGTCTCGGCTGCCCACGCCACCGTCGCCTCGAACGCGGCGAGGGCCGCGGCGCTGCCGGCCCCGAGCGCGACTCGCTCGTGGTTGAGCTGGGCCGTGATGAGCTCCCACCCATGGTGCTCCTCGCCGACGAGGTTGGCGACCGGCACCTCGACGCCGTCATAGAAGGTCGCTGTGGTCATCTGGGTGCCGACCGTGTTGATCGGTGTCCACGAGAACCCTGGTGAGGTCGTGTCGACGATCAGGATGGAGATCCCGCGATGGCGCTCGGCCCCGGGATCCGTGCGGCACGCGAGCCAGATGAAGTCGGCGATGTCACCGCCCGACGTGAAGACCTTGGCGCCATCCACGACGTAGGTGTCGCCGTCCTTGACGGCCCGGGTTCGCAGCGATGCCAGGTCGGTGCCGGCGTCGGGCTCGGTGTAGCCGATGGCGAAGTGGATCTCGCCGGCGAGGATTCCCGGCAGGTACCTCGCCTGCTGCTCCGGCGTGCCTCGGGCCATGAGGGTGGGGCCCACAGTGTTGAGCGTGACCAGCGGGTAGGGCGCGCCGGCCCGCTGCACCTCTTCGTAGAAGACGAGCTGCTCGATGGAACCGCGGCCCTGGCCGCCGAACTCGACCGGCCACCCGATGCCGAGCCAGCCGTCCTCGCCCATGCGACGCACGATCCGCCGGATCGTCTCCGAGGTCGTGGCCGGATCGTCGAGCGCCGCGGTCGTCGCGGGGTCCATCACGTCGGCGAAGTAGGCGCGCAGCTCGGCGCGGAGCTCCACGACGGCGAGGGGTTCCTGGAGGTGCATGGTTCGCGTCAGCCCAACGCCGAGGCATAGCTGCGCTCGACGAACTGTCCGTGATCGCGGACGAAGTGTCTGTGATCGACGACGGGGAGGCGCTCGGCCATCACTTCCGCCCTTCCGTGCAACGCAACGGCCGCCCCCGCTTCAACGCGTGACCACCTCTCCGCTGGGTGGTCACCCCAAGCGGGAAACTAGGAGACTTCTTGCTCGTTGGTCAAATAGTTATTGACCGGCGAACAAGATCAGGCGCCGGAGCGCGTCCGGACGCCGGTCCACGGCACGCTGGACCGGCGTTCGCTCGGAGCGAACTAGAGCCGCTCGATGATGGTGACGTTGGCCTGCCCGCCGCCCTCGCACATGGTCTGCAGGCCGTAGCGGCCGCCCGTGCGCTCGAGCTCGTTGAGCAGGGTGGTCATCAAGCGGACGCCGGTGGCACCAAGAGGGTGGCCGAGGGCGATGGCCCCGCCGTTCACGTTGACCTTGTCGAGGTCGAAGCCGGTTTCCTTCTGCCAGGCCAGCACCACCGAGGCGAACGCCTCGTTGATCTCGACCAGGTCGATGTCGTCGACGGACATGCCCGACTTGGCGAAGGCGTAGGCGGTGGCCGGGATCGGGGCCGACAGCATGAAGATCGGGTCGTCGGCCCGCACCGAGAGGTGGTGGATCCGGGCCCGCGGCGTCAGGTTGTGGGTCTTCAGGCCCTGCTCGGAGACGATGAGCATGGCGGCCGACGCATCGCTGATCTGCGACGACACGGCAGCGGTGAGGCGACCGCCCTCGACGAGGGTGCGCAGGTTGGCCATCTTCTCGAGGCTGGTGTCGCGGCGCGGGCCCTCGTCGTCGGACACGCCCTCGAGCGGGACGATCTCGTTCTTGAACCGACCCTCGTCGATGGCCCGGATGGCCCGCTGGTGGGACTCGTAGGCGAAGCGCTCCATGTCCTCGCGCGAAACGTTCCACTTCTCGGCGATGAGCTCGGCGCCGCGGAACTGCGACACCTCCTGGGTGCCGTAGCGCTCGACCCAGCCCTTGGATCCGGAGAAGGGGTCGGTGAAGCCGAGGGGCTCGGCTGCGGTCATGGCCGAGGAGATCGGGATGGCCGACATGTTCTGGACGCCGCCTGCGATCACCACGTCCTGGGTGCCGGACATGACGCCCTGGGCGGCGAAGTGCACGGCCTGCTGGGACGAGCCGCACTGGCGGTCGATGGTCACGCCGGGGACGGCCTCGGGGAGGCCGGCCGCCAGCCAGGCGGTGCGGCCGATGTCGCCGGCCTGGGGGCCGATGGTGTCGAGGCAGCCGTAGACGACGTCCTCGACGGCCGTCGGGTCGATGCCGGTGCGCTCGAGCAGCGCCTTGAGGGTGTGGGCACCGAGGTCGGCGGGGTGCAGGTGGCTCAACCCACCGCCGCGCCGCCCGACGGGCGTGCGAACGGTGTCGACGATGTAGGCCTCAGGCATGTCCGCAAGCTTACTGACGACCCGTCAGGGACTACCTTCCCGGCATGCCTGACGCACTCGTGGAACGTGACGGCCCGCTGCTGATCGTCACCATGAACCGACCGCACCGCAAGAACGCCCTGGGCGGTGCCGGCCTGATCCGCATGTACGACGCCTGGGTGGAGGCCTCGACCAACGACGACATCCGCTGCGTGATCGTCACCGGAGCCGAGGGGAACTTCAGCTCGGGCGCCGACCTCCGGGCCATGGCCGGCGACAGCGGCCCCAACGCGGATACCGAGATCGACGTGGCCGCCCGCATGAAGGAGGACCCTCGCCTCATGCACAAGGCGTTCCTCAAGGACTACCGACTGACCAAGCCCCTCATCGCCGCCGTGGAGGGCGTGGCCATCGCAGGAGGCACCGAGCTCCTGCTGGGCACCGACATCCGGGTGGCGGGCGAGTCGGCCAAGTTCGGCGTCTCCGAGGCGCGGTGGTCGCTCTACCCGATGATGGGCTCAACGGTGCGGCTGCCGCGGCAGATCCCCAAGACGGTCGCCGCCGAGATCCTGCTCACCGGCAAGCACATCTCGGCCCAGGAAGCGCTGCAGTGGGGACTCGTCGGCAGTGTGGTCCCTGACGGACAGGCCCTGGCCAAGGCCAAGGAGATCGCGGCGGTGATCTGCGCCAACGGTCCCATTGCCGTGGCCGCCATCACCCGGACGCTGCACGAGACCGACGGCATGGAGGAGAAGGACGCCCTCCTGTACGAGGAGCCCTACGGTCAGGCCGTGTTCGCCACCGAGGATGCCAAGGAAGGCCCGAAGGCGTTCGCCGAGAAGCGCACGCCCAACTTCCAGGGCAAGTAGTGCTGGCCGACGTCGTCCACCGGGCGTGGCGGTGGGCGGAACGCCGAGGTGCCATCACCCGCACCTCGGCGGTCGGCCGTCGATTCCGGGCCATGGGGGAGGGGGCATGGATGGCGTGGCCGCCGGGGGACCTCGTGGGGCCGCAGCACATCGAGCTCGGGCGGAACGTGTTCATCGGTGCCCACGTGCTGCTGGCTGCCGGCATGCCGGCCGAGACGCTGCCGCCCGGACGGTCGCCGGTCATCACGATCGGCGACCGCACCACGATCGGCCGGGGCTCGATGATCAACGGCCGCATCGGCATCCACCTCGACCACGACGTGACGATCGCGCCGAACGTCTACATCACCGACCACAACCACACCTACGGCGACATCGAGACGCCGATCGGCCGGCAGTTCCTCGAGGAGGCGCCGGTGCACATCGGTCCGGGATGCTGGCTCGCCACCAACGTGGTCGTCCT
>JAOBWJ010000222.1 GCA_025463335.1 Acidimicrobiales bacterium
CCCGGCCAGGGCGATGGTCACGGCGGCGGAGGTCAACCCGGCCCGGAGCAGCCGGCGGTGCTCTTCGTGGGATTCGCGGACGCACCGCGTCCGGTACAGGTGGTGGTGCGCCACGCTCAGCAACCACACCGGCCCCGAGGCGGCGATGACGGCGACCATCGGCCGTGAGGTCGACCCGGCCAGCAGGAGCACGAGGCCCTGGACCAGAAGCAGAGCCAAGGAATCGACGGCGACGACCGCCGCCTTCATCAGGTGGGCGGATCGACGGGGGGCGACTGGCGGGGAGCGGAAGGCGAGGAGTTCGTCCTCGGCGAGTGCGAGCACCATGCCGGCCCAGCATCGGACGCGCATGAACCCGCCCGAAAGGGCGGATTCCCCCTAGGGGGTCAAATGGGAACGTTTGGGGTACTGCGACCGTTCTTGTTCCGTTCACCGCATCGGCACGCAATTGGAACCAAAGTGGGAGAGAACGCTCCTACGGGCCCAGATTCGACCGGCCCAGCACAGGCAGTACATGACGGGCGCTTGTCGCTCAGGTTGCGCCCGTCATCGCGTCGTCCCCCCGTCCCGAAGAGAACCGGAGCCCCATGACCCTCACTGTGATCCTGCAAGAACCCCGTCGTCTGGTCGTCGAGGGGACGGCCAAGCTGCTCGAGAGCAATGCCGACGCACAGGTGGTGCTGGCCGTGACGGACCCTGCGGAGCTTGTCGACCGGAACGCGCCGAGGGCCGATGTCGCCATCCTGTCGATCGAGACCGAGACACCCCTGCTGCTCCGCACCGTTCGGGCGCTCCGGCGCCGTCGGCGCGACATGCGTGTGATCGGGACCTTCCGACGGGCGGCGTGGGCGCCGACCGAGTCAGAGGCCTACCGACACCTGGCCGCCGTCGTGGCCCATGAGGAAGGCACGGCCGCGCTCCTCACCGCCATCTGTGGCGAGGGTGGCTCGGCCCCGTCCATCCGGCGGTTCCGTGAGAGCGCAGGGGAGAGCCGCCCGCCGGCGCTGACACAGCGCGAGCGCGATGTGCTCACGCTGCTCGCCGGGGGCTGCAGCGCCCAGGAGGCCTCCGATCGCCTGCAGATCAGCCGCAAGACGGTCGAGAACCACAAGCAGCGCATGTTCTCCAAGCTCGGTGTCCAGAGTCAGGCCCACGCCGTGGCCCGGGCCATGCGAAGCGGTGCTCTTCCCCTGCCGGCGAGCCTTTCTGGCTAGCGGCGCGGTTCTCCTAGGGGGTCGATACCCCTACGGCAACGTGGGGGAGTTGGCCCCTAGGGGTGGGAGGAAGGAATCCGTAGCTTGCGTCGGGACATGACCCGCGTCGCCATGGCCCACGAGAGCGTGCTGCTCCGGGAGATCCTCGACCACTTCGGCCCGGCCCACGGGCTCGAGGTGGTCGGCGAGGTCCGTCGGGGCGCCGATCTCGGCGAGCTCTGCCGCCGGGAGTGCCCTGACGTGGTGCTCGCCGACCCCGAGCTGGAGGACGGCGCGCTCCAAGACCACCTGACCGACGTCGTCGCCGCGGGGGCTCGCGTGCTGGTTCTGGCCGATGACCATTCGCCGGAGCAACTCACGGCGATCCTCGAGGGCGGGGCCTCGGGCTACCTCCTGGCCGATTGCAGCCCGGAGGAGCTGATCCAAGCCCTCCTCACGGTTGCCGCAGGCGAGGTCCTTCTCGACCCCAAGGTGGCAGCCACCATCCTCACCCAGTGGCGACGCCTCCGGGCCTCGGAGGTCGGGGTGGGGACCGGGCGCCTGGCGCTCACGCCCCGCGAGCGTGAGCTGCTGGCCGAGATGGCGGAGGGCCGGTCGACCAAGGCCATCGCCCGCGCGCTCGGCATCTCGGTGAAGACCGTCGAGAACCACAAGATCCGCATCTTCGACAAGCTCGGCGTGCGCACGCACGCCCAGGCGGTGTCGGTCGCCATCTCGCACGGCCTCGCCGTGGCGCCTGATGGGAACGGTCGCGCATGAGCGAGCGATTCATCAGCACCGGGCAACCCTGTTGCTCCGTCGTGATCCCGGCCTGCAACGAGGAGCACCTGATCGGCCGCGCCCTCACCACCATGCTCGAGGGCGCCGCGCCCGGGGAGTTCGAGATCGTCGTGGTCGCCAACGGATGTCACGACGCCACCGCCGAGGTGGCCCGCTCCTTCGCACCGGTCGTGCGGGTGGCGGAGACCGGCGTGGCGTCGAAGTCGGCCGCCCTCGATCTCGGCGACCGCACGGCGACCGCTTACCCCCGGTTGTTCGTCGACGCCGACGTCGTCGTCGATGCCGCTGCGATCCGGGCGGTGGCGGCGGTGCTGGCCGGCGAGGAGCCCCGGGCGGCGGCGCCGCGCCTGGAGGTCGATCTGGCGGGTCGCCCGTGGACGGTCCGGGCCTACTACCGCATCTGGGGCCGCACCGCCTACGCCCGATCGGCGCCGCTCGGCAGCGGCTTCTACGGCGTGTCGGCGGCCGGCCGACGGCGCTTCGACCGGTTCCCCGACCTGATCGCCGACGACCTGTTCGTGCCCGGGCTGTTCGCCCGCCACGAGCGGATCCTGGTCGACGGCCATCGGTTCGTGCAGCCGGCGCCTCGCGATCGGGCCAGCCTCGTCCACCGTCGGGTGCGAGCCGCCGCCGGATCCCTCCAGTACCGCCGCCTCCACGGCGACGGTCAGCTCGCTGCGGTTCCCGGCGTCCACCGGCTGTGGGTCGACGTCGCGTGCCGACCCTGGCTGTGGCCGGCGGCGCTCGCCTACCTGTCCGTCCGGGGTCAGGCGCAGCGGCTGGCCCGCCGCAAGATCCGCACGGGTGCGCTCGGCACCTGGGAGCGCGACGAGACCACCCGCCGACCGGTGCCGGCAGCATGAACCGCGGCGCTGCGTTCCTCCGGTCGCTCCTCGACCCCAGGAGCTGGTTCCACGCCCTCCGGCTCGTGCACTACTACCACTACACGCACGTGGCCGAGCGGGGCCGGGTCGCCATGGGGCGAGCCGTGCAATTCGCCCCCAACGTCTCGCTGGCCCACGGCGAGCGGGTGGCGATCGGCGACCGCACGCACATCGGCGCCCGGTGCTCGCTGTGGGCCGGGCCGACCTCGGCGCGCATCACCATTGGTCGGGACTGCCTGTTCGGCCCTGAGGTGTTCCTCACGGCCGCCAACTACGGGACGGCCCCGGGCCTGCTGGTCCTGGAGCAGCCCCGGCGGGAGGCCGACATCGTCATCGGCGACGACGTGTGGCTGGGTGCCGGCGTGCTGGTGGTGGCCGGCGTGACGATCGGCGACGGCTGCATCGTCGGGGGTGGCTCGGTCGTCACCCGCTCCCTCCCGCCCGGCACCATCGCCGCCGGCGTCCCGGCCCGAGTCGTGGCCCTGCGGAGCGGTCGGCCGGTCGACGAGGACGTCGTGGCGGCGGCGTCGGGATCGGCGGGCTGATGGACGTCTCCGTCGTCATCGTCTCCTACCGAACGCGCGACCTGACCGTCGCCTGCATCGAGTCGTTGCTCGAGACGTCCCAGGCGCTGGCGCTCGAGGTCATCCTGGTCGACAACGCGTCGGAGGACGGGACGGTCGAGGCGGTCCAGCAGCGGTTCCCATCCGTCGACGTGGTGGCGCTCGACCACAACATCGGCTTTGCCCGGGCCGTCAACCTCGGCGCCGCCCGGACCGCCGGCCGGTACCTCCTGCTGCTCAACCCCGACACCGTGGTCCACGCGGGAGCGGTCGCCGCCCTCGTCGACTTCCTCGCCGCCGACCCCGGCACCGGCATCGTCGGCGGCCGCACGCTCCGGGCCGACGGGTCGGTCGACCCCAGCTCGTGCTGGGGCGCGCCGACGCCGTGGAGCCTGGCGTGCTTCGCGGTCGGTGCCACCGCCGCGTTCCGCCACAATCCGGTGCTCGACCCCGAATCGCTCGGCCGCTGGCCCCGGGACTCGATCCGCGCCGTCGACGTGGTGACCGGGTGCCTGCTGCTGATCGACCACGACCTCTGGCGGCAGCTGGGCGGCTTCGACCCCCGGTTCTTCATGTACGGCGAAGACGTCGACCTCTGCCTGCGGGCGCGCCGGCTTGGGTTCCGACCGGCGATCACGCCGGCGGCCACCATCACCCACCTCGTGGGCGCGTCGTCGGAGACGTCGGGCGCCAAGCGACGGCTCGTGCTCACCGGCAAGGCGACCCTGATCCGGAAGCACTGGAGCCCGACGATGACGCCCGCCGGGCTGACCTTCCTGCTCGCCGGCGTCGGCCTCCGGGCCGCAGTGGGCCGCGCCCGGCGTCGCCCGTCCAACCAGTGGGTGCACGCCTGGCGCCACCGCCGGTCGTGGATGCGCGGCTACGACGCCGCCCCCTTGATCCTCCCCGTCCCCGAACCTCGGAGTGTGAGACCGTGACCTTCCTCGACGCCCTCGGCACTCTGCGACGCCGCTGGTACATCGTGATCGTCGGCTTGGCGATCACGGCCGGCCTGGCCGTGTTTGCCTCCTACCGGCTGGACGGCGGCGGGCTCGTCAGCCGGTTCCAACCCCAGTACGAAGCGTCCGCGGTCGTGAACGTGGTGGCGAAGGACCCGGCCGCCCCGACCGCCGCTGATGCGCCCAAGGTGGCGTACTCACTCCAGGCCATCATGCAGTCGGGGTCGTTCGGCCGGCGCATCGGCAGCGAAGTCGCTGGTTGGGGCGGGGGGTCGATCAAGGCGTCGGTGCCCAACCAGACCAGTCTCGTCGAGCTGATCGTGGCCGGTCCGACCCCGGCGGGCACCGATGCCGCCATGCGCCACATCCTCGCCGAGCTCCCGGCCACGGCGGCGTCGCTGATGGCGCCGCAATCGCCGGCGGCGCAGGCCAGCCCGTTGTCGATCGAGGTGGCCGGGGCTCCCACTCCGCCAGCCGAGCAGCATTCGACCAAGGGGCCGCTCGCCATGGTGCTGGCGGCCCTGCTCGGCCTGACCCTCACCTGGTGGCTGGCGCTGTCGGTGGACCGAGCCCGGGCGGCTCGGCGGGAGCGGGGTGCGTTGGAGGTCCACGACCTGCGCGACGTGGCCGAGCCGGAGAGCACGGGGTCGACTCGCGTCCCGGAGTTGGCCCGCGAAGGCGCCCGCGGATGACCCTGGCGCTCCACCGGCCGGTGGCGACCGCCACCAGCAGGGCGGTGGCAGCACTCGATGACGGCCGACTCCCCGTCCGACTCCTCGGCCTGTGGTTGGCCCTGCTGCTCCTCATCCCCGACCGGTTCACGCTGCCCAAGGGCGCCAACGTGGCGGTGCGTCCGCATCACGCGGTCCTGGCCGTCCTGCTCGTCGTCCTCTTTCGCCGGTTCGCGCAGGGTGAGCCCGTGCGGTTCGGCCGATCGGTCGTCGTCCTGGCGCTGCCGGCGGTGGCGGCGTTGTCCCTGCTGCGCAACCTCGGCAACTTGGGGGCGGCGGAGACGGCGGCCGGCATGCGAGCCTTCGGCGAGGTGACGACGCTCGCCCTCGTCGTCCTCCTCACCGTCGCCACCGCGCCGAACCGTCGGCAGCGTCGTTCGCTGGTGGGGTTGGTGGTGGCGCTGCTGCTCGTGGGGTCGTTCCTCGGGTTCTGGGAAGCAGCCACAGGGACGCAGGCGCTCGATGGCCTCGATCGCGCCATCCCGGTGCTCGGCGTGGAGACCTTCTCGGCCACCGGCGCCAGGGCCGCGAACCCGTTCGTCGGCGGCAACGTGCCGTTCCAGCAGCGGCTCGGCATGAACCGCGTCGCCGGCGCGAGCCGGCACGCAATCGAGTTCTCGGTGGTGATGTGCTTCGGGGTCATCCTCGCCGTGGCCCTCGCCGTCGGCGCCAACCGGTTGGGTCGTCGGGCTGCCTTCCTGGCCGCCGCCGCCTCCATGGCCGTCGCCCTCCCACTGGCACTGGCCCGGACGGGCGTGGTGGGCGCGGTGGTGGCCAGCGTGGTCGCGATCGCCGTTGCCAGGCGCAAGCTGCGTACGGCCGCGCTGATCGGCATTGCGGCCGGCGTGCTCATTGCCGGCGCGCTCTCCTTCCAACCGAAGGCGACCGACGGTCTGGTCCACATGTTCGTGACCTCGCGAGAGGACACGAGTGTCCAGGCCCGCACGTCCGACTACCGGGAGATCGACCGTGCCGTCGGTACCGATCCATGGATCGGCCGCGGCATCGGCCAGTGGGAGACCTACCGCACGCCGTTCGATCGCCAGCTCCTGTTCGACAACCAGTACCTGCTGAGCGCCGAGGAGACCGGTCTCTTCGGTGTCCTCGCCCTGGTCGCGATCTTCATCACGGCCATCTCGGCGGCAGTGCGGTGGACCCGGGTCGCCGGGCCCGAGCGGCCCTTGGCGGTGGCCGTGCTCGGTGCCGTGGTGGCGTTCGTCGTCGTCTCGGCCATGTTCGACTCGCTGTACTTCTCCCAGGCGGCGTCGCTGTTCATGTTCTTCTTCGGCCTGTCGTGCGTCGCCGTCCTGGAGGCCGGCGCCGATGCATGACACGCAACTCGACGTCGTGTTCACCTTCGCCACCGAGACGTGGGATGACGCCGTGGCCCGGGGCCTGAGCATGTCCCGAGACCGACTTGCCCATCGAGTTCTGACCGACCAGCGGCTCGGCCGGCGCATGATTGCCAACCCGTTTCGCTCTCCCGTGCAGCGGGTCGCCCAGCGCGCCCGAGGCGCTTGCGGTCGGTTTCCGGAGCGGGACGACGCTGTGCTGGTGACGCCGTGGCGGTTGCGCCGAACCGACCCCCGCCACGTGGCCGGCATCGAGCGGGCCTACCGGGACTACGACCGGCAGCTGGCGGCTGCGGGCGCCGACTTCGACACCCCGGCGGTCATCACGTCGAACCCGTTCGTCGCCGCCTTCTGTCCGCTCGAGTGGGCCGGACCGGTGACGTTCTACGTCACCGACGACTGGGCGTCGTACCCGGCACGCCAGGGCTGGTGGCCGGCCTACCGGGCTGCGTACGAAGCGGTCCGTCGGCGGGGGCGACGGGTGTGCGCCGTCTCGGCGCCCCTGCTCGAGCGGGTGGCCCCGACCGGCCGTGCGGAGGTCGTCCCCAACGGCATCGACCCGGATGAGTGGTGCCGGCCCTTCACCGTGCCCGGGTGGTTCGAACGGATCCCCGGGCCCCGGCTGCTCTACGTCGGCAACCTCCAGGACCGGGTCGACGTCGCCGCCCTTGCCGAGCTGGCCGATCGCCGTCCCGACCGGTCGATCGTGCTGGTGGGTCCGTTGCTCGACCCGGCTCACTTCGCTGACCTGGCAGCGCGGCCCAACGTGGTGCTCCACGGCCGGGTCGGGCGCGACGAGGTGGTGGCCCTGACCCGCAGTGCCGACGTGTGCCTGGTGCCGCATTGCCGCACTCCGCTCACCGAGGCCATGAGCCCGCTCAAGCTGTACGAGTACCTGGCGGCGGGACGGCCGGTTGCTGCCATCGACCTGGCGCCGATGCGGCTCGACTGTCGCGGCCTCGTCCTCTACGACGAGCCGGGGGCGCTGCCCGAGGCCGTCGACCGTGCGTTGGCCCTGGGCCCGGCCCCGGAGCCCGAGCGGCTGTCGTTCCTGCACGCCAACTCCTGGGAGCGACGCCACGAGCTGCTGCTCGACGTCGCCCTGACCCGATGATCACGGGCGCCGACGTCTATCGGATGGCAGGCCGGGTGCGGGCCAAGGCGTTGTCGCTGACCCTCGGCCGATCATTTGCCGGCTTCGGCGCCGGCACCGTGGTGGAGCCACCGCTGCGGCTGGCAGGGGAGCGCTCGATCGTCCTCGGCGCCCACGTCTACATCGGTGCCGGCTCCTGGCTCCAGGTGATCGGGGATGCCGCCACCGGAGACGGGCCGGCGCTCGTCGTCGGCGACGGCACCAGGATGTCGGGCCTGTGCACGATCTCGGTCGCCGTCCACGTCGAGCTCGGCCGGTCGGTCCTCCTGGCCCGGGGTGTCTACATCGCCGACCACCGCCACGCCTTCGCTGAACCCGGGGTCGCCGTGCTCGACCAGGGAATCGAGCAGTTGGCGCCGGTGCGCATCGGCGATGGGGTCTGGCTGGGGGAGCACGTGGTCGTGTGCCCGGGAGTGACGATCGGGGCGGGCGCGGTCATCGGCGCCAACTCGGTGGTGACCACCGACGTGCCACCGGCGACCGTGGCCGTGGGCGCTCCAGCGCGAGTCGTGCGGCCAACCGGCCCGGAATGAGTCCTCGACGGTGGGCCGTCGGGGTGGCGTTGGGAGCCGCTGTGGCGGCGACTGCGGTGGTGGCCGCCGTCGCGCTGCCCGGCCAGGATCCGCCGCCGCCGGCCCGGACGTCGGCGGTTGCCTACGTCGAACCGAAGGGCACCGGCGACTGCTCGAAGTCCGCCCCGTGCTCGCTTGCCGACGCTCTTGCCCACCGCCGCCCGGGCACCGTCCTCGCCCTCGGTTCCGGCCAGTATGGCCGTCTCGTCCTCGACGTGCGGGTGACGCTGCGGCCCCGAGCCGGAGCCCACCCGCAGCTCACGGCCGTCAACCTTCGGGCACCGGGGGCACGGCTCGAGGGCCTACGGATCGACGGCAACATCATGGTGAGCCCCGAAGCCAAGGGCGCCACCGTGGCCGGTTCGCTCGTCCACGGATCGATCGCTCTCGAGGCCGACGGCGCCCGCCTGGTCGGCAACGACATCGGCGGCACCACCGACAAGGACCCGGTGCAGATCACCGCTTCACCGACCGGTGTGGTGGTGGAGGGCAACCGGCTGCACGACGGCGCCCGGGGTCCGGCACGGGGTCACGTCGACTGCCTGCAGGTCACGTCCGGCACCAACATCACGATCCGCGACAACGACCTCCGCCAGTGCTCGAACTCGGCGGTGATCGTCAAACCCGACCTCGGCGTGATCCGCAACGTCACGATCGAGGACAACCGCTTGGCGTCGTGCCAGCCGCTGAGCGGTTCCTGTGAAGGAGCCATCGCCCTCTACGTGCGCACGGCCGCTCACGACATCGCCGACGTGCTGATCCGGGGAAACCACATCGACGGCAGCAGCAGCTTCGACCAGATCGCCGGCCTGGTCGTCGAGAGGAACGTCCTGCAGAGCTTCACTCGCGGACCGGCCTGTCCAGGAGGCGTGCGGGACAACGTTGTTCGCCAGCGACCCGGTGGGGCGTGCCCGCTCGGGTCGGGCAACCGCTACGAGGCCGACTGAGACCTGATGCGCTCAGCGCCGCGCCCGACCAGCGTCCGGTAGAGCGCTGCCGTCCGGCCGGCCAGCGTGTCCCATGCCAGCTCGTGCAACGGCGCCTCGCCCTCGACACCGTCGACGTCGAGGGCGTCGAGGGCGTCGAGGAGCACGTCGGGCGTGAGCCGGTCGAACGTCCGGACCCACTGGTCGCCGACCGTGCGCTGGAGCTCGGGCAACGAGCCGACGTCGGGCGCCAGGACGGGGCGGTCGAACGAGAGGGCCAGCAGGGCCACGCTGGAGTTGAGCACGCCTTCGTCGTACGGCAACACGACGAGGTCGGCGGCGCCGACATACCGCTGAACCGCGTCGTCGGGAATGAAGTCCAGGTGCAGCTGGACACGGGAATCCAGGGCGGCGGCCTCGACCAACTCCTGTCGCAGGGCAGCCGTGGGCCTGCCGGCGACGACGAGGCGCAACCGGTCGCCCGGTGTGCGGCCGAAGGTGGTGATCAGTCGGTCGACGTGCTTGTACGGGCGGATGGAGCCGAAGAAGAGCAGCACCCGATCCTCGGCCCGCAGGCCGAGCGAGCGGCGGGCGTCGTCCTTCGTGCAGGAGCGCGGATAGACGCCGCGGAAGTGGCCGTGGGGTACGACGACGCCCCGGCGCCGTCGCAGCGCCGGGTAACGCTGGCGGGCGGCGGCGAGTGACCCCTCGCTGAGTCCGATCACCGCGTCGACGCAGTGCGACAGGAGCCGGTACACGGCTCGGCCTCCGAGACGACGATCGTGCGGCTCCAGGTTGTGCACGGTCCAGACGACCCGCCTCCCGCTGGCCCGAGCACTGACCAGCCGAGTGAAGAACACGGCCGCGCCGGGCAGGGCCCGCCAGAGGGGCCGCCCGCCGAGCAGGAACTCGGGCCAGTGAATGTGCAGCACGTCCCACTCGCCGCCGGCAAGGGCGGCGGGGGAGTACTCCTCCACGCTCACCCCCTGCTCGCAGAGATGGGCGTGCAACAGCGCGTGGTAGGGGTTGTCCCGGTTGGCGTACGCGGGCCAGGCAAGGACCCGCAGAGGTCTCTCGGTCATGGGCGGCGCCTCGGTCATGCCGACACCCGATCGCGCGCCACGTTCCGGAGCGCCACGACCTGGTCCGCGGCCTCCGCCACCGACGCTGCTGTTCTCACCGATCCGGCCCCGGCCGTCCACGCCGAACGGAAGGTCCCGATCTTCGAGTTCCGGTCGTCGAGCACCACGTGGGGGATGTCCAGCAACAAGCAGAGGATGTGACCGTGGAGCCGGTCGGTGACCACGACTTCTCCTCGGGAGAGCAGCCGCACCCCCTGACGCAGCTGCGTGGCGGCCCGGGCGTCGAACGCTCGGCCCAGCAGCCGTCCCAGCGCGGCCGAGCCCGATCGCCGAGCCACCGGAGCCAGCCGCTCCACCAGGTGGTGGGTGGCCATGACCGTCGGGCCGTTGATGTCGGTCGGACCCCAGTCGACCGATCCGGCGCGGAGGTCGGTCGCTCCCGTGGACGACTCGCGGTCCCGTCGCAGGAGCCAGACCGCTTCCTGTTCCGGGGTGGCGCGATGCAGGCGGCCGGCCAAGGCGAACGCCATGTCGGGCGTCAGTTGGCTCGGCGCCGAGAACCAACGTTCGGCCAGCTCGAGGCTGGCGGCGTCTCGCACGAGGAGCGTCAGCTTCCGGTGGCGGTCGAAGATCCGCTGCGCCTGCTCCCGCTTACGGGGATCGGCGAAGTGGATCGTCTGGGGCAGCTGCAGGATCGGCCGGTCGGGGAACCTCTCGATGACCGCCTCCCGCAGGGCCTGGTGCTTGCCATAGAGATCACCGAGGTTCCCGCCCCCGCTGATCACGATGAGCGCGTCGCGACTGGCCCGCTCGAGCAGCTCGGGCCGGTAGGACCAGTAGTCGCATTCGTAGACGGGCCGGAGCCCGGCCCTGTCGAGCGCGACGCGGGCGCCCAGCCAGATCGCGCTGTCGCCCACGTTGGAGTGGCGGGGGAAGTCGACGAAGGCGTACCGGTCGAACCCGGCCACCAGCGGTGCCAGCGTGGCCGTGAGCGACGCCTGCAGCTCGGGAACCAACGGCTCACCCGTCACGCAGGTCTCCGCGCCAGCGATGGAACCAGATGGATGGCCATGGCCGCGAGCTCCCGCACGAGCGACCGGCTGAAGACAGCCGCAGCCGCGGCGTACACAGCGACACCGAGGGCGACCAGCGCGAGCAGGTCGAGCCAGTTGGCGCCGACGCGGGACTCCGCCCAGGCAACGACGCCGACCATGGCGAGCGAGGCGAGCACGGGCGCGACGTACTGCCGCAGATAGGTGGAGGCGCTGAGGCCCACCACATCGACGAGGGCTCGGATGCGGATGGGCCAGAACGTGTAGTTGCGGATGAGGAAGGACACCGCGACGGCGACGATGCCGAACCGCACGGCAATGGCGAAGGCAACGACGTTCCCGATCGTCGCCACCAGGGTGAGCACGAACTCCCGTCGGGTGGCGCCGGCGGCGATGAGGGCGCTGCGATCGAAGTACGTGACCGATTGGAGGATGCCGACGATGGCCAGCACCTGCATGACGGGCACGGCCGGTCGCCACTGCGGGCCGAAGGCCAAGGGCACGATCCGACCGGCAAGGACAGCCATGCCGGCGAAGCACGGCACGGCGATCGCCGCGCTCAGCCGAGTCGCTCGATAGAAGGCTCGGCGCATGGCCGGCCGGTCGTCCTGGAGCCGGGCGAACGCAGGGAGGGCGACAGCCGAGATCGTCGCCGTCAGCAGCTCGATGGCGTACAGCAGGATTCGGTACCCCACCGTGTAGTAGCCGAGGGCCGTGACCCCGAGGAAGGCTCCCACCATCAGGTCGTCGCTGCGCCGGGACAGGAACGTCAGCACCTCGATGGCGGTGATGGCGACCGTGAACCGGCCGATCTCGCGCATGGCGGTCGAGGTGACAGAGATGCCGGGTCGCCAGGGCACCGCCCGCCAGACGAACACCAGAGCGATGCCGCCCTGGACGAGCGACTGGACGACGAGGCTGGCCACGCCCTGACCGGTCACGGCGAACAACACACCGCTCACACCGGCGGCGGTGGCGGCGAGCAATCGTCGGATGGCGAGCAACTTGAACTGAAACTCCCGCTGCAGCAAGGCGGTGGGCACGCTGGCCAGGCAGGCGAACAGGAATCCAAACGAGAGCCACCGCAGGACGGGGGCGATCGCCGGCTGTCCGGTGAGCTCACCGACCAACGGCGCGGTGACGAGCGTGGTCAACGTGAGGACGACGCCCACACCAGCGGAGAGCCAGAAGGCGGCGTTGAGGGAGACGGGGTCGAGCTCGGAACGTTGGATCACCGCTTGGCCGACGCCCCGCTCGATGAGGATCGTCAGGAACTCGATGAAGATGCTGGCCAGCGCGACGACACCGAAGTCGGTCGGGCTGAGGTAGTGGCTGAGCACGGCGAAGACGACCAGGGTGCCGATGCGGGTACCCCACTTCTCGATGGCCGACCAGGCCACCGCCCGCACGACATCAGGCCGGTCTCCGGCCGGAGCAGCGACGGTCATCGCGGGTCTGCCGAGGCGTAGCACGCGCCGTCGAGCGCCTCGGTGCGCGCTCGCCAGGCGCCGGCCAGGGAGCCGACGACGTTGGCCGCTCCGATGGCGGCCAACGTCGCCTTCCGCTGCCGCAGGCCGCGCATCGTGGTGTGCAGGCCCTCGTGTCGGAGGCGGTCGACGAGCAGGCGACGACCCATGGGATCGCCGAACCGGCTGGCCTTCACACAGAACGCGGCCGCGCCGATCGAATAGCCGTACCGCGTTTGGATGGCCTGGCGGCGACTCCGCCACTGCTCATGGTGGATGACGGCGTCGGCGGTGTAGATCGCCGACCAACCCGCCCGGAGGACGCGCCAGAACATGTCCCAGTCGTCGGCGGCCCGGAAGCGGGCGCCGGCGCCGAGCGCCTCGTCGAAGGGTCCCACCGCCTCGAGCGCGGCCCGACGAAACGCCATGTTGGCGCCGTGGCCGATCTCGGCCGGCCGCGTCGGTGCCGTGTACCGCTCATCGCTGGTCCGATCGAGCGTGGAGACGTTCATCGCCCGCCCGTCGCGGGCGACGGCCAGGACCGGTCCGGTCACCAGCCCGATGGCGGGGTCGCCGAACGCCGCCTCGACGGCGTCGCGCCACGCCGTGCCGACGCGGCAGTCGTCGTCGGTGAACGCGACGATCGGCCTGGTGGAAGCGGCGATCCCGAGGTTGCGGGCGTGCGACAGTCCGGGGCGGGACGCGCGCACGACCCGGAAGCCGGCCGACGTCGCTACTGCACTCGTCCGTTGGTCGATCGAGGCGGAGTCGACGACGACGACCTCGTCGTCGGCGCCCACGACCGGCGACAGCGTGGCGAGCGTCGCGGCGAGCGAGTCGGGCCGGTCACGCGTGCAGACGACGATCGAGATCCCGGCCGTCACGCCGGCGCCCGAACGGGTTCCGGTGAATGCGAGCTGGTGTCGCCGCCAAGGGCGGCGTAGACGCCGACATACGCCGGCGCCTGGTGGCGCCAGGCCAACACGTCCTCGACCCGCTGTCGACCCTCGCTGGCCATGACCCGCCGCCGATGGGGATCGTCGAGCAGGCCGGCGATGGCGGCGGCGTACGAGGTCGGCTGCCCGTCGGTGACGTAGACCGCCGAGTCACCCGCGGACACCATCGTCTCGGGGAGGTCGAAGGCGACCACGGGCACGCCGAAGGCCAGGTACTCCATCGTCTTGTTCATGGTGCTCACGTCGTTGAGGGGGCTGTGGGGGTCGGGTGAGAGACCGATGTCGGCAGTGGAGAAGTGCGCGAACACCACGTCGTCGGAGACCCGTCCCGGCATGGTCACGTACTCGTCGAGCTCGAGCTCGGTGACCCGCTGGCGCAGCTCCTCCCAGCAGTCGCCACTGCCGAGCAGGGCGAAGTGGCAGTCGTGGCGCCCGAGCTGGTGGACGTAGGCATCGATGCTGTCGATGGCGACGTCGACACCGTCCTGAGGCCCCATCACGCCGAGGTACACGGCGAGGTGATCCCGGCCCCGGCGGAGGTCGGGATCGGGGAGTCCCGGCTGCATGACTGCGTCGTCGGGGCCGGTGCGAACCACGGTCACCTGGTCGGGGGGAACGTCTCCCCGCTCGATGGCGACCGCCCGGTACGACTCGTTGGTGGCGATGACGTGGTCGGCCAAGCGGTACGTCAGCCGCTCGAAGCGCCGCAGGATGCCGAGCAGCAACCGCGACGGCTGCTCGAACCGCGACTCGTAGGTCTCCGGGCAGAGGTCGTGCTGGTCGAACACGAACCGCTTGCCGGCCGGCCGGTACAGGGCAGCCAGCGCGAAGTAGGTGTCGGGCGGGTTGCACGTCTGGATCACGTCGAACCCCGGCCGACGCAGGACCCGGAGGGACAACAGCAGGGTCCGCAACCAGCAGTACGCGAACTCGTAGACGAAGCTGACGACGCCCTCGGTCGGTGGCGCCGGCGCGTACTTGTAGAGATGGACCCCGTCGAGCACCTCGTAGGTGGGGTCGCCGGGCGCCTTCGGGCAGATCACCGACACCTCGTGGCCGGCGGCCACGAGCGCCTGGCACTCCAGCCACACCCGCCGGTCGGACGGCACCGGCAGGTTCTGGACGATGATCAGGACGCGCGGGGCATCCCTCATCCGGCGAGGCCCCGGAGGGCGGCGAGCTCCGGTTCGCGCAGGTCGATGACCGGCCCCGGCCAGGCCGCGCCCCAGTAGCCGGAGTGCTGCTCGATGTCGGGTGGCAACGATCCGCACAGGTCGAGGATCCACTTGGGAGGGTTGGCCCGCAGAGCGGCCACGACCGCCTCCTCGGCCGTGCTGACGATCGCGCAGTCGGCCTCGTCGAGCGCCCGGACCGGGTCATCGGTGAGGAGTCGCGCAAGGTGGGGGAGGCGTTGGGCGGCGAACGCCCGGTTGGCCCCTGACACCCGGTCGAGTCGCACGTTGGCGTCGTAGATGCACACCTCGACCCCCTTGCCGAGCAGGGTCTCGGCCAGGTCGACGTTGGGGCTCTCCCGCAGGTCGTCGGTGCCGGGCTTGAAGCTGAGGCCCAGAAGGGCGACGCGCCGGGCGCCGCTGGAGAGCACCCCTCGCACGGCGTTGCCCACGTGGTCCTGGTTGCTGGTCAGGACGCCGGCCAGCATCGGCAGGTCCTCGCCGGCCACGCGTCCCAGGTGCAGCAGGGCCCGCAGATCCTTGGGGAGGCAGGAACCGCCGAAGGCGAACCCGGGGCGCAGGTAGGCCGGCGCGATGTTCAGGCGGTCGTCGGCGCAGACCAGCTCCATCACCTCCCGACCGTCGACACCGCACGGGGCGGTGACCCGTCCGATCTCGTTGGCGAAGGTGATCTTGGTGGCGTGGAAGGCGTTGCACGCGTACTTGACCGCCTCGGCGGTGGCGACCGAGACCTGACGGAAGGGCCGGTCGAGGAAGCCGAACAGGGCGTCGACCTGGGCGGCGACGCGGTCGTTCCGGGTGCCGCAGACGGTGTACGGCGGATCGAAGAAGTCGGCGATCGCGGTCGATTCGCGCAGGAACTCGGGGCACATGGCCACGGCGAAGCAGGTGTCCTCGGCGGCGCCAGAGGCGGTCTCGAGGACCGGGACCAGACGCCGGTCGACCGTGCCGGGCGGCATGGTGGACCGGAAGACCACGGTCATGTGGGCACCGCTGTCGGCCAGCCAGTGCCCGATCTCGGCGCACACGTCCTCGACATGGCGTAGGTCGACGGCGCCGTTCCACTGTGAGGGGGTGCCGACGCACACGATGGCGATGTCGCTCCGCCGGAGGGCGACGCTGGGTTGCATGGTCGCGGCCAGGCGCCCGGCCGCTCGGCCGGCCGCGACCAGGTCGTCGAGGTCGGGTTCCACGATCGGGCTGGTTCCGGCCTGGATGGCGGCGACCTTGGCGCGGTCCGGGTCGACGCCGATCACGTCATGACCCTGCTGGGCCAGGCAGGCGGCGGTCACGGTGCCCACGTAGCCCAGGCCGAACACCGCCACGCGCTGCGGGATGAAGGGTTCGTCTGTTCGCGCCCGGTCGCTCGTCATGGGCGACAGCCTTTCGCCCGACCCGGGCTGCCCATAGGCGCAATAGCCCCTAGGGGACGAACTCCCCTAGGGGCTCGAGGCGCCCGCTCGGTGTCAGCTGGCGGTGACCTCGCGGGCCCCGGCGCCGGGCTGCGGGCCACGGAGCACTCGGTCGAAGTCGTCCAGCGGGGCGTCGAGCAGCCGACTGAGGTCACGGCAGGGGCTGGTGGAGGCGAGCCGGTAGTCGACCCGGTCGGTGAACTGGGGATCGGACCGCACGTCGTGCGTGCCCTTGCCACCGCTCACCACGCAGTTGAAGTCCTCGACCGCCGGCGCCGACGCACCACTCTCCAGCCAGAGCTGCTTCATGACGTTGTTGGCCACCTCGAGGCCGATGTTCTGGCCGATGAGGTGGATGGAGGCGTACGGCGTGTCGTAGATCGTGTTGTTCACGATGCTCGTCCCGTCGGTGGCGGTGACGATGATCCCCGCCCCCCGGGTGCCGCTGATGATGTTGTTCTCCACCCGAGCGTCGCCCACCCGGTTGCCCGTGCCGAGCGTCGACTCCGGCTGGAGCAGGATGGCCTGGTCCTGACCGGAGATGCGGTTGCGGCGCACGAGCAGGCGCTCGCCGCCCATGAACTGGATGCCGTCGTTGTGGTTGTCGTTCATGACGGGGGCGCGGAGAACGTTGTCCTCGACCGTCACGTCGTCGGCGATGCCGATCTGGATGTTGTCGTTGGCCTGACCGGAGATGCGGTTGCGGCTGATGCGCACGCCGCGGGGCCGGGGGGCGCCGCTCCAGCTGACGACGGCGACGCCGTTCCAGCCACCGTCGATGTCGTTGTCGGCGATGTCGATGTCGGCGGCGCCGTTCTTCACGGTGACGCCCAACGGTGACGACGAGACGAGGTCGATGCCGCTGCCGCCGTCGATGGTCACCACCTTGGTGGTGCGGAGCCCGGACATCGTGAGGTTGCTGACCCGCTGGAGGGTGATGCCGTCAAGGGTGACGGCCTCGCCGTCCGCCGCTCGGAGTGTGACGCGGCTGGTCCACGTGAGCGAGCTCAGGGCCAAGGCGGGGTAGGCGCCGGCGTGGACGACGACGGTGCCGCCGGGGGCGACGGTCTTGAGGGCGGTGGCCACCGACTGGCCGGCGGAGACCTCGATGGTGAGCGGTGCCGCCGAGGCGGTCGTTGCCGGAAGAGCGGCCAGCGCCAGCCCGAGGGCGGCGGCGGCGCAGAGGAACAATCGGAGGTTTCGGAGGGGAATCAGCACATCTGGCCTATCGACCCGATATGAGACCACTTGAGCATTGTGACCGATGTCCTTGACGGAACTGTTAAGCCTCGCAGGATGAGACTGTTGGTGACAGGTGGGGCCGGTTTCATCGGCTCGAACTACGCCCGCTGGGTGCTCGGTCAGTCGGACGACGCGGTGACCGTGTACGACGCCTTGACCTACGCGGGGAACCCGGCGAACCTCCGTGACCTGGAGGGAGACGCTCGTTTTGCGTTCGTGAAGGGGGACGTGTGCGACCGGGTCTCGCTGGAGGAGGCCATGGTCGGGCACGACGCGGTGGTGCACTTCGCGGCGGAGAGCCATGTCGACCGGTCCATCGTGGCGCCGGATGACTTCGTCCGCACCAACTGCGGCGGCACGAACGTGGTGATGGATGTTGCCCGCCGGGCCGGGGTCGAGCGGGTGGTCCACATCTCCACCGACGAGGTGTACGGCTCGGTGCCGGCCGGCTCCTCGAAGGAGACGGACCCGCTCGACCCGCGCAGCCCGTACAGCGCGTCGAAGGCCGGCTCCGACCTCATCGCGCTGTCACACCACTCGACGCATGGAACGCCCGTCGTGGTGACCCGCTCCTCGAACAACTTCGGGCCGTTCCAGTTCCCGGAGAAGGTGATCCCCCTGTTCGTCACCAACCTTCTGGATGCCAGGAAGGTGCCGTTGTACGGCGACGGGATGAACGTGCGGGACTGGTGCCACGTCGAGGACAACTGCGCGGCGATCGATCTGGTGTTGCGGCAGGGAGCGGTGGGTGAGATCTACAACATCGGGGCCGGGAACGAGCTCCCGAACCGTGTGCTCACGGAGCGCATCCTCTCGCTGCTCGGCCAGGACGAGTCGATGATCGAGCCGGTGGCGGATCGGCTGGGGCATGACCGCCGCTATTCGATCGACACGGGGAAGGTTAGGGCGTTGGGCTGGTCCCCGGCCCGCGAGCTGGACGAGGCGCTGGCCGCCACCGTCGAGTGGTATCGAGCCAACCGGTGGTGGTGGGAGCCCCTGCGGGGTGCGGCGTGAAGGCGCTGGTGCTCTGCGGAGGTGCCGGCAGCCGGCTGCGTCCGCTCACCCACACCAGCGCCAAGCAGCTGGTGCCGGTGGCCAACAAGCCGATCCTGTTCTACGGCCTGGAGGCCATCGCCGAGGCCGGGATCGTCGACGTGGGCATCATCGTGGGCGACACCCGCCGGGAGGTCATGGCGGCGGTCGGGGACGGTGCCGAGTGGGGCCTGCGGGTCACCTACATCCGCCAGGACGAGCCGCTCGGCCTGGCCCATTGCGTCCTCATCGCCCGCGACTTCCTCGGCGAGGACGACTTCTTGATGTACCTCGGCGACAACCTGCTGGAGGACCGCCTCGCCGACGTGGTGGCCGGCTTCGCCGCCGAGCGGGCCCAGCTCGAGGGGGCGCCGGCGGCCATGATCCTGTTGCGCAAGGTGCTCGACGCGCGGCAGTTCGGCGTGGCCGTCCTCGACGCCGACCGGCGGGTCACCCGCCTGGTGGAGAAGCCCCCGGAGCCGCCCTCGGACCTGGCGATGGTCGGCATCTACCTGTTCGACGCCCGGGTCCACGAGGCCGTGGCGAGCATCGGGCCGTCGGGCCGGGGCGAGCTGGAGATCACCGACGCCATCCAGTGGCTGGTCGACGCCGGCCATCGGGTGACGGCACGGGAGATCACCGGGTGGTGGATCGACACCGGCAAGAAGGATCCGCTGCTCGAGGCCAACCGCCTGTTGCTCGAGGAGCTCGAGCCGCGCATCGAGGGGATCGTCGACGAAGCGAGCAGCATCGAGGGTCGGGTGGTGATCGAGGCCGGGGCGTCGATCGTGCGCTCGACCGTGCGGGGACCGGCGGTGATCGGCGCCGGGGTCCGGGTGACCGACAGCTTCGTCGGGCCGTTCACGGCCATCGGCGCCGGGTGCGAGATCACCGGCTCCGAGATCGACCACTCGGTCGTGCTCGAAGGCAGCCGCATCGTGGACGCCGGCCGGATCGTCGATTCCCTGCTGGGCCGGGAGGTCGCGGTCGTGCGCGGCGAGGGTCGGCGGGGCGCCACCGGGCTGATGCTCGGTGACCACTCACGGGTCGAACTGGCGTGACGGGTCAGCCGGGGAACGGCGGCAGCGAGGCGTCCTTGGGAGACAGCATCCCCGGGTCGTCGATGTCGACCGGGAGCGGCCATTCGATGGCGAGCGCCGGATCGAGGGCGTGCACCGCGGTGCCGGCCATGCCGACCGTCCACTCCTGGTCGAAGCAGTAGAGGTACTGGGTCAGACCCTCGCTGACCGACTGGAAGCCGTTGCACACGCCGGGCGGCACGAGGACCTGCTCGCCGGCCGTCAGCATCCGGGTCACGACGTTGCCGAAGGTGGGTGACTCGGCACGGACATCGACGTAGGCACCGAACGCGGCGCCGTGGGCGATGGCGACGAGCTTGTGCATGGCCTCGCCGTGCAGGCCCCGGACGGCGCCCTGACGGGTCTCGGTGACGTTCACCTGGAGCCACG
>JAOBWJ010000266.1 GCA_025463335.1 Acidimicrobiales bacterium
CCTCCTCGGGTGGGAACGGCAGCAGGAACCAGCCGTCGTGCCGGGCAGCCCGGGCCACGGCGGCGTCGGCCATGCCACCCACCAGGATCGGCGGCACCGTCTCCCCCGGGGCCAGCTGCACGACACCACCGTCGAGGGTGACCGTCTTGCCGGCGATGAGGTCCGGCAGCACGGCCAGGGCGGCGTCGAGGCGCCGGCCCCGCTCCGACTGCGGCACGCCGGCCGCGGCCCACGAGCGGTCGTGGCGGTCACCGCCGACGCCCACGCCGAAGAGCACCCGATCGCCGGACAGGTGCTGGAGGGTGGCCACCTCCTTGGCGATCCAGGCCACGTTGCGGAGGGGCACGATCATCACGCCATAGGCCAGCGTGATGCGGGTGGTGGCCGCCGCGGCGGCGGCCAAGGCCATGCCGCTGTCGAGGATGTTGCCGCCGGTGCCGGCGACGAGCTGGTCGACCACCCACACCGACTCGAACCCGAGGTCCTCGGCGTGGCGGGCGGTGGCCGCCATGTTCCCGGGCGCGTCGGTGGGCACGGAGAGGCTCGGGAGGAAGACGCCGATCGACGGAGTCGCCATGGTGGTTCCTTTCGGTGTGGTCGGTTCCTTCTTGTAACTGGCCACATCATCGGGCACCATCGATGGTGATGGAAGACGGCACTTCAACGTTCCCGAGGCACATCGCTGATACCAAGGCCTGCGAGATCCGCGACCTGCTCGACCGCCTCGCCGACAAGTGGTCGCTGCTCGTCGTCGAGCTGCTCGGCGACGGGTCGAGGCGGTTCTCCGAGCTGAAGCGGGAGATCGACGGCATCAGCCAGCGGATGCTCACCCTCACGCTCCGGCAGCTCGAGCGCGACGGGCTGGTCACCCGCACGGTCCACGCTGTCGTGCCGCCCCGGGTGGACTACGAGCTGACCCCGCTCGGCGCCAGCCTGCTCGCTGCCATCGAACCCCTGGTCGGGTGGGCCCGCACCCACCGCGACGACATCGCCTCGGCGCGCGACCGCTACGACGTCAGCGCCTGATCGCGCCCATCAGTCGAGGATGCCGACCGAGCGCATCCTGCGCTCGAGGTGGTGCTCCAGCGCTCGGGTGGCCAGGTGCTCGACCTCGTAGCCGGCCTGGGTGGGCGGTTCGGCCAACACCGACACGAGATCCCCACCGAGGATGCGGCGCAGCAGCCCGAGCGCCTCGGGCGTGAGCCGGGTCCCCCGGGCGCAGTTGCGGCACAGCGTCCCGCCCTCGTTGAGGTCGAACGCCACCAGGTCCTCGACGGACCCGCAAGAGGCGCATCGATCGAGGATGGGCCGGTACCCCTCCTGGGCCAGCAGCTTCCAGAAGAACGCCGGCACCACCAGCGGGGACGGCTGCGCCTCCAGCGTGCGGAGGGCGCCCAGCAGCATCTGGTGCAATCGGGGGTTCTCCTCACCCTCCTGCACGATGGCGTCGACGACCTCAAGCATGGTGGTTGCCTGGGTCAGGCGGTCGAGGTCCTCGCGGATGGCCTTGAAGTGATCGATGGTCTCGACCTGGGTGATGGTGTCGAGGTTGCGGCCCTCGTAGAGCTGGAGGGCCACGTGGGTCAGCGGTTCGAGTCGCCCACCAAAACGACTCTTGGTCTTGCGCACGCCCTTGGCCACGGCCCGCACCTTGCCCCGGCCCCGGGTGACGATGGTGACGATCTTGTCGGACTCCCCGAGGCGCATCGTCCGCAGCACGATGCCTTCCTCGCGGTAGATGGCCATTACGAATCCACGCCGCCGAAGCGCCGGTCGCGCCGTTGGAACTCCAGGACCGCCTCGAACAAGTGCTCCCGGCGGAAGTCGGGCCACAGGACGTCAGTGAAGATCAGCTCGCTGTAGGCCAGCTCCCACAGGAGGAAGTTCGAGATGCGGTGCTCCCCCGACGTGCGGACCATGAGATCGGGGTCCGGCATCGTCGGGTCGTAGAGGTGCTTGGCGATCGCCTTCTCGTCGATCTTCTCGGGCTTCACGCCCTCGGCCACCAGGGCCCGCACGGCGTCGACGATCTCGGCCCGACCGCCGTAGTTGAAGGCGATGGTGAGCGTCATCTTCTTGTTGCGCTTCGTCAGCTCGGCGGCCTCGTCCATCTGGCGCAGGACGCTCTTGGGTACCCGCCAGTCGCGCCGGCCGGCGAACCGGATGCGCACACCGAGGTCGTGCAGCTCGTTGCGCCGACGCGAGAGCAGCGACTCGTTGAACCTCATGAGGTAGCGCACCTCGTCCGGGGGCCGCCGCCAGTTCTCGGTCGAGAAGGCGTACACGGTCAGCCACTTCACGCCAAGCTCGAGGGCACCCTCGACGGCGTCGAACAGGGCCTCCTCGCCCGCCGCGTGGCCTTCGGTCCGGGGCAGGCCGCGCGTCGTGGCCCATCGCCCGTTGCCGTCCATGACGCACGCGATGTGGACCGGAATGCGCCGCCGGTCGATCTGGTCGAGGTCCACCGGTCGAAGGTACCGCCTGTGGGTACAGGGCTGGTGGTGCTCGACGGTGTCAAGCGACGGTGGCATGCCCTGGAGGACCGGTACACGGTCGTGGCCGTCATCGCGGCCGTGCAGGCCCGGTTCAACGAGCTGCAGGGTGGCTACGTGGCCAGCGCGGTGACGCTGGCGGCCTTCGTGTCGATCTTCCCCCTCATCCTGGTCGTGGTCGCCGTGCTCGGCTTCGTCTCATCCGGGGACCACAACGTGACCCAGTCCGTGCTCGACGCCCTGGCCATCCCAAAGGGCAGCGAGGCGGCCACGACGGTGAGCAACGCCATCGCCACCGCCGAGAAGAGCCGCAGGGCCGCCTCGATCGTCGGCCTCGTCGGCCTGCTGTGGGCGAGCCTCGGGTTGGTGAGCGCCCTCCAGTACGCCTACGACACCGTCTGGCAGGTCACCGGTCGGGGCGTCAAGGACAAGGTCATGGGCTTGCTCTGGCTGGCCGGTGCCGCCGTGCTGTTCCTGGCGTCGTTCGCCCTCACCACCGCGGTCCAGTTCCTCCCGGGCTTCCTGGCCCCGCTCGAGATCGTGCTGGCGTTGACCCTGGGCTTCGCCATGTTCCTGTGGGCGTCGAAGATCCTCCCCAACCGCGACATCGGCTGGCGGCCGCTGGTGCCCGGAGCCATCGTCGGCGCCGTCGGCTTCGAGGTGTTGAAGCTCCTCGGCGGCATCTACGTGCCTCGGGCGGTGGCATCGTCCTCGGCGCTGTACGGCTCGCTCGGCGTGGTGTTCGCCCTCCTGGCCTGGCTGTACTTCTTCGCCCGCCTGATCGTCTACAGCTCGGTCGTCAACGTCGTCCTGTGGGAGCGCCGCCACGGCACCGTGACCATCGAGCTCGACGTGCCCAACGTCCCCGGGAGCGAGCCGGGTGAGGCCACCCGCAGCGGCGACGCCGTCCGCGCCGGCCCGTAGCCGAGCAACGTCCACGTTCCGCGATGAAGGAGGATCACATGGCCACCGTGATCATGGTCGACACTCCGAACATGACGGCCGAGCAGTACGACGCCGTCTTCGACAGCCTCGGCGGCTCGCTGCCCGAGTCCTGTCGCGTCCACATCGCCGGCCCCAGCCCGCAGGGCGGAGCCTGGCGCATCGTCACCGTGTGGGACGACCCCATTCAGGCTCGTGACTTCATGATCAACAAGGTCCGCCCGGCCCAGGAGCAGGCCGGCGTGACGCCGGTCGACACCCCGCCGACGATGTGGGAAGCCCACAACGTCGTGGTCTGACGTCGGCTAGTAGCCCAGCCGCTCCAGGGCGGCCGGCCGGCGTTGCCAGTCCTTGTCGACCTTCACCACCAGCTCGATGAACGCGCCCTCGGGGAGCTGGGCCCGCACCGCGGTGCCGACCTCCTTGAGCACCGCACCCTTCTTGCCGATCACGATGCCCTTCTGCGATTCGCGCTCGACGAGGATCTCGCAGCGGATCCGGGGCCACTCCCACTCCGTCACCCGGCAGGCGATCGAGTGGGGCAGCTCCTCGCGCATGGTCTGGAACAGCTGCTCGCGCACCAGCTCGGCCACCCAGAACGCGGCGGGCACGTCGGTGACCATGTCGTCCGGGTAGTACAGCGGGCCTTCGGGCAGCCGGGCCACCAGCTCCTCGACCAGCTCGGGCACGCCCTTGCCCGTGTGGGCCGAAACCGGGAAGTAGGCCGACAGGTCGAGCTCGGCGGCCCTGGAGAGCTGCTCGAGCACCTTGGCCGGCGAGGCGATGTCGGTCTTGTTGACGACCACGATGGCGTTGCTCGGCACCCGCTCGGCCACGAACCGGTCGCCCTTGCCCAGCGGCATGGTGGCGTCGAGCACCAGGCACACCGTGTCGACGCCGGCCACCGAGCCGATGGCCGTGTCGTTCAGCCGCTCCCCCATGGTCGTGCGGGGCTTGTGGATGCCGGGGGTGTCGACGAACACGATCTGCGCATCGGGCCGGGTCAGCACGCCCCGCACCTGCGTGCGGGTGGTCTGCACCTTGTCGGACACGATCGACACCTTGGTGCCGAGGATGCGGTTGAGCAGCGTCGACTTGCCCACGTTGGGCCGGCCCACGAACGTCACGAAGCCGGTCTTCACGTCTCTCTCCGAGCCCGCGTGACCCGCACCCGGCCGATGCGCCGCCCATCCACCCGTTCCGCCCGTAGCCGGTGTCCGTCGATCTCCACTGCTTCTCCTTCGTTGGGCACGTGCCCCAGGGCGTTGAACACCAGACCACCGATCGTGTCCCAGTCGCCTTCGGGGAGGTCGAGGCGCAGGAGCTCGTTGACCTCGTCGAGCGGCATGCGGGCGTTGACCCGCCAATCACCGTTCGGCAGCGGCTCGAGCTGCGGATCCTCGACGTCGAACTCGTCGACGATGTCGCCCACCAGCTCCTCGATGAGGTCCTCGAGGGTGACCAGGCCGGCCGTTCCGCCGTACTCGTCGATCACGATCGCCATGTGGCGCTGCCGCGCCTGCATCTCCTTGAGCAGCTCGGCCACCCGCTTGGTCTCGGGAACGAACACCGGTGGCCGTAGCAGCGGGCGCACGGGCGTCAACCCCAGGCGGTCGCGCATGGCCCGCATGAGGTCCTTGGCGTAGACGATGCCCACCACGTCGTCGATGCCTTCGCCGATCGCGTAGACGGGGATGCGGCTGAAGCCGTTGGTGATGGCGCACTCCATGGCCTGGGCCACGGTCGAGTCGTCGGTGATGGCCACCATGTCGGGGCGGGGCACCATCACCTCGCGGGCCACGGTGTCGCCGAAGTCGATGATCGAGCGAATCAGGTGCCGCTCGTCGGACTCGATCTCGCCCGCTTCGACGGCCACATCGGCCAGGGCGAGGAGATCCTCCTCCGACACGGTGGGCCCGAACCGTCGACCCTTGCCCGGCAGGATCACGTTCGAGAGGCCGATGAGCAGCCGGACCAGGAAGCGCACCGGGGGGAAGCCGGCGACGAGGCTGACGATCGGCGCCACGAAGATGGCCGTGCGCTCGGGGTGCTGCAGGGCGTACGTCTTGGGCGCCGCCTCTGCGAACACGAAGATCAGCAGGACCTCGATGAGCACGGCCACGCCGATGCCGATCGGGCCGAGGTACTGGCGAGCCACGACGCCGACGATGGTGGCCGCCACCAGGTGGCACACCAGCACGAGCAGGAGCACCGGGTTGAGGATGCGCTCTCGGTGCTCGAGCAACCGGAGCAGGGCCGCCGCGCCCTTCTGCTCCTCCTCGACGAGGGCGATGGCCCGCACGCGGGGCAGGTTGGTGAGCGCCGTCTCGGCCGCGGCGAGGAAGGCGGCGGTGGCCACCAGGAGGACCACCGCGACAACGGCCCAGACCATCAGCCGGGCTGGTGCAGGAGCGCGAGGAGCTCCTGCTCCCTCGCCTGCATGACCTTCGTCTCCTCCTCCTCGGCGTGGTCCATGCCCAGGACGTGAAGCGTCCCATGGACCACGAGGAGGGCGAGCTCGTCGCGCAGGGTGCGCTGGTGCTCCGCGGCGTTGCGCTCGGCCACCACCGGGCAGATCAGCACGTCACCGAGCAGGAGCGGGACCTCCGACGGCTCGAGCGGCGGCCGGTCGGGCCCCGCGGAGCCGGCGTCGGGTGAGCGACCGGCCTCGGGCATGTCGTCGTCGATCGGGAAGGCGAGCACGTCGGTCGGACCGGTGCCCCCCAGGAAGCGCTCGTTGAGGTCGGCGATGGTCGGCTCGTCGACGAAGTAGAGAGCCAGCTCGGACGCGCCGCGGACGCCTTCCTCCCGAAGCACGCCCTCGGCGAGCGTCGTGAGGGCGGCCAGCTCGACACCCACCGCGCCCTGCTCGTCGGCCGCGAACACCACGGGTTCGCCCTCGGGCGGGCCCGGCCGGCGGCGCCGGCGAGGATCCAGTGGGGCGCTCATCAGGAGGGCGCCTCGGGTCCGGCGCGCTCGTAGGCGTCGACGATGTCCTGCACGATCTTGTGGCGCACGACGTCCTTGTTGGTGAGGCGCACGAACGCCAGGCCCTCGATCCCGCTGAGGATGGGCTCGAGTCCCAGGAGGCCCGAGCGCCCGGCGGCGATGTCGATCTGGGTGACGTCGCCGGTGACCACGCACTTCGACCCGAAGCCGATGCGGGTGAGGAACATCTTCATCTGCTCGGGCGTGGTGTTCTGGGCCTCGTCGAGGATGATGAAGCTGTTGTTCAGTGTGCGGCCCCGCATGAACGCCAGGGGCGCCACCTCGATGGTCCCCCGCTCGAGCAGCTTGGCCCCGCCCTCGGCGTCGACCATGTCGTAGAGGGCGTCGAACAGGGGCCGGAGGTAGGGGTCGACCTTCGCCATCAGGTCGCCGGGCAGGAAGCCCAGGCGCACGCCGGCCTCGACCGCCGGGCGGGTGAGGATGATGCGGTTGACCTGCTTGGCCTGCAGCGCCTGGACGGCCATGGCCACCGCCAACCACGACTTCCCGGTACCGGCCGGACCGATGCCGAAGGTGATCACGTTGTCGCGGATGGCGTCGACGTAGCGCTTCTGGCCGCTGGTCTTCGGGCGCACGCTGCGCCCCTTGGAGGCTCGCAGCACCTCGGAGGTGAGCACCTCGGACGGGCGCTCGTCGGCCCGCACCATGTCGATGGTGCGCCCGATGCTCGACGGGTCGATGGCCTGGCCCCCCTCGAGCAGCAGCACGAGCTCTTCGAAGAGCCGCCCGGCCAGCTCGGCCTCGGTGCCGCTGACGCTGATCTCGTTGCCCCGCACGTGGATCTCGGTGCCGGGGAAGGCCTTCTCGACGAGCCGGAGGAGCTCGTCGTGATGCCCGAGCAACCCCACCATGAGGTGGTTCCCGGGTACGAGGATCTTGACGTCGGTGGCAGGCAAGGTGTGGATCAGGCTAGTGGTCTCAACCCGGAGGCCAGCCCAGCTTTCGCCCGCCGAGCACGTGGAGGTGCAGGTGGGGCACCGAGTTGCCGGCATCGTCACCCACGTTGAACACGAGGCGGTAGCCGCCCTCGGCCAAACCCTCCTGCTCGGCAACCTTGGCGGCGGTCGCGAACAGGTCGGCCAGAAGGTCGCCGTGGGCGGCCGTCAGCTCGCCGGCGTGGGTGACGTGCTCCTTCGGGATGACGAGCACGTGGGTCGGCGCCTGGGGATGAAGGTCCCGGATGGCGAGGGAGCGGTCGGTCTCGAGCACCTTGGTGGCCGGGATCTCCCCCGCCACGATCTTGCAGAACAGGTCGTCGCTCACACGACGACGGTAGAGGCTCAGCCGGTGGCGATGCGGAACACCGCAGCCAGCCGCTCCGCCTGCTCGGGCGGCACCGCCAGCTCCAGCTGCCCACTGGCGGCGCGCAGCTCCAGGACCTCCCGACCGGCCACGGGCTCGTCGCGGAGGTAGCCGCCGAAGGTGAACCGGTCGGTCGTGATGCGAACCACGCTCCGCTCGGCATCCACTGTCGCCCGCCACCGCAGGCCACCGTCGTCGAGCACCTTGACCGTGCCGGCGACCCACTCCTCGCCGGGATGGCGCAACGACGCCGGAACCTCTCCCGGCCGCTGCAGCCGGGCGAGTACCCAAGGCTGCACTTCGGGCAGCACGAGGACCACCACACCGCCGAGCACGGCGGCGTACCACCGGCCGTTGGGGTCGAGCACGGCCCAAAGTCCGCCCACCGCGACGCCGATCGGCAACCGTCGCAGCCGGGCGTTCACGACTGCGACGGTAGACCGGCCGTCAGGTGATCGACCGGCAAGATGAGCTCAGCGCCTCCCATTAGCCTCCGACGGTGCAACAACTGGATCTGGGCGCTTCGCTCCGTGCGTCGCACCTCGCCGATCCGTCATCCATCCCGGACATCCTGCTCCGGGCGGCGGGACGTCTCGACGCCACCGATGTGGTCGTCTACCTGGTCGACTTCGGCCAGACCACCCTCGAGCCGGTGCCCGACCGAAGTGCGCACGCGGACGTCTCCCACAGCGAGGAGGTGGCGGCCAGCATGGCGGGCCGAGCCTTCACCGACCAGCAGGTCACCACCGCCGAGCGTCCCGATGGCGTGCGGGTGTGGGTGCCGATCGTCGAAGGGTCCGACCGCACGGGCGTGTTGGCGCTGACGGTCGCCGCCGTGGACGAGGAGGTCGTGCGGGGCTGTGAGGAGCTCGGGCTCCTGGCCGGCAACCTCATCGCCACCCATGCGCGCTCGACGGACGTCTACAACCTCTACCGGCGCCGTCATGCCCTCTCACTCGCCGCCAGCATGCAGTGGGACCTGCTCCCGCCGCTCGTGCTCAAGACCGATCGCCTCTCGGTGGCCTGTCTGCTCGAGCCGGCCTACGAGGTGGGCGGCGACTGCTTCGACTACGCCCTCAACGATGCCGACTTCAACATCGCCGTCATCGACGCCATGGGCCACGGGGTTGCCGCCGCCCTGATCGCCGCGCTGACCGTCGGCTCGTACCGCCACGACCGCCGGGAGGCCCGCTCGCTCGAGTACATCCACGCCAGCCTCGACGCCGCCATGGCCAGCCACTTCCCGGAGGCGTTCGCCACTGGCCAGGTCGCCCAGGTCGACGTGGACACCGGCGTGATGACCTGGACGAACGCCGGCCACCCGTGCCCGTTGCTGCTCCGGGACGGACAGGTCATCCGCCAGCTGGAGTGCCAGCCCAGCCTGCCGTGGGGGCTCGGCGCGCTGGACGAACGGTCGGTGGCGACGGCGACGGAGTCGCTCGAACCGGGCGACGCCGTGCTGTTCTTCACCGACGGAGTCGTCGAGGCCGCGCTCCCCGGCGGTGGGCGGTTCGGCGTCGATCGGCTCGCGGACCTCGCCGGTCAGCACGCGTCCAAGGAGCTCCAACCCGAGGAGATCGTGCGCCTGCTCGTCCGGGCCGTCATCGAGCACCAGGACCACGGGCTGGCCGACGACGCCACCATCGTGCTCATGCAGTGGGACGGGCCGACGCCTCCCACCTGACCTGGGGACGCAGATTTAGCCTGCCGCATACCTTCCGTGCACCAGACGAAGTGCTTCTCCTTCGTACGGTCGGCCCCATGCCGAACGAGGTGTACGCAGGAGCGGACGTCGGTCGCCATACCGGCGTCAGGACCATGCTCAACAAGGTCCCCGAGGTCACCATCTTCTTCTGGGTCATCAAGATCATGGCCACCACCGTCGGCGAGAGCGCCGCCGACTACCTGAACGAGACGCTCGGGTTCGGGCTCACCACCACGACCATCGTCATGTCCGTGGCCCTCGTCGTGGTGCTGCTCTACCAGTTCCGGGCCCGGCGCTACGTCCCTGGCATCTACTGGCTGGCCGTGGTGGCCATCAGCGTGGTCGGCACCCTCATCACCGACAACCTGACCGACCGCTTCGGCGTCAGCCTCAAGCTCACCACCGCCGTTTTCGCCGCCGCCCTCATCATCACATTTGCCGTGTGGCAGGCCAGCGAGAAGACGCTCTCCATCCACAGCATCTACACGACCAAGCGGGAGGCGTTCTACTGGCTCGCCATCCTCTTCACGTTCGCCCTCGGCACCGCCGCCGGCGACCTCCTCGCCGAGACGCTGAACATCGGCTACTGGAAGTCGGGCCTCCTCTTCGCCGCCTGCATCGCCATCGTGCTCCTCGCCTGGCGCCTCGGCGCCAACGCCATCCTCACCTTCTGGCTGGCCTACATCCTCACCCGGCCGCTCGGCGCCTCCATCGGCGACTACCTCTCGCAGAAGCCGGCCGACGGCGGCCTCGGGCTCGGCACCCTCGGCACCAGCGCCCTGTTCCTCGCCACCATCCTCGCCGTGGTCGTCTACCTGACCCGGACCAAGCGTGACCAGACCGCGCTTGCCGCCGCCTGAGCCCGCCCTCAGCGGCCCGACCACTGCATGATCAGCTACTTCCAGGCCATCGTCATCGGCCTCCTGCAAGGTGTGACCGAGCTGTTCCCGGTATCGAGCCTCGGACACTCCGTCCTCGTGCCGGCCTGGCTCGGTTGGAACGACCTCGTCACCGCCCAGTCCGCCCAGGAGTCGTTCTACCTGGCGTTCGTGGTGGCCCTCCACGTGGCCACGGCCATCGCCCTGCTCGTGTACTTCCGGCACGACTGGGTGCGCATCATCGGGGGCTTCCTCCGTTCGCTGCGAACCCGCCGGGTCGAGACGGCCGACGAGCGGATGGCGTGGCTGCTCGTAGTTGCCACGGTCCCGGTGGGGATCACCGGGCTGGTGTTCGAACACGCCCTCCGGACGTTGTTCGCCAAGCCCCTCGCCTGCGCCGCGTTCCTCACCGTCAACGGCGTGATCCTCCTGGCCGGCGAGCTCCTGCGCCGACGCACGGTGGGTCGCGCCCCGTCCCGACGGCTGGACTCGCTCGAGACCCGCGAAGCAGCGGCGGTGGGCGTGGCTCAGATCGGTGCCCTCTTCGCCGGGATCAGCCGGTCCGGGATCACGATGGTCGCCGGCCTCCTCCGAGGTCTCGACCACGAGGACGCGGCCCGGTTCTCGTTCCTTCTCGCCACCCCGGTGATCTTCGCCGCCGGTGTGTACAAGCTGCCCGACCTGCTGGGACCCCTCGGGGACGGCGTCCGCGGCCAAGCCGTCGTGGGCGCCGTGGTGGCCGGGGTGGCCGCGTACGGCGCCGTGCGGTTCCTCGTCCGCTTCTTCGAGACCCGGACGCTCATGCCGTTCGCCGTCTACTGCCTCGTGGCCGGCGGCCTGTCGATCGTCCGGTTCGCGTGAGGCTCCCTACGCTTCGGTGATGGCCTCGCCCCACATCGTTGTCGTAGAGGACGACGAAGGCATCGGGGGGTCGCTCGAGCGCACGCTCGCGGGCCAGGGCTACACGGTGAGCTGGGTGCGGACCGGGGCCGAGGCGTTGGCCGCCGTCGACCCTGGCACGGCGCTGGTGATCCTCGACCTCGGCCTACCCGACCAGGACGGCCTGGAGGTGTGCCGGCGGCTCCGGAGCGGACCAGCCGCCCCCCAGGTCCTCATCCTCACCGCCCGGGCCGAGGAGGCCGACATCGTCCTCGGCCTCGATGCCGGCGCCGACGACTACCTGGTGAAGCCGTTCCGGCTGGCCGAGCTCCTCGCCCGCGTGCGGGCCTGCACCCGCCGGATCGACGACGACCGCGACCACCTCACGGTCGACGACCTCGCCGTCGACATCGGCGCCCGGATCGTCGAAGTGGCCGGCTCACGCGTCGAGCTGCGACCCAAGGAGTTCGACCTCCTCGTGGCCCTGGCCCGCAACGCTGGGCGGGTCGTCACCCGGGAGCGGTTGCTCGAAGACGTCTGGGACGAGCACTGGTTCGGCCCCTCCAAGACGCTCGACATCCACATCTGGTCGCTGCGGCGCAAGCTCGACCCCGAGGGCGGCCCGAGCCACATCTCGACCGTCCGCGGTGTCGGGTACCGGCTCGACGCACCGTGAGGCGGCGGGTCCTGCTCTCGATGGTGCTCGTCACCGCCGTGGCCGTCGCCGTCTTCGCCGTGCCCCTGGGCGTGGCCGCCTCTCGCCTCTACCGCAGCCGCGAGGTGAGCAAGTTGGAGCGGGAGGCCACCCGGGCGGCGGGCGCCTTCCCCTCGGCCGACGGCGGCACCGCGCCGTCGCCGGTGCTGCCCGAATCCGACCCGGGCGTCCGGTTGGCGCTCTACGACCGGAACGGCCAGTTGTTGACCGGCACCGGCCCCCGCACCGGCGGGAGCGAGGTGCGGTCGGCCATCGGCGGCCGGGTCACCGACGACCACGACGGTGCCTGGCTGGCGGTCGCCATACCCGTGCACGACGAGCAGCAGATCGTCGGCGCGGCGCGAGCGGCGGTGTCGTGGGACGAGGTGGCCGGTGACAGCCGGCAGAGCTGGCTGGTCATGGCCGGCATCGCCGGCATCGCCGTCGGCATCGCCGGGCTGCTCGCCTGGTCGCAGACGTCCCGGCTGGTCGACCCGATCGACGGGCTCACCGGCCTGGCCGGCCGCCTCGGGGACGGCGACTTCACGGCCCGGGTGGCACCGACAGGCGTCTCCGAGATCGACGGCGCCGGACGGGCCCTCAACCGCACCGCCGAGCGGCTCGGCACGCTCGTGGAGCGGGAGCGGGCCTTCACGGCCGACGTCTCCCACCAGCTCAACACGCCGCTCACCAGCCTCCGCCTCGCCCTGGAGAGCGCGCTGGTGACACCTGGGGCGGACGCCACGGCGGCCATCGAGACCGCCATCGGCGAGGTCGAGCGGCTCGAGGCCACGGTCACCACCCTGCTGGCCGTCGCCCGCGACGTGGCCCCGGTCCTGGGTCCGCCCATCGACGTCGGCGACGTCTGTGCCGAGATCGCCGAGCGCTTCCGGGGCGACCTGGCCAGGGAAGGCCGGCCCTTGCACGTCGACGTGGCGGAGGGCCTCCCCCGCACGAGGGTCCCGGTCGAGGTCCTCCGCGAGATCCTCGCCGTCCT
>JAOBWJ010000273.1 GCA_025463335.1 Acidimicrobiales bacterium
CCGGTCTCGGTGAAGGTGCTCGGCCGGGATTGGGTGCTCGTGCGCCTGGCCGATGGGCTGGCCGCCTTCGAGGACCGTTGCCCGCACCGGCTGGCGCCGCTGTCGATCGGCACGGTGTGCGGCACGACGTTGCGGTGCGGCTACCACGGGTGGGAGTTGGAACGGTCGGGCCAGTGCGTGCGCATCCCCGCCCTCGGCGATGACGCCGCCATCCCGTCGCAGGCCCGGGCGGCAACCCCAGCCGGGCTGCAGGAGTGCTACGGCCTGGTGTGGCTGGCGCCCGAGGCCCCCGTGTGTGACATCCCCGAGTTCCCCGAGTGGGACGACCCGTCGTTCGACCGGTGCTGGAACGAGCCAAGGCGCACCACGGCCGGCGCCATCCAGCTCACCGACAACTTCCTCGATGCCACCCATCTGCCCTTCGTCCACACCTCCACGTTCGGCGTGGCCGACGACGCGTTCCTGCCGCCCCACGAGGTCAAACGGGGTGCGTGGCACGCGTCGACCACCTATGTGACGCCGTACCGCAACTACGACGATCCGCTGGTTGCCACCGGCGAGCACCCGCTGGTCCAGGAGCACCACCTGTTCAAGGAGTTTGCGGCCGCCACGACCGCCCTGGTCCGGCTGACGTTCCCGCTCACCGGCGGCGTCATCTCGATCCTGTTCTCGTGCCTCCCCGAGGACGGCTCGTCGTCGCGGGTCTTCAAGATGATGGCCCGCAACGACTTCGGCGGCGACGAGGTCAAGCTCGCCGACTCGATCGCGTTCGAGGAGCGCGTCCTCGACGAGGACCTGGCCATCCTCGAGTCGTACCGCCACACCGAGGTCCCCCTCGATCCCCGCGTCGAGGTCCACACCCGCAACGACAAGCTCGGACTCGCCTACCGGCGGGTGCTGGCGGAACTGGTGGTGCCGTGCCCGACGTGATCCCGGTCGTCGACCTCGCCGACGCCAGCGCGGCGAGCGCCGTGGACGACGCCTGCTCGAGGATCGGCTTCTTTCAGATCGCCGGCCATGGCGTGCCCGACGACGTGATCGCCGGGTTGCTCGACGCCATGGACCGCTTCTTCGCCCTGCCCGAGGAGCGCAAGCGGGCGGTGGTCCCGCCCTCGATGGCCATCAACCGGGGCTGGTCGCCGGTCGGCAAGGAGTCGCTGGCCTACAGCCTCGGTGTCGAGGCTCCGCCCGACCTGTTCGAGGCGTTCAACACCGGCCACGAGGTCGACTACACCGACCCCGTCCACGCCGCCCACCGCGACGGCTTCTTCGCTCCCAACCTGTGGCCCGAGCTGGCCGGTTTCCGGGAGGCGTTCGTCACCTACTTCGACGAGGTGGCGGCCCTGGCCCACCGCCTGACCCGGGTGGTGGCTGCCGGCCTCGGCATGCCCGAGACGTTCTTCGTGGACAAGACCGACCACTCGCCCGACGTCCTGCGGGTCAACTGGTACCAGCGGGCCGACGGGTCGGTGCCCGTCCTCCCCGGCCAGCAGCGCATGGGTGCCCACACCGACTACGGCGTGCTCACCATCCTGCTCGCCGACCGGGTGCCGGGCCTGGAGATCGTGGCGCCGGGCGGCGACTGGGTCGGCGTGCAGCCCGAACCCGGCTGCTTCCTCGTGAACCTGGGCGACCTGCTGGCCCAGTGGACCAACGACCGGTGGCGCTCGACGTTGCACCGGGTCGTGCCGCCCACCGGTGAGGGCGAGTGCCTGCGCCGGTCGGCCGCCTTCTTCCACGAGGCCAACTCCGATGCCCTCGTCGAGGTGCTCCCCACGTGCGTGACCGCCGACCGGCCGGCCCGCTACGAGCCGGTGCTGGCGGGCGACCACCTGCTGGCCAAGCTCCGCGGGTCCCGCGAGCTGGAGCGGTCGACCGCCGTGTCCACCTTGGGTGAACGGGCCAACGTGGTCTGAATCAGTCGATCCGGTGGATGCCCCGGAGGCCGGCCCACGCCAGGTCGGCGACCTGCCGGGCCAGGACGTCGGGGTCGAAGTCGAGGTCTTCGGCGACCCAGAGCCGGCTCGTCCCCTCGGCCATGCCGACCAGGCCGAAGGCCAGCGTGCGCCGGTGGTCGGCATCGATGTCGGCTTGGATGAGCTCGGCGATCGAGGCGGCGAGGTGGTCCTCGACCCGACGAACGGCATCGGCGAACTCGGCGTCGCGGCGGGAGCCCCCGCCGAACAGCAACTGGTACGCGCTGCGGTGGCGGTCCACGAAGTGGAAATATGCCGCGAACCCGGCCTCCACTTGTTGGTGGGGGCTCCCGGCAGCGGCCGTGGCCTCCGCGATCTGGTCGCCCAACCGAGTGCCCACGTCCTCGAGCAGCTCGAGGTAGAGCTGCCGCTTCGACGTGAAGTGCTGGTAGAGCACCGGCTTGGTCACGCCCGCGGCCTCGGCCACGTCGTTCATCGACGTGCTGTGGAAGCCGTCGGTGGCGAACACCCCGAGGGCGACGTCGAGCAGTTGGCGGCGACGTTCGGGGGCGGGGAGTCGGACGTTCACGGCGCGCACACGGTACGCCCCTTCCGGCGCCGAACCAGCAAGAGGTGCGTGGAGGTGCGGTGACGGGGTAGAGCGAACTGGTGGATGTGGCCTCTCGTCTCTCACGCCCCGCGGAGCAGACGACCCGCCCGCCCGAACCGAT
>JAOBWJ010000283.1 GCA_025463335.1 Acidimicrobiales bacterium
CTCCAGGCGCCGACCGGCGGTCAGGTCGTGCTCGACGGCCGCGACATCTCCGGCCTCCGGCCCTACGAGCGAGCTCGGCTCGGCCTGGCCCGCACGTTCCAGCGGCTGGAGCTGTTCGGCTCGCTCACCGTGCGGGAGAACATCCAGATGGCGGCGTCGGTCCACCGCCGCCACGGGCGCGGCAGCGCGCCCTGGCCGGTCGACCGGATCATCGACGAGCTCGGGCTCGGCGTCGTGGCCGACGTGCGGGCCGACTCGCTGCCCACCGGCCAGGGTCGGCTCGTCGAGCTCGGACGAGCCCTCGCCATCGCCCCCCGACTGCTGCTGCTCGACGAGCCGGCGTCCGGGCAGGACGACCGCGAGACCGAGCGGTTCGCCGGGATCCTCGGCGAGATCGCGGACGCCGGCGTGGCCGTGCTGCTGGTCGAGCACGACATGGCGCTGGTGATGGGGGTCTGCGCCCACGTCCACGTGCTCGACTTCGGCCGGCTGCTGGCCTCGGGGACGCCGGCCGAGATCCGTGACGACCCCGCGGTGCAGGCCGCCTATCTCGGTGCGGCCCGTGCCTGAGGTGTTGCTGGAGCTGGCCGGGCTGCGCGCCGCGTACGACCGGATCGAGGTGCTGCACGGCGTCGACCTCACCGTGGAGGCCGGGTCGGTGGTGGCCGTGCTCGGGCCCAACGGCGCGGGCAAGTCGACGATGCTCGACGTGGTCGCCGGGCTCCACCCGGCCTCGGCTGGCGAAGTCCGCATCGCCGGGCGAGACGTCACGACCGCCGATCCGGCCGACCTGGCCCGAAGCGGCGTGTGCTCCATCCCCGAGGGCCGGGGTGTGTTCCCGAACCTCACCGTCCGGGAGAACCTTTGGATGGTGACCTACGCCGGCGTCGACCGGGCCGACGTGGAGGCGCGGGCCTACGCCCGCTTCCCGCGGCTCGCCCAGCGCCGCGACCAGCCGGCCGGGACCCTGTCGGGGGGCGAGCAGCAGATGCTTGCCATGGCCCGGGCCCTCACCAGCGACCCGGCCCTGCTGCTGCTCGACGAGCTGTCGATGGGCCTGGCCCCGCTGATCGTGGAGGAGCTCTACGAGGTGGTCGGCGCCCTGGCCGCCGACGGGGTCACCGTGTTGTGCGTCGAGCAGTTCGCGGCGACCGTGCTCGGCGTGGCCGACCTCGCCGCCGTCATGGTGCAGGGCCGGATCACCACCGTGGGCCGCCCGTCCGCCATCGAAGCCGACCTTGCCGCCGCCTACCTGGGCGGGGTCCCGTGAAGGAGACACCGAGATGACCGACACCCGCCTCGAGCAGTTCCGGGCCGAGATCGCCGAGCTGCGGCTCAAGGAGTCGAACCCGGACCGGGAGGCCACCCTCGTGCGGGTGGGGGCGGCTCTCCTCGTCGCCGGCATCGCCGTCGGGGTCGTCGCCGCCTTCGTGTCGCACGGCACGACCGACGCCCTTCAGCAGCGCGACGCCATCGTGATCGCCCTCATCGGCGTGTCCGTGTCGATCACCGGCGCCGCCGTGTTCCTCCGCTACAGCCTCACCCGGTTCCTCCGCTTCTGGCTGGCCCGGCTGCTCTTCGAGCAATCGGGTCGCTAGCCAGCACCTCGGTCAGTCGAGCTCGGCCAGCACCTCACCGATGATCTTGGTGGCCTGGTGGGCCGGCAACGGGTCACCGCCTTCGGCGTCGGCAACCTCGGCGGCGAAGTCCTCCACCGCGTGGACACCACCAACGAGGACGTGGCGAAGTGCCTCGCCGCTCGCCTCCGGATCATCGAGCGTGCCGACCGCCTCGGCCGCGCTGGCGTCGGAGGTGGCCAGGACGTGGACCACGCTCATCGCCTCTTCCCTCCCTGTCGCCGTCGACACCGCGGGCGCCCGGTCGGGGTTCTGCTGAAGGTCCCACTCCGCCAGCGCCTCGTCGTAGCCGCCCTCACCCGGGTGCAGTACACGCGTGGTGGCAGCCGCCTCCCGCTCCTCGGCGCCCCCGTCGTCATCACTGTCGTGGTGTCGGACGGCGGGCACGGGCACGACGAGCGTGCCGTCGTCGTTGCGGATGATCTCCATGGTGGTGCTCCTCTGGTGGCGGCGCCGACGTGCGCGCCGGGGGCCAGCCCTACCCCGAAGATGCAGTTCGGACCGCCCGCGGGATCACTGTTGACGGTTCTGGGGCCGCTCGAACCGATGTTCCGACATGGAACAGCGAGCGGTTCAGGCGCCAGCACGTCCGTTGCGCCAGGCCGGGTCGCGACCGGTCAAACCGAGCAGGCGGTCCAGCAGCGGCGCGTCGTCCGGCACGGGCACCGGCGGGCCGAACAGTCCCGGGGTGCCCTGCGGGCTCTGGGCGGCTGTCGGCTGCACGAAGCCGTACACCGCCTCCAGCAGCCGCGGCTCACAGCTGAACGGCTGGCCGCTGGCGACGGCGATGTCCCAGCCGTGCACGACGACCTCGTCCAGCGCGATCACCCCCGCGATCTCGGCCGGCAGGTCCTGGCCGCCCGCCTGGGTCATGCCTGCCCACGCCGCCTCGTCACGCCACGCAACGGCCAGCGCCGCGAGCCGCTCCGGGATCCGGACCCGCCAGTCGGCCCCGAGTCGCGACGCGCCGGCGGACGGTGCTTGGCTGCCGCCGGGCAGGGGCGTCTTCGTCCCGGCCGCGGTGAACGCCATCGACAGCCCGTCGACGTGGTCGAGCAGGTCGCCGAGCGCTGTCTCGACGCACGGCGTCGGCGCGGCCAGCTGATCGTCACGGACGCCCTCGACGAGACCGGTCAACATGCGGGTGGCAGGTTCCAGGTCGATCATCTCTCTCCTCATCACGGGTGGTCTTGATCGAACGACGTCCGCCGGCCCGCGAACTCATCGCGGTGGCCCAGTAGGGTGCGGCCCCGTGATCCTGTCGGACCGGACCATCCGCAAAGAGCTCGACGCCGGGCGCATCATCATCGACCCGTTGGGCGAGGGGTGCATCCAGCCCTCGTCGGTCGACCTCCATGTCGATCGGTACTTCCGGGTGTTCCGGAACCACACGATGGGCTACATCGACGTGAAGCAGGACCTGGAGGAGCTGACCGAGCTCGTCGAGGTCGGCGAGGACGACATGTTCATCCTCCACCCAGGGGAGTTCGTGCTGGGCTCGACCGCCGAGCGGGTGGCCCTGCCCGACGACCTGGTGGCCCGCCTGGAGGGCAAGTCGAGCCTCGGCCGGCTGGGCCTGCTGATCCACTCGACGGCCGGCTTCGTCGACGCCGGGTGGGACGGCCACCTCACGCTCGAGCTGTCGAACGTGGCCAACCTGCCCATCACGCTCTACCCGGGCATGAAGATCGGCCAGATCAGCTTCCTGCAGATGACCACCCCGGCCGACCAGCCCTACGGCACCGGCGCCCTCGGCTCGAAGTACAAGGGGCAGCGGGGCCCGACGCCCAGCCGCTACTTCGAGAACTTCCGCCGCTGAGCAAGACGGCCGTCAAGGTCGCCATCGGGCTGGGGGTCGCGCCCTGGCTGTGGTTCGCCGTGCGCGACCTCTCGGTGGTGATGGAGGTCGTTGCCGTCCTCCTGCCCGTGCTGGTGGCCCTCGTGGTCGTCGCCCTGGTGGTGACCGTGGCGGTGACCCGCCGCCCGGTGCTGCTGGCCTCGGCCGCGTCGTGGACGTTGTTCGGGCTGGTTGCCGTGTTCCTGCCGTGGGTGCCGCACTCGACCGGCCACCCGGCCCAGGGGGTGACGGTGGCGGAAGCCAACGTGCTGACCACCAACCCGACCAAGCCCGAGGCGGTGGCCGACATCCTGCGGGTGGACGCCGACGTCGTGGTCGTGCCCGAGGCCACGCCGGAGGTGCACGCCCGCATGTCGGCCGCGTATCCCTACGCCTACCGCCAGCCGGGCGCCCCCTCCGCGCTCGGCGTCTACTCCCGCCTGCCGATGACCGAGCGCCCGGACGCCACCCCGATCTTCGACCCGGCCCGCTACCACCGCCTCGAGGTCGGCGGCCCGACCCCGTTCGTGCTGTGGGCCCTGCATCTGCCTCGCCCGTGGTTCGTCCCCGAGGGCAGCTTCCAGCTGCGACCGGGTGGCCATGCCCGGATCCTGTCGGCGTTCATCACGGCCATCGACCAGGAGACCGAGCCGGTGGTGGTGGCCGGCGACCTGAACCTCACCGACCGGGGTCGGGGTTACCGCAAGATCACCGCCCACCTGGACGACGCCATGCGGAGCATCCGGGGCGTTCGCACCGAGATCAAGCCCAGCTTCCGCCCGCTGCTGCTGAACATCGACCACATCCTCGAGCCGCCGTCGTGGTGCGCCGACGAGGCGAGGCGCTTCGGCATCCGGGGCTCCGACCACCGGGGGATCACGGCCCGGATCGGGCCCTGCCCGCCGCGCTGAGCACGTCGGGCAGCAGCCAGCTCCACACCAGCGCCAGCCCGTCGCGGTGGAGGTGCACGCCGTCGTCGGCGCGCACCCGGACGCCCCCGATGGAGGACCGGAACCGCCCGCCGGGGCACAAGCGAGCCCCGAAGTCGACGAGGCGGGCATCGGGCCGGCCGGCCACCGCCTCCCGCAGCATGCGGTTGACCCATCGCACCCGCTCGGGATCGTTGCGCTCGCTGCCCATCCGGAACTCGGCCTGGTCGAAATGGGCGAAGCACGGCGTGGTCAGCACGAGGACCTCGGTACGGCCGGTGCCGAGCACGTCGAGGGCGGTGCGCAGCTCCCGGCGCAGGAGGGCCTCGTGGGCGGGCGCCCCGAACGGCACCCGGGCCCCGTCGAGGCGGATGTCGAACACCTCCCACGCACCGAGCAGCAGCACGGCGACGTCGGGTCGCAGTCGATCGACGGCCCGCTGCCACCGTTGGGGCCAGGTGCGGCAATCCTCGGCCGGGACGTGGATGAACGGGCCGGCGTGGCGGTCGACGCGGATGACCCCGCACCCGAGGATGGCCTCCGAGGTGACCTCGGCTCGACCCCCGAGCAGCGCGGCGGGCACGTGGGCCGAGAGGGTGAGCGCCACCGAGTCACCGGTGACGAGCACCCGTGCCGGGCCCCGGTCGACGTCGGCCGACGCGGTCGCCGGTCGAGCCGACGCCACGGGTGCCCGGGGCAGCGCGGCGCCGACGGTCGAGGCCACCACCAGGACGGCGACGGCGGCCAGCGCGGCGGGCACGGCGGGCCGGGGCAGCCGCAGCCGGGCGGTGCGGATCGGCTGCTCCACCAGCCGGTAGGAGACGGCGGCCAAGGTGGCGGTGACCACCAGCCGCAGGGCCAGTAGGGGGGCGCCGGCCAGGCCGACGCGGGTCGGGGTCAGGGCCACGTAGACCGGCCAGTGCCAGAGGTAGAGGCCATAGGAGATTCGCCCGACGGCGGGCAGCGGGCGCATGGCGAGGAGGCGTCGCACCGGGCCGCTCGGGGCCACGGCGGCGGCCACCACGGCCACCGAGGCCACGGCGACGAGCGCGAAGCCGCCGCGGTACAGCCAGGGGTCGGTGCCGTGGGCGAGGGTGAACAGCCCGGCAAGCGCCATCAGGCCCAGCACCCCGCCGGCCGGCACCAGCCGGTGGGGCCGGAGCACGGCGGCCAGCACGGCACCGAGCACCAGGGCCTGCGCCCGGGTGTCGGTGCCGTAGTAGGCGCGCGACACCTCGGCCGGATCGAACACGACCGCCATCAGCACGGCAGAGGCGACGGCGGCGGCGAGCAGGACCGGCACCAGCCACCGGCGCGCCCGCAGCAGCAGGGCGAGGGCCACCGGCCAGAGCAGGTACCACTGCTGCTCGATGGCGAGCGACCACAAGTGACGCAGGGGCGAGGGGGCGGCGAACTGCTCGAAGTAGGAGTCGCCGGAGAGGATCATCCGCCAGTTGGCGACGTAGGCCAGCGAGGCCAGCCCGTCGCCCCGGATGCGAGCCAGCTCGTCGGGCCCGGCCAGCACGGCGGCGTAGGCGGCCACGCCCAGAAGCACGAGCAGGAGCGCCGGGAGCAGCCGTCGGGCCCGCCGCGACCAGAAGGCGACCAGGTCGATGCCGCCCGTGGCGGCGTGCTCGGCCAGGAGCAGCGCGGTGATCAGGTAGCCCGACAGGGCGAGGAAGACGTCGACCCCAAGGAAGCCGCCCGGGAGCCAGGACACGCCGCCGTGGTAGAGGAGCACGACGGCGACGGCGACGGCGCGCAGGCCGTCGAGAGCGGGCTCGTGGCGAAGGCGGTTCATGGCGCCGGTTCGTACGTTAGGGCGGCGCCCCCGCCCTGTCCCGGCTGCGGTCGCTAGCCGATGAAGACTTCGGTCACCCAGTAGCGGGTGCCAGCCTTGACCACACCGACCGCGACCTTGGTGAACCGCGGGTTCAGGAGGTTGGCCCGGTGGGCGGGCGACTGCTCCAAGGCGGTCATGGCGCCGTCGAGGCTGGGGTTCATGGCCACGTTCTCGCCGAGCACGTGCCAGCCGGCGGGCACGCCCTGGGTGAGCACCGAGTGCGAGAGCCGGCCGTCGGCGGCCATCTTCTCGGACCAGCGGTGGACCTTGGCGTAGGCCCCTTCCTCCCACGTGAGGGCGGGGAGGCCGTTGGCCGTGCGGAACCGGTTGACGGCGTCGAGGTGGTTGCCCTCGTCGGGCGTGCAGGCCACCAACAGGGTCGCGAGGGCGAGACCGACGAGGACCGACACCAGCCTGCGCATAGCGGACATCTCGACGTCCGCTCTGCCCGACTTGAGCAGATCTCGCCCTGACGGTGACAGAAAACGGTCACATCTGCACTGGCAAATGGCTCCCGCGGCAGGGGTGGCGCGGCCGCGCATCCGACAGCGTCCGACGTCCACACCACCGAAGGGGAGAACATGAAGAACGAGACGTCGCCGGCCCCGAGCCGCAGGCAGTTCTTGGGCCGGCTGGGCGCCGCCGGCGCCGGGGCCGTGGCCGCCACGACGGTGGGCGGCGTCGCTCCCGCGACCGCCAAGGACGCCGACCAGAAGGGCACGGGCCTGCCGCCGGCCCAGCCGGTGGACGGTCGGTTCTTCGGGCGGATGTTCCCGAAGCTGCCGCCGTTCGCGCAGAACACCGTGGCCGTGCGTGCCGCCCTCCTCGAGATCGGCCGGCCGGGCGGGGTGCTCGACGCCCGCGACGATCTGGCCGCCGGCCCGATCCAGCTCATCACGAACCCGGCGCTCAACCTGGTGAACCAGAACAACCCGTTCAACACGGCCGGCTCGACGTTCGTGGGCCAGTTCATCGACCACGACCTCACCTTCGACCAGACGTCCCGTCTCGGCGTGTCGACCCGGCCGGAGCTGTCGCCGAACTCCCGCACCCCGGCGTTCGACCTCGACACCGTCTTCGGCGGCGGTCCCGCCGTGCGGCCCGACCTCTACGTCGGTGGCGTCGGACCCAAGCTCAAGGTGGAGAACGTCAACGGGCCGGGGAGCCCGGAGGACCTGGCGCGCGAAGCCGATGGCCGCGCGATCATCGGCGAACCCCGCAACCAGGAGAACCTGATCCTCACGGGTCTGCACCTCGCCTTCATCGGGTTCTACAACCGCCAGGTCGGCACCGTCAGCCTCCCGGACGCCACCCTCACCTACCTCGAGGCCCGGCGCCGCACGGCCTGGCACTACCAGTGGCTGGTGGTCAACCAGTTCCTGCCCGAGTTCGTGGGCGCCGACATGGCCGCCAGCGTCCTCACCGAGCGACCCAAGGCCTTCGACGGCGCCTTCATCCCGGTCGAGTTCTCGGGCGCCGTCTACCGCATGGGCCATTCGATGGTGCGCCCGTCGTACCGGGCCAACTTCACCGGCAACCCGGGTGGCACCCAGTTCTTCGGCCTCATCTTCGACCCGAACCTGGGCAACGAGTTCGGCGACCGCGACGACCTCCTCGGCGGCTTCCGCGCCCCCCGCCGCTACGTGGGCTGGGAGACGTTCTTCGACTTCGGCGGCGCGTCGACGGCCCTGCTGCGGCCGAACAAGCTGGTCGACACCAAGCTGTCGACGCCGCTCTTCCAGTTGCCGCTGCCGACGATCGCCGGCAACACCGGCCCGGGTGACGTGCAGTCACTGCCCCAGCGGACGCTGCTGCGCCACCTCACCTGGGAGCTCCCGTCGGGCCAGAAGATCGCCAAGGAGCTGGGCGTCGACCGCCTGTCGGCCGGAGACCTTCGGGACTTCAAGGACATCCACGCTCCCTTCGGCGAGAACACCCCGCTGTTCCTCTACATCCTCCGCGAGGCCGAGCTCATGGCGTCCGGCCACCACCTCGGCCCGGTCGGCGGCCGGGTCGTGGGCGAGGTGTTCGTGGGGCTCCTGCG
>JAOBWJ010000302.1 GCA_025463335.1 Acidimicrobiales bacterium
GTTCAAAGACAAAGGACGCGCCCAGGGGCTGGCGGCGGCGAGTCGGCTCGGGTTCTGGACGGTTGTCGGCGACATGCCCCAAGAACTGCCCAGAACTCAGGGCGAACGGCCGCACCGACGTGAGCAATGCGGCCCTCGCCCTGGGAGCGTCTTTGCTTTTCACCGACCCCCACCGAAGGGGCGCTCCTGCGTGGTTCTGGGTCCCAGAACGCCCAGCCGCCTCTATGTCTGCAGGTCGAGCAGGGCGTCGGCGAGGGTGGCCACCTCGGCCGTCCAGTCGTCGGGCTCGCCGGCGGGGACCACCACCAACTTGGTGAAGCCGTGGGCGATGAAGCCCTCGAGCAGCGAGCGCACGCCCTCGATGGTGTCGGGGACGACCGAGGTCGGCTCGACGTTGGGCCGGCGCTTGGCCAGGGCGGCGCGGAAGCGCTCGGGCAGCCCGTCGCGGGCGTAGAGCACGAGGGCACCCCAGTGCTCGGGGTCGATGGCCCGCCCGGCCTCGGCCGCCGCCGCCTCGACCGCGGGGCGGGCGGCCGCCGCGTCCTCCGGCGTGATGAACGACGGCAGCCAGCCGTCGCCCAGCCGGCCCACCCGACGCAGCTCCGAGGGGGCGATGCCGCCCATCCAGATGTCGTAGGGGTCCTGCGCCGGTGTCGGCAGGACGGTCACGCCGTCGAGGTGGAAGCGGGGCCCGTGGTGGTGGACGGGCTCGCCAGTCCACAGCTGCCGCAGCAGTGGGAGGATCTCGTCGAACAGCGGCGCCCGCTCCTCTCGGGCCACGCCGAAGGCCTGGTGCTCGAGGGGATCGGGGGCGCCGAGGCCCACGGCTGGAAGCATGCGGCCACCCGACAGGCGGTCGAGGGTGGCCAGCTCCTTGGCCAACAGCACCGGGTTGCGGCCGGGGACGACGAGCACGCTGGTGCCGAACTTGAGCCGGCGAGTGCGGCCGGCGGCGATGGCCAGCGCCACCAGCGGGTCGGGCGCCGGGCCGTTGACCCGCTCGGACAGCCACAACGAGTCCCACCCGCCGTCCTCGAGCTGGTCGACCAGCTCGCCGTAGCGGCCGGCGTCGACGAACGCGCCGGTGCCCAACCCAAATGCCACCCGAACCTTCACGGGGCGAAGCTACTCAGACGAGCAGCTTGTCGATCTCCGCCCCCGGCGCCGGGCGGCCCAGCAGGTAGCCCTGCACGGCGTCACACCCGAGCCGGCGCAGGCGCTGCAGCTGCTCTTCGGTCTCCACGCCCTCGGCGACGGTCGTCTTCCCGAGCGAGTGGGCCAGCTGGATCATGGCGGCGATGAGGACGGTGGCCTCCCGCTCCTCCTCCAGCCGGCGCACGAACGAGCGATCGATCTTCACCACGTCGGCCGGGAACCGCCACAGGTAGGAGAGCGAGGCGAAGCCGGTGCCGAAGTCGTCGATGGCGATGCGCACGCCGAGCTCGGTGAGGTCCTCCATGGTGCGCTTGCTCAGCTCGTCGTCGGGGACGATGTCGGTCTCGGTGATCTCGAGGCCGAGCGCCGAAGGGTGGGGGAGGAACGCGTCGACGGCCGACCGCACGACGTCGACCAACATGGGCGAGGCCAGCTGGCGAGCCGACACGTTGACCCACATCGTCGGCGCCCGGTCGCCCAGCCGCTCATGCCAGCGGGCGGCCTGCACGCACGCCTGGTGGAACACCTGCTCGCCGATGGCAACGATGAGGCCCGTCTCCTCGGCCACCGGCAGGAAGTTGGCCGGCGCCGTGAGCCCGTGATCGGGGTGGTCCCACCGCACCAGAGCCTCCACGCCGACGATCTGGCCGGACTCGACGTCGATCTCGGGCTGGTAGTGGACGACGAACTCCTGCAGACCCATGGCCCGGCGTAGAGCGCTCTCGGTCTCCATGCGCTGGAGGGCCTGGCGGCGGAGGTCGGCGTCGAACTGCTCGTGCCGGGCCCGGCCCTTGGTCTTGGCCCGATACATGGCGACGTCGGCGTCGCGCACGAGCGTCTCGGGCGTCGCCGTCTTGGGGTCGGCCACGGCGATGCCGATGCTGGCCGAAACGACGATCTCCTGGGAGCCGATGGCGATGGGCTCGCGGAGGGCCTCGGCCATCTTCTCGGCCACCACCACGGCGTCAGCCTCGTTGGTCAGCTCCTCGGCGAGGATGACGAACTCGTCGCCACCGAAGCGGGCCACGGTGTCGCTGCCGCGCAGGGCGCCGCGGAAGCGGCCGGCCACGGCGAAGAGCAGCGCGTCGCCGGCGGTGTGGCCCAGGCTGTCGTTGATCACCTTGAACCGATCGATGTCGCAGAAGAGCACGGCCAGCGGTCGCCGACTGCGACTGGCGGTGGCGAGCCCCTGGGCCAGCCGGTCCATGAACAGCACGCGGTTGGGAAGACCGGTGAGGGCATCGTGGGTGCCCTGATGGGTGAGTCGGCGCTCGAAGGCCTTGCGCTCGGTGACATCCCGGGCCACGACGGTGCAGATGGTGCGGTCGCCGAGCTCGACTTCGGTGACCGCGAGCTCGAGCGGGAAGGTCGTGCTGTCGTGGCGGCGGCCGACGACCTCGCGGCCGAGCCGGAGGCCGTTGCGAGTCGTGACCTGGATGCCGGCGCCGAGGCCCGACTCGTCCTCGGTGGGCTCCATCAGTCGGTGGACGTCGGTGCCGACGATTTGGTCGGCCCGTTGGCCGAACATGCGCTCGGCCGCGGGGTTGACCGACTCCACCAGGCCATCGAGGTCGATGGTGAGGATGGCATCGGCGGCGTGGTCGAGGATGGCCCGGGTGCGGGCCTCGTGGTCGTGCTGGGCGGTGATGTCGTGGGCCACGCTGAGCCGGGCTGGCCGGCGACCATGCTCGACCGGCTGGGTCGTGACGAGGACCCACCGGGTGGCGCCGTCCTTGCGACGGTGGCGCCACTCGCCGAGGAAGTTCGTCGCCTCGGAGGTGCCCCGGAGGGCCGAGTGCAGCTCGGCGGGTGCGGTGTCGACGATGTCCTCCAGGGACAGCTCCAGGAACTCGTCGCGCGTCCATCCGTACGCCCGCACGGCCGCGGCGTTCACGTCGACGACGGCAAGCGTCTCCTGGTCGTACACCCACATGGGCTCGGGGCTGGAGTGGAACAGGAGCCGCATCCGCTCCTCGGCGCTGGCCAGGGCGGCCTCCACGGCGCCGACCCGGCGCCGGTTCCAGGTGAGCAGCGCATGGATGGCGGCGGTGGGCGCGAGCAGCACCACCGCGGCAGCGGTCCACGACCGGCCGTCGGGGGCTCCGCCGAGGACGGTGGTGACAACCAGGGCTGCCAGCACCAGGGCCAGGAGGATCACGAGGACGGCGTCGACCCGCGCTTGGCGGGCGATGCGCCCCGCGCCGGAACCGGCCAGAGCCGGGGTGCCGATGTCCCAGACGGGAGCGAGGGAGGTGCTCGGTTCCATGGGCATGCGTCCACTTCGACACGAAGCGTGAGGATCCCTGTCCTGACCGTCCGGAGGGGGTGGCCGTTTTCGGCCGACAACGGGGGCGGAGGTAGCGTCCGCGGCCATGAGCGACGCCACCGCCGAGTACCGCATCGAGCACGACACCATGGGCGAGGTCCGGGTGCCGGTGGACGCCCGGTGGGCGGCCCAGACCCAGCGGGCGGTCGACAACTTCCCGATCTCCGGGCTGCACATCGACCGGGCCCTCATCGCCGCCCTGGCTGCGATCAAGGGCGCGGCGGCGCAGAGCAACGTCAAGCTCAAGACCGTGGACAAGGCGGTGGGCGAGGCCATCGCCGCCGCCGCCGACGAGGTCGCCGCCGGCCAGTGGGACGACCAGTTCCCCGTCGACGTCTACCAGACCGGCTCGGGCACGTCCTCCAACATGAACATGAACGAGGTCCTGTCGAGCCTGGCCTCGGAGCGCCTGGGCGCCAAGGTCCACCCCAACGACGACGTGAACGCCAGCCAGTCGTCGAACGATGTGTTCCCCTCCGCCATCCACGTGGCCGCGGCCAGCACGATCGTCAACGACCTCATCCCCGCCCTCGAGCAGCTGGCGGCGTCGCTGCGCAAGAAGCAGCGCAAGTGGAAGAACGTGGTGAAGTCGGGCCGCACCCACCTCATGGACGCCACGCCGGTGACGCTGGGCCAGGAGTTCGGCGGCTACGCCCGGTCGGTCGAGCTGGGCATCGAGCGCCTCCAGGGCGTGCTGCCCCGGGTGGGCGAGCTGCCCCTGGG
>JAOBWJ010000401.1 GCA_025463335.1 Acidimicrobiales bacterium
GAGGGATCGATGGCCCGCTCGAGCTCGTCGAGGTCGTCCCACGCCACGTGGCGGAAGCCCTCGGGCAAGGGTTGGAAGGCCTCGTGCTTGGCCGGCTGCCCGGTGGCGTGGAGGGTCACCAGCGTCCGGCCGTGGAACGAGCCGAAGGCGGACACCACCTGGTGCTTGCCGCGGCCACCCCACTTGCGGGCCAGCTTGATGGCGCACTCGTTGGCCTCGGCACCGGAGTTGGCGAAGAACACCTTTCCCGGCGAGCCGCCGACCAGGCGGTCGAGGGTGGCCGCGACCTCGGGGCCGATGGTGGTGCCGAACAGGTTGGACACGTGCAGCAACGTCTTCGACTGCTCGGCCAGGGCCTCGGCCACCACCGGGTGGCTGTGCCCCAACGAGGTCACGGCCAGCCCGCACAGGAAGTCGAGGTAGCGCTTGCCTTCGGCGTCCCACAGCTCGGTGCCCTGGCCCCGCACGAACGTGACCGGCTGGGGCGGGTAGGTGTTCATCAAGCTGCTCATTGGGTCACCATCGTTCCGATGCCGGAGTGGGTGAAGAACTCGAGCAGGAGCACGTGGGGCACCCGCCCATCGAGCACGTGGGCGTGTCCCACGCCCTTGCGCACGGCGTTGGTGCACGAGGCGACCTTGGGGATCATCCCCTCCCGCACGCTGCCGTCGGCGACCATGGCGTCGAGGGCATCGACCGTGACCGTGTTGAGCAGCGTGGCCGGGTCGGACGGGTCCGACCGGATGCCCTCGACATCGGTGAGGTAGACGAGCTTCTCCGCCTGCAAAGCGGCGGCGATGGCGCCGGCCGCGGTGTCGGCGTTGACGTTGTAGGACTGGCCGCCGGCGTCCACCGCGATGGTGGCCACGACCGGGATCAGATCGGCGTCGAGCAGCCGACAGATCAACGACGGATCGACGTCGTCGACGTCGCCCACAAACCCGAGCTCGGGCGACCGGGCCGACGCCGACAGGAACGAGCCGTCTTCGCCGGACATGCCGACGGCCAGCGGTCCGTGCACGTTGATGGCCGAGACCACGTCGCGGTTGACCTTGCCGACCAGCACCATCCGGGCCACGTCGAGCGTCTCGGCGTCGGTGACGCGCAGGCCGTCGACGAACCGGCTCTCCATCCCGAGTCGGCCGAGCAGCTCACCGATCTGCGGACCGCCACCATGGACGACCACGACCTTCATGCCGACGGCGTGCAGCAGCACGATGTCCTCGGCGAACGTCGACAGGTCGCCATGGGGCCCGCCGACGGACGCTGTCATGGCGTTGCCGCCGTACTTGACCACCACGATCTTGCCGGCGAAGCGCCGGATGTAGGGCAGGGCCTCGACGAGGACGTCAGCCTTCTCGGACGCGAGGTCGACGCTCACTAGGACGTCCCCATGTTCTCGTCGATGTAGGCGTGGGTGAGGTCGTTGGTGAGGATGATCCCCTCGCCCTTGCCGAGCCCGAGGTCGGCCACGATCTCGATGTAGGGCGCAGCCATGACCTCGCCGAGGGCGTTGGCGTCGTGCATCGACGCCACCCCCTTGCGGCAGACGGTCACACCCCCGTAGGAGACCTTGACCTTGTCGGGGTCGAACTCGGCGCCGCTGCTGCCGATCTCGCTGACGATGCGACCCCAGTACGGGTCCTGCCCGTACCACGAGCACTTGCACAGGTTGCTGTCGGCCACCCGACGGGCGGCCCGTTGGGCGTCCTCGTCGGACGCCGCCCCGGTGATCCGCACCTCGACGACCTTGGTGGCGCCCTCGGCGTCCCCCACCATCTGCCGCGCCAGGTCGGCGCAGGCGTCGGCCACCGCCTCGAAGAGCGCCGCCTCGTCGACCGGGCCCGCGGCGCCGCTGGCGAAGAGCAGCACGGTGTCGTTGGTCGAGGTGCAGCCGTCCACCGACATGGCGTTGAACGAGTCGGCCACGCCGGCCCGGAGCGCAGCCTGCAGCACACCTGGCTGGGCCTCGGCGTCGGTCGTGAGCACGGCGAGCATGGTCGCCATGTTGGGCGCCAACATGGCCGCCCCCTTGGCGATGCCGCCCACCGTGAAGCCGTCGCCCTCGACCACCACCTCCTTGGCCACCGTGTCGGTGGTCATGATGGCCTCGGCCGCCGAGGTGCCACCCTCGTCGTTGAGCGCCGCAGCCAACGGCGCCACGCCCGACAGCAGCGTGTCGATCGGCAGCGGGATCCCGATGAGGCCGGTCGAGCACACGAGCACGTCGTCGGCCGTGCAGCCGAGCTCGTCGGCCACCGCCTGGCACGTCTGCTCGGCGTCGGCCAGGCCGGCCGCACCCGTGGCGGCGTTGGCATTGCCGCTGTTGAGGATCACGGCTACGGCGTAGCCCCCGGTCGTCTCGAGGTGACGCCTGGTGGTGAGCACCGGGGCGGCCGTGGCCTTGTTGGTGGTGAACACGCCGGCAGCGGCCACCGGGTGGCGGTCGGCCGTGGCCACCAGGGCCAGGTCAGGATCGCCGGACGCCTTGATGCCGCAATGCACGCCGGCGGCGACGAAACCTTGCGGGGTCGTGACAGTCATGCGTACATCCCTGCGATCGGAAGTCCTGCAGTCTCGTCGAGCCCGAGGGCCAGGTTGGCGCATTGCACGGCCTGGCCGCTGGCGCCCTTCAGGATGTTGTCGATGGCGCCCAGGGCCAGGACCCAGCCGGTGCGCTCGTCGTAGCGGACGGTGACGTGGCCGCAGTTGGACCCGACCGTCCCCCGCGTCGACGGGGGCTCGTCGGTCACCACCACGAACGGCTCGGCCGCGTAGAAGTCGCGCAGCACGTCCATGAGGGCGGCCGTCGACGTGCGACCGGTGGGCCGGGCGTAGCAGGTCGACAGGATCCCCCGGTTCATCGGCACCAGGTGCGGGGTGAACAGCACCTGGGCGCCGAGTGCCTGCTCGATCTCCGGCGTGTGCCGGTGGTTCACCAGCCCGTAGGCCTGGAAGTTCTCGTCGACGGCGCAGAAGCCGTACTTGTCTCGACCGGCGCCGGTCACCCCGCTGGCGGCGTCGACCACGATGCCGGTGTCCTCGATGAGCCCGGCCCGCAGGAGCGGCGCGAGCGGCAGGGCGGCCGACGTCGGATAGCAGCCGGGAGCGGCGATCCGGGTGGCGCCCACGAGCGGCTCTCGGCCGAGCTCGGGCAGGCCGTAGGCGAACGAGGCCAGCAGCTCGGGGGCCGGGTGCTCCTCGCCGTACCACGTCGGGTAGAGCGAGGCGTCCTGCAGCCGGAAGTCGGCGGCCAGGTCGACGATGATGCTGGCCCCGTCGAGCTCGCGGATCAGCTTGCCGCTGGCCCCGTGGGGCAGGGCGAGGAAGACGAGATCGGTGCCGTCGACCATGCCGGTCTCGAACGGCTCGAACACCATGCCCCCGGCAACGGCGTGGAGGTTGGGGTAGAGGTCGGTGACGCGCGTGCCGGCCTGGCGGTCGCCCGTGGCCCAGGCCAGCTCCATGTCCGGATGGCCGGCAACCAGCCGCAGCACTTCGGCGCCGGCATAGCCCGACGCTCCTACGATCCCCACCTTCGGCATGGCCGACAACGATACGGGCTCGTGCATGGATATGCGAATCGCTTCCGCGGGCGGTGGCGGCATCACCGCGGGGTGGGTGCACCGCCGAGGACAGTCGAGAACCGCTTGAGCCCGGCGGACACCACGGCGTCATGGCCCCACTCCATCACCGGACGCGCCACCTTCGCCCCGACGACCAGTAGGCCACGCTGGACCTCGAGGGTCCAGGCCAGCCGGGCCGTCGAGCCGTCACCGAGGGCGGCGACCTCCAGCCGGGCCGGGCCCGACAGGTCCCCGCTCACCATGGCCTCGACCACGGCGCACGGCTCGACCCGCTGCACGGCCACCGTGAGCTGGAGCTTGTACGGCAGGGGCGGGTCGACCCGGAACTGGGCCACCGTTCCCGGTTCCAGCGGCCCGAGGCCATCGGAATCGAGCCACGGCCACCATTCGTGGAACTGCGATGTGTCGGACATCACGGCCCACAACCGCTCGAGTGGGACGTCGAACGCCCACGTGCGGTCGAACAGGAAGGGATCCGGCATGGCGCGACTTCGCCGTATGGCTCAGCCCAACGCCGTGGTGGGGGGTCCACCCGGCGCCGGGATGGACCCGTCGCCGCTGCCTCCCTCGATGGTGATCGAGCTGCCGACCTGGTCGACCACCTGTTGGAACCAGTCGCGCAGGGCGACGAGGTCGCCGGGCTGGAACAGCCGCAGCTCGCTCACGAGGCCCCCGAGCACTGTCCGGGTGGGGCTCACATACCACCTGCCGTCGACCCGGGTCACGGCGATGCCGACCTTGGCCTGCTTGCCCTCGAACGACAGCTTCGGCGGCTCGAGATCGGCCCGCAGACCGAACGTCTTGAACAGCTCGGTCGGATCGGCGGTGTTGCAGATGTGCTGCGGCTCGACCTCGGCGCTACGGATGTCGACACAGCCGTCCCGGTACTGGAACGAGGTGCCGTCCGCCGAGGCCGACACGGCGGCGTCCCGCACGAAGACCAGCCCGTGATCCCCCGACACGTCGCTGGCCAGATCGAGCTTCGACATCTGGATGTCCACGGTGCTCTTGGCCTCGTCGGCCGCCTGTGCGGCGTCGTCGATGAACAGCCCGGCGTAGTCGTGCACGGCAGCGAGCTCGTCGGGCGGCAGCAGCTCGATGATCCGGCGAACGTCCAACGTCGTGCCGGCCTCGACCAGCTGACGGACGGCATCCTCGGGCGAGTCGGCACCCTTGGCCGGCACGCCGGGCCCGAGGGCATCGATCGAGACGCCGGCGTCGCGGCGGGCCTGCTCGGCCACGCTGTAGCCGATCGACACGTACCACCGGTCGCCACGCTTGACGGTGGTCAGGAAGTCGCCGCCCGTGTCGGACGCCAGCGTGTCCGAGCCCGACGAGGTGGCGTCGAGCGAGTCGCCCGCCAGGTCGCGGATGAACCCGCCGAGCGGCAGCTTCGAGGCATCGAACCGGTAGTTGCCCTTGCCGCCGCTGATCGCCACCCGGGTCAGGTCGTTGCGCACCGCAGTGGTCTTCAGCTCGAGGCCGTCGACCTTCAGCTCCATGCCGGTGACGTGCCCGAGGTCGGCGCCTTTGAGCACGTCGAGCCGGTTCAGCTCGCTGACGAGGTCGGTGAGCGGCTGACGCAGGGCGTCCCGCTCGCCGGGGTCGAGCTGCTCGAGCACGCCCAGCACGTCGCCGCGCTCGACGGCGGCGAACATGGCCCGCACTGGCTCCTCCGGGCTGTTCGACTCACCGCCGAGCGACAGCGCGGCGAAGGCACCGCCGGCGACGACGGCCAGGGCGCCGAGCACGAGGGCCACCCTGCGGTTCGCCTTCCGGGGCACCGGCGGCGGGGCGAGATCGATCTCGGTGGGTTCGGGAGCGTCTTCGATGTCAGCCATCGGAGGCCTTCCTGTTCAGGACGAGGTGCAGCCCGCACGCCGCCGCGATCACGGCGGCAACGATCGCCACCACCGGCCCGACCTGCCGACCCCCGGACAGCCGGGCAACAACTGCGCCGGACGCTAGACCGATCATTCCGGAAACGCACGAACTGAGTCCGACGATCCGACGGTTCCCGGCGACGGCGGCGAGGAAACCCACGGCGGCCAGGACTGGCAGCAGGAACACCGCGGTGAAGAGCGCCCGCCGGGGACCGTCGCTCACCAACCCGAGGTTGTCGGCCACTCGGGCCAGGGCGAACGCGTTGCGGCCCGCGCTGCCGCTCCGGTGCCAGGGCAGCAGCGCCGCCGCGGCGACCACGGCGACCGACGCCAGGACGGCGCCGGTCTCAGCCCCGAAGCGACGCCGGATGTGCGGCCTCCACGGCGTCGATGAGCCCCTGACGGGCGGCGCTGAGCTCTTCGTCGGTGAGCGTGCGGTCCGGCGCCTGGAAGCGCACCCGGTACGTCAGCGACCGCCGACCGGACGCCACGGTCGGGCCCCGGTACACGTCGAACAGGGCAGCGTCCACCACGAGGTCGACGCCGGCAAGACGCATGGTGTGCAGCACGGCGCCCGCGGGCGTGGCCTCGTCGACCTCGAAGCTGAGGTCGATGTCGCTCGACGGGAACCGGCTCACGGGCACCAGCTGGTCCGGTCCGTGAGGGGACCGGAGCACGGCCCGCAGGTCGATCTCCAGCCAGCCCACCCGCTCGGGCACGGCCGAGGCGTCGAGCACGGCGGGGTCGACCTCGCCCAGAAAGCCCACCGGCTCGTCGTCGACGAGGATCCGGGCCGTGCGGGTCGGGTGCAGCCCCGCTGCCTCGGCGGCCTCCAGCCGGGTGTCTCGGAGGAGCAAGCCCTCCGCGAGCACGTTCCAGACCGACACGGCGTCGGTGGCATCGCCACCGCCGAGGGCCACGGCCACCACCTCGCGCTCGTCGGGCAGCTGCTGCCCGGCGGGCGGCTGGACGAAGACGTTGCCCACCTCGAACAGCCAGACGCCGAGCTCTCGGTGGGAGGCGTTGTAGGCGAGCGAGCGCAGCAGGCCGGGGAGCAGCGACGTGCGCAGGAGTGACTCGTCGGCCACCAGCGGGTTCGAAACGACAACAGCGTCGGCCGGGTCCTGGTTGGCCCGGCGCAGCTCGGCTTCGGACACGAACGTCGTGGTCCATGCCTCGGAGGCGCCGGCGCCCACGAGGATCTGGCGCACCAACCGGCGGTCCCGCTGATGGGCGTCGAGCCCGCCGGTGAGGGTCGACGTGGGCACCGTGCGGTCGATGGCCGAGTACCCGTGCATGCGCGCGACCTCCTCGACCACGTCGATCTCGACGGCGCTGTCAGGGCGCCACGTCGGGATGGTCACGTCGAGCTGGCCGGGCTCGACCACCGAGGTGGCGAAGCCAATGGGGTCGAGCAGGTCCTTGATGCGACTGTCGCCGAGCTCGGTGCCGAGCAGCGCGTTGACCCGGGCGGTGCGCACCCGCACCGGTGCGGGTGCCGGACGGCCCGGTCCCCCGTCGGCCGCCGTGGTCGATGCCGTCGCACCGGTCTCTCGGAGCAACTCGACGAATCGGGCCACGGCCCGGTCGATGCCACCCGAGTCGATGCCCTTCTCGAACCGGGCGGAGGCTTCGGACCGCAGGGCCAGCCGCTTCGAAGTCCACGAGATCGTGAGCGGGTCGAAGTCGGCCGCTTCCAGCAGCACCTCGGTCGTGGTGTCGTCGACCTCCGAGGAGGCGCCGCCCATGATCCCGGCGATGCCGATGGGCGTGTCGGCGGCGTCGCAGATCAGCAGGTCCTCGGCGCTGAACCGGCGCTCGACGTCGTCGAGCGTCACCAGCGTCTCGCCGTCCTGGGCCCGACGAACCCGCAGGCCGCGGCCGGGCAGCTTGGCCAGGTCGTAGGCGTGCGTGGGCTGACCCAGTTCGAGCATCACGTAGTTCGACGCGTCGACCACGTTGTTGATGGGCCGCATGCCCGCCAGCGTCAGTCGGTGCTGGATCCACGCTGGTGACGGGCCGATGGCGATGTCGCCCACCACCCGGGCGGTGAAGCGCGGGCAGCCCTCGGCGTCGATCACCTCCACCGAGATCGGGTCGGCCTCGCCCACGGCGTCGAGCGAGGGGTCGGGCAGCCGGAGCGGCACGCCCAACCGGGCCGCCACGTCCCGCGCCACGCCGACCACCGACATGGCATCGGGCCGGTTGGCATTGACCTCGAGCTCGATCACCACATCGGCCGTGATGCCCATCGCCTCGGAGAAGTCGGCGCCGAGGGGCAGGTCGTCGGGAAGCAGCATGATCCCCGAGTGGTCGCCGCCAGGCAGGCCGAGCTCGTCGGACGCGCAGATCATCCCGGAGGACTCGACGCCCTTCATCTTCCGCTTCCCGATCTGGAAGTCGCCCGGGAGGGTCGTGCCGACCGTGGCGAACGGCACGACGGCGCCGACCTCGAAGTTCCAGGCGCCGCACACCACCTGGGTCAGCTCCTCGCCGCCGGTGTCGACCATGACCCGACGGATCTTGTCGGCGCCCTCGATCGAGTCGATCTCGACCACCTTGGCAACGACGACGCCGGTGAGGTCGTCGCCGATCGGCGTCACCGACTCGACGGGCAGGCCGAGCTCGGACAGCACGGCCATCAGCTCATCGAGCGACGCCTCGTTGGGCGCGAGCTCGCGCAACCAGGACAGGGGGATGCGCATGCTTAGAACTGCTCCAGGAAGCGGATGTCGTTGGTGATGAGCTCACGGATGTCGTTGATCCCGTGCTTCATGAGGGCCATGCGCTCGGGGCCGAACCCGAAGGCGAAGCCGGACCACTCCTCGGGATCGATCCCGACATTGGTCAACACGTTGGGGTGCACCATCCCGCAGCCCCCGAGCTCGAGCCAGCCCGTCTTGCCGCACGTCCGGCAGCCGGCGCCCTTGCAGAACACGCACGTCACGTCGAACTCGGCCGACGGCTCGGTGAACGGGAAGTACGACGGCCGCAGCCTCGAGGCGATGTCCCCGCCGAAGTAGGCGTGGGTGAAGGCGTCGAGCGTGCCGGCCAGGTCGCCGAACGTGATGCCCCGGTCGACGACAAGCCCCTCGATCTGGTGGAAGTTCGGCAGGTGGCTGGCGTCGGTCGTGTCCCGGCGGTGGACCAACCCCGGCATGATCGAGTAGATCGGCGGCTCCCGGTCCTCCATGACCCGGATCTGCACCGGGGAGGTGTGGGTCCGCAGCACCGTGGACTCGGGCTCGCCCAGGTCGACGTAGAGCGTGTCGTACATGTTCCGCGCTGGGTGGCCGACCGGGAAGTTCAGGGCGCCGAAGTTGTACCAATCGGTCTCGACCACCGGTCCCTCGGCCACGGTGAAGCCCATCCCGATGAAGATGTCTTCCAGCTCTTCGAGCGTCTGGGTCACCAGGTGGAGGTGACCCCGGCGGAGGTGGGGCACGACCTCGGTGAGGTCGAGTCGCTCGGCGTCGTAGCGGGCGTTGCGCTCGGCTGCCTCCAGCTCGGCGCGGCGGGCGGCCAGGGCGGCCTCGATGGCCTCGCGCTCCTCGTTGAGCCGGCGACCCTCCTCCTTGCGCTCCTCGGGGGACAGCGTGCCGAGCCGGGCCTTGCGGGCCGACAGGTCAGACTTCTTGCCCAGCAGCTCGGTGGTCAGCTCGGCCAGTGCGGGGCGCGTTCCCGTGGCAGTGATGCGTGCGGCGATCTCGTCGTTCATGGTCTGGGTGGGGGTCCTAGGACTCGTGGAGCTTCTCGAAGGCGTCCAGCGGAAGGGTAAAGGCGAAGACGCTCCCCTGCCCCACAATGCTCGTAGCCGTCAGCTTGCCGCCGTGGGCCTCGGCCAGGCCACGACTGATCCAGAGGCCGAGGCCCGAGCCGGTGGGCTTGCCGTGGTCGCGGCGGAAGAACTTGGAGAACACCCGAGGCAGGTCCGACTCGGGGATGCCCTCGCCCCGGTCGTGCACGGCGAGCTCGACCTCGTCCTCCTTGAACGAGGCGATGATGCGCATGCCCTCGGGGCTGGCGTACTTGGCGGCGTTCTCGATCAGGTTGGTGAGCACCTGCTCGACCTTGTCCGGATCGGCGTACACGCTCGGGAAGTCGTCGGGGAACACCATCGTGCACTCGAGCCCGGGGTATTCCATGGTGAGTTTGCCGACCACCGAGTCGCTGAGGGTCACCAGGTCGACCAACTGCCGGCGCAGGTGCAGCCGGCCTGTCTCGAGCCGGGAGATGTCGAGCAACTCGGTCACCAGCCGGGTGACACGGTCGGCGTCGTGGTGGACCTGACCCAGCATCATCTTCTTCTGATCGTCGCCCAGCCGATCCCACTTGTTGAGCAGCAGCGACGTGTAGCCCTTCACCGACGTGAGCGGCGAGCGCAGCTCGTGGCTCACGGTGGACACCACCTCGATGCCGGATGGCGTGTGCCGTCCGCGGGCGCGCCCGGGTCGGGCCATCACGACCGCCGAGGTCAGGGTGCCGTCGGCGTCGCGCCGGTAGCGGGCCGTGACCACGGCGGGGATCGTGGTGCCATCGGGGAGCCGGATCCCGACCTCCCGCTCAGGGATGCCGGTCACCGACCGCAGTGCCGTCGACCGGTGCCAGCCCGGCGCCTGGCCATCCAGGTTGAGGAGGTCGTCGAGGCAGGCGCCCACCAGCTCACCGAGCGGGCGACCGGTCAGGCGGGCAGCGGGCTGGTTGGCCGCCTCCACCATGCGGTCGGCGCCCACCACCATGGCGGCCAGCGGCAGGTCGTCGAGCAGCTCAGCCACGGCGCTCGTGTGCCACCCGCCGCTGGCGTGCGACCTCGAAGCACAGCACGGCGGTCGCCATGCCCACGTTGAGCGACTCGCTGCGGCCGACCATGGGGATCGACAGGTGGCCGTCGAGGCAGGCATCGACCTCGGGCGGCAACCCGTGCGCTTCGTTCCCGAGCACGAGGGCGATCGACCCGGTCAGATCGGCGTCGTCGAGCGACTCACCGTCCCGGGCCACGGTGCCCAGGCGACGCAGACCGCGCTCGCCGAGGTGGACCAGCACCTCGACGGCGTCTCCGCCCCGGACTACAGGGACGTGGAAGAGCGAACCGGCCGAGGCCCGCACCGCCTTCGGGTTGAAGGGATCGACCGATGCGCCGGCGAGGACCACGGCACCGGCGCCGGCGGCCTCGGCTGAACGGAGGATGGTGCCGGCGTTGCCGGGGTCCTGGAGGTCGACGCACACCACCACGAAGGTGGATGAGAGCACGTCGGCGAGGGGCACGTCGAGCGAGCGGCACACGGCCAGCACCGATTGGGGTGTGACGGTGTCGGCCACCCGTTCGAGCACGCCCCGCTGAAGGACGCGCACCGGGACGTCGACGCCGGTCAGGTCGACGGTCGAGTCCTCGGTGACGTACACCGACTCGAGAGGCGCGCCGGCGGCCACCGCCTCGGCCAGCAGCTTGGGTCCTTCGAGCACGAAGGCCCGTTCCGAGACGCGGTCGCTCCGACGGCTGAGAAGCCGCCGGAGCCGTTCGACCTCGGGATGCCGGGCACCCAGGGCGCTCGGCGAGACCATGACCGTCTTAGGCCGTGGGCGCGGCCACCGACGCGTCGGCGGCGAGCTTCACCAGGGCGGCGAAGGCGGTGCTGTCGGTGACGGCGAGGTCGGCCAGCATCTTGCGGTCGACCTCGATCTCGGCCGCCTTCAGCCCGGCGATGAACCGGCTGTAGCTCATGCCGTTCTGGCGGCACGCAGCGTTGATGCGCTGGATCCAGAGCTTGCGCATGTCGCCCTTGCGGGCCCGCCGGTCGCGGTACGCGTACTGGAGCGAGTGCATGACCTGCTCGTTGGCGGCCTTGAACGAGCGGCTCTTGTTGCCGTAGTAGCCCTGCGCCTGTTCGAGAACGGCGCGGCGGTGCTTCTTGCCGTGGACGGCGCGCTTTACCCTTGCCATGGGACTTCCTTCCTAGCGATTCGAGTGACGGGAGCGCGCGGCTAGAGGCCGAGCAGCTTGCGGATGTGGGCGGCGTCGCCGGGGGCGGCCACCGTCTCACGCTTGAGGCGACGAGTGACCTTCGAGGACTTCTTCTCGAGGAGGTGGTTCATGCCCGCCTTGCGCCGGATCACCTTGCCGGTGCCCGTGATCTTGAACCGCTTGGCAGCACCTCGGTGCGTCTTCATCTTCGGCATGTGGCGCTGTCTCCTACTGCTCCGTGGCGGGGGCCGGCTCCGTCGCCGGCTCCTGCTCCGTGGTGTCTTCGATGATGGCTTCGGTGCTGTCTTCGGTGCTGGCTTCGGGCGTTTCAGCCGCTTCGACCTGCGTGTCGTCTTCGTCGTCGAAGTGCGAATCGTCGATGTGCGAGTCGTCCTCGAGCTCGACCGGGACTTCGCCGTTCTCCCTGGCCTCGGCGGCCCGGCGCTTGGCGGCGTCCTGGGCCCGCTTGTCGGGAGCGAGGACCATGATCATGTTGCGCCCGTCGAGCTTGGCGGCGGCCTCGACCTTGGCCAGGTCACGGACCTTGACGGCCACGTTGTCGAGGATCTTCATCCCCAGCTCGGGATGGGCCACCTCACGACCACGGAACATGATCGTGATCTTGACCTTGTGACCCTCGCCGAGGAAGTGCTCGACCTTCTTGGTCTTGGTGTCGAAGTCGCCCTTGCCGATCTTCACCCGGTACTTCATCTCCTTGATGGAGATCTGGGTGGTCTTTCGACGTGACTCCTTCGCCCGCTGAGCCGCCTCGTACTTGAACTTCCCGTAGTCCATGATCCGACAGACCGGTGGATTCGCCTGCGGCGCCACCTCGACCAGGTCGAGATCAGCGGCGCGGGCGATGGAAAGCGCCTCGGGCAGCGGCCTGATGCCGATCTGCTCACCCTCGGCGGAGACGAGACGGACTTCGCGGGCCCGGATGCGATCGTTGATCCGGGGCTCGTTGGGCGGCGGTGTGGCTATGGAGCGACTCCTGTGTCTGGCAGCTCGCACTTCTCCGGCACGGAGCCAAAAAGCACGAAGCGGGCGTCTTTGGGAAGCGACGCCCGCCAGACGAAACCGACTACATCTGGTGATGCGGTCGGCCTGTCAGTCGATACGACCCGGTGCACCCGAAGGTGACCAGGTGGGGCATCTCGTGTGTCCACGGGGCCCGCTTCCCTCTCGGTTGTGCTGGTTAGGGTAGCGGACATGGCCGGACTTTGGACACCCGATGGTGAGCGGCAAGAGCAGCCCACCCCCGAAGAGGCTGAGCTGGCGGCCCAGCTGGAGGAGATGCAGCACGAGCTGGCCCACACACCGGCGGCCGTCGTGATCGCCAACCACGCCGTCGGCCTGTTTCAGCTGGCCGCCATCCACCTCAACCAACGGCCCCCGAACCTGGAGGACGGCCAGCTTGCCATCGACGCCATGGCCGCCATCGTCGAGGGGCTGACCGGTCGCCTGGGTGAGGAGGAGGGCGCCCTGCAAGAGGCGCTCGGGCAGCTCCGGCTGGCCTACGTGTCGCTTTCCGGCGGTCCGGTTTCCGGGGATGACGCCGCCGGGTAGCCCCCCCGCCATGGTCAACGCGCAGCCGCCCGTCCCTGCCCTCATCCCCGAGGACAACGTGCCCGGCCATCATCCCCGGCAGGAGCAGGACAAGCCCTCGGGGCGCGACTTCGTGGCCAAGATGCACGCCCTGGCCCAGGAGGACGCCTACGAGGCGCCCTCCGCCGACGACGAGGTGCTCGACCTGACCCAGATCGAGGCCGACACCGTCCACACGGGCGCTGTCCCCCACGAGCGGTCGGGCCGAGGCGAGTTCCTCGCCCACCTGGCCGGCAAGCCATTCGAGCTGGTCGGCGCCGTGCTCACTGCCCTCCGGGACCGCCTCCCAGACTGAGCGGGTCTTCAGCCGTTCTGGGGCCCAGATCCGACCATCTTCGGCCTTCCTGGGGCCCCAGAACGGGGGGCGGGCGGCACCGACGTGAGCACCGCAGCGCTCGCCCCCCGGTTGCGTCCTTGTCTTTCGCCCCAACAGAAGGGGGCTGCCACGTGGGTCGGCCGCCTATCGGCGCGCGCTCTTTGCCTTTCGCCTTCCCCGTGTCACATCCTGCCGGGCTGCGTCGTCGAGAGGACATGGGAACCCGTTCCGACCCGTTCACCGAAACTGGCCATGAGCTGACCGGTTTGAGGGGCGATGATGTCTCCATCCGCAACCATGGAGGCACGATGGCCGTACAGCGACCCGACAGGGGCGAGGGGGCACTCGCCCGTTTCGCCGGCTGGTGCTACGACCACCGCCGGCGGGTGCTGGCCCTATGGCTGCTGGCCGTCGTGGGGTTCAGCGTCGCCGGCCAGGCCGCCGGCGGCAGCCTGCTCAAGACGTTCGACCTCCCCGGCAGCGACGCGGCCAAGGCCTTCACCATCCTCGGGCGTGACTTCGACCGCCCCGGCGACACCGGCCAGCTGGTGTGGAAGGCCACGGGCGGGACCTCGCCCACCGACCCATCGGTCAGAAGCGCCGTCCAGCCCGTGCTCGACGAGCTGGCTCGCCAGCCCCACGTGGCCGCCGTGGTGTCGCCGTTCGACCCCGACCCGGCGAGCCGGCGGCTGGTGTCGGCCGACCAACCCATCGCCTACGCCGAGATCCAGTTCGACCAGCGGGCC
>JAOBWJ010000005.1 GCA_025463335.1 Acidimicrobiales bacterium
GCACCACGACTGGGCCGGGGTGCTCGAGGCCACCAGGGAGCGGTTCCCCGACCTCTGGATGCCGGGGCGCAGTGGCCTGTGCGTCGCCACCACCAACCGCCAGTCGGCGCTGCAGCAGATCGCCCCCAAGAGCGACGCCGTGATCGTGATCGGCTCGGCCAACTCCTCCAACACCGTGGCCCTGGCCAAGGTGGCGGCCGCGGCCGGGGCGCCCGTGGTCATTCGCGTCAACGGGCCCGAGGAGGTGCCGACCGACCTCCACGGCACCGTGGCCGTCACTGCCGGCGCATCGGCCCCCGACGAGCTGGTGCAGGCCGTCATCGCCCGCCTCGCCCCCAGAGACGGCGTGGAGGAAGTCCGCTTCACCGACGAGGACGAGTACTTCCCCCCGCCCCGTGCCCTCCGAGAGCTGCTGGGAGCGGTCGAGGCGGCGGTGACGTTGGCCCTCGGTGCGCCCGCCAGCCCGGGGATGCCGGACCGGGAGGTCGCTGCCAGCGACGTGCTGGCAACCCTCGGCCGATAGGTAGAGACTTGGCGGTATGACCTCGACGTTCACCCGCATGGACGAGTCGACCGCGGAGGAGTGGGCCCACATCGGGGCCGAATCCTTCAAGAACCAGGGCCGGGTCGCTGACCGGATCCTCATGCTGCTCGAGTCGCTCGGCGAGATCGTCGACGGCTTCGCCACCGACCAGCTCACCCACTGCCTCCAGACCGCCACCCGGGCGGAGCGCGACGGTGCCGACGACGAGGTCGTGCTGGCCTCGCTCTGCCACGACATCGGCAAGGCCATCTCGGTGCCCAACCACCCGGCCATCGCCGCCGAGATCCTCAAGCCCTACGTGCGGCCCGAGGTCTACGACATGATCCGGGTCCATCAGGACTTCCAGGGCCGGCACTACTACGCCCATTTCGGCATGGACGCCAACGCCCGCGAGAAGCATCGGGCCGAGCTCGACGCCGCGACCTTCGCCCTGGCCGAGCGCTTCGCCGACCTGTGGGACCAGACGGCCTTCGACCCCGAGTACGACACCCTCCCGCTCGAGCATTTCGAGCCGCTCGTCCGTCGGGTGTTCGCCACGGCCCGGATGTAAGTGGGCGTTCCGGGTCCCCAAACCGACCAGGTTCCGGTCGCTCTTGGGACCCAGAATCACGCAGTAGCGCCCGATACCCGTTCGCGGGAGGGCTTTATCCCCCGACCTTCGCCTCGGCCTCGTCGTACAGCCGCTGCAGCTCGGCGGTGAGCTGCTCGGTGAGCTCACGCACGGCTCGGCGGGGCACCCGCTCACCGGGCGGTGGTGCCTTCACCTCGATGGGCCGACCCACGACCAGGTGCACCTTCACCGGCTTGATCATCTTGGCGCCCTTGGGCATGGCACCCGCCGACCCGCCGATGCCGACCGGCACGATGGGGACCCCGGTGCGCAGGGCCACGTAGGCCACGCCGTCGAAGACGTGCTCGACGATGGGCCCGGACTGGCGGGTCCCCTCGGGGAACATGACGAGCGGCTCCCCGCCGCGAAGGACCTCCTCCGAGGTGCGCAGCGCCTGGCGGTCGGGCTCGCCCCGGTGCACGGGGAACCCGCCGAGGCTGTTGAAGAAGAAGGCCGAGAAGCCAAACTTCCACATGGTGTCCTTGCCCATGTAGCGCACCCGCCGGCCGGTGACCTGGCACAGCAGCGGGGTGTCGATGTTGCTGCGGTGCACCGGGGCCAGGATGAACGGCCCGGTGGTCGGGATGTGCTCACTGCCCTCCACCGTCGAGCGCCAGAACAACCGCGAGAACCAGGTGAGGGCGCCCCGCACGAAGTCGTACCAGACTCGCTTCACGGCTGTGGTGAAGAACGGCGACGGCGTCTTGTAGTGGACCGACGTGAGCTTTTCGTCGCTCACGGGAGCCGGCCCAGAAGGTCGGCGACGATGTCCTCGACGGTGCGGCCGGTGGTGTCGATGAGGACGGCGTCGGCCGCTTGGGTGAGCGGTGACGCCTCCCGGGTCGAGTCCTTGGCGTCCCGTCGAGCCAGGTCGGCGGCCACGTCGTGCTGGTTGCTCGCCCCGATCTCCTGTTGCCGGCGAGCGGCCCGCACGGAGAGGTCGGCGGTCAGGTACACCTTGAGGTCGGCGTCGGGCCACACCTCGGTACCGATGTCGCGGCCCTCGACCACGCCCCCGCTGCGCGTGCGAATCCACTCGCGCTGGCGGCTCACCAGCTCCCGGCGGACGTCGGGGTTGGCGGCCACTGCGCTCACCGCCCGGGTCACCTCCGACCCCCGGATCTCCACCGATGCGTCGACGCCGTCGACCGTCACGTTCGGACCATCGGTCACCAGGTGCAGGTCCTGCACGAGCTTGGCGACCGTGTCGGCATCGGCGGGGTCGATGTTGCGCTGCAGGGCGGCGAACGCCACTGCCCGATACATGGCCCCCGTGTCGAGGTACTCGAGCCCGAGCTGGGCGGCCAACGTGCGGGCCACCGTCGACTTCCCGGAACCGGACGGACCGTCGATCGCCACCACTCTCACGAACGCAACCTAGCCAGCGCGTCCCAGAAACCCGGGAACGTCTTGCCCACCACGTCGGGATCAGCGATCTCGATGCCGGGCTGGCGCAGCCCCAGAAGGGCGAAGCTCATGGCCATGCGGTGGTCGTCGTAGGTCTGGATGGTCGCCGGCCGGATCTGCGCCGGCTCGATGACGAACCCGTCGTCGGTCTCCTCGGCTCCGACGCCACATCGCCGCAGTTCGTTCACCACCGCGGTGATGCGATCAGTCTCGTGGCCTCGGATCACCGATACGCCCGACACCCGGCTCGGGCCGTCGGCGCAGGCGGCCACCACGGCGAACGTCTGGGCCATGTCCGGCATGGCCGACAGATCGACGTCGATGCCGCGCAGGTCGCCGCCGGTCACCGAGACGTCGACGTCGGTCAGCTCGATGGTCGCCCCCATGCGCTCCAGCACGTCGACGAAGCGGAGGTCGCCCTGCAACGACTCCCGGCCGAGGCCGCCGACGGTGACCCGGCCACCGGCAATGGCTGCCGCCGCCAGGAAGTAGGAGGCCGCCGAGGCATCGGGCTCGACTGCGTACTCGCGGGACCGGTACCCGCCGGGTCGGACGTCGAGCTCCTGGACGTCGGCCCCGAAGGCCCGCATCACCGCAGTGGTCATGGCCACGAAGGGCGCCGCCACCAACGAGGTCCGGATGGTGACGCGCAGGCCGCCCGGCATGGCCGGTGCCGCCAACAGCAACCCCGAGACGAACTGGCTCGACAGATCGCCCCGCACGGCGGCCTCCCCGCCTCGGACCGGACCGGAGACGACCACCGGGAGGTGGCCGGGCTCGCCCAGCTCCTCGACGGCGACCCCCATGTCACGGAGGGCATCGATGCTCGGCCCCATGGGCCGGCGCCGGAGCGGCTCCTTGCCGTCGAGCGTGTAGCGGCCGCTCCCGAGAGCGAGCAGCGGCAGGACGAACCGGCTGGTGGTGCCGGACAGCCGGGCATCGAGATGGGCTTCGTCGACGTCGATCCGGCCGGCCACGCCGACGACGGTCACGGTCGTGCCGTCCCACTCGACGCCGGCGCCGAGCGCCCGCAGGCAGTCGCCCATGGCCGCCGTGTCGTCGGCCACCAGGGCACCCGTGATCGTGCTCGTGCCCTCGGCCAGGGCCGCGCACACCAGGGCCCGATTGGTGAGGCTCTTCGAGCCGGGCACCCCCACGGTGGCGTCGATCACTCCAACACCTGGGTGGTGGGCTTGTAGCCCCGGGCCACCAGCCCGCTGGTGAAGCGCTCGGCCTGGCTGGCGTCCACGAACAGGAGCACGACACCGGCCAGACCCTCGGCCGAGTGGGCGATCTCGAGGTCGTGGATGTTGACCGACAGCTCGCTGGCCAGCGTGGTGATCTCCGCCAGCACGCCGGGCCGGTCGGGCACCGGCACCCGCACCTCGACCACGTCGTTGGCCGCCACCCGGACGGGGAGGTTGAGCCGAGCCGAGCGAGCCTTGGCCAGCGTGTCGAGCAGGCCGGCCTTGTCGCCGGTGCTGACCCGTTCCCGCATGGTGTCGAGCTCGACGAT
>JAOBWJ010000025.1 GCA_025463335.1 Acidimicrobiales bacterium
CGTTCTGGGGCCCTAGGAAGGCCGAGGATGGTCGGATCTGGGCCCCGGAATGGCTGAAGACCCCGCGACGACCTTCGGCCACCCCGCCCCTGGGCGCGTCTTTGGTCTTTCGCCAACCCCCGCAGTAGCGCCCGAACTGTTAGGTCAGCCAACCCGGCGGAAGAAGTCGGCCGCGATTGGGGCAGCGGCGTCACCGCCGAACCCACCGTCCTCCACGATGACGGCCACGGCCAGGTCGCCCCGGAAGGCGATGAACCAGGCGTGGGTCTGGAGCGGCACGGCCGTGCCGAACTCGGCGGTGCCGGTCTTGCCGGCCACTGGCGTGCCGGGCAACTGCGCTTTGGTGCCGGTGCCCTCGGCCACCACCCGGCGCATGAAGTCCTGCATGGTGGCCGCCACCCCGGTCGGCATGGGCACGAACGGGACAAGGACCGGCGCCTCCACCAGGTGCGGCTTGCGGTAGCCGCCGGCGGCCACCGTGGCCGCCACCGATGCCATCTGGAGCGGCGTGGCCAGCACCCGGCCCTGGCCGATGGCAGCCGAGACCTGGTCGACGACGCCGTTGGGGTCGGGGAACTGGCTCGTGGCCGCCCCCGTCCCGAGATCGGGATCGGCGTCGAAGCCCAGGGCACGAGCGGCGTCGATCAGCTTCTGCGCCGGGATCTTCTCGGCGAGGCCGATGAAGGCGGTGTTGCACGAGTGGGTGAACGCGTCGCGGAAGGAGATGTCGCCCAGTTGCTCGGCCTCGGCGTTGCGGATCGTGCGGCCGTTGACGGTGATGTCGCTGGGGCAGGCGATCCGAGTGTCGGGCGTGATGCCGGACTCCAGCAGGGCGATCGACGTCACCACCTTCATGGTCGATCCGGGTGGGTAGCGGCCGGCGAGGGCGCGGTTGAAGCCGTTGCCCGGGCGATTGGCCACAGCCCGCACGGCGCCCGTCGACGGCTGGATGACGACCATGGCGGCCGGGTTGCCCGCCGGCCCGAGAGCGGCCTGGGCGGCGGCGAGAAGCCGCGGGTCCAGCGTGGTCCGCACCGACTCCCCCGGCGTGCCGGCGAACGTGGCCTCGACCTTCACGACCTGTTGGCCCTCGCTCAGGCGGACCTCCCCGCTCGGCCGCCCGGCCAACTGCTGCTGGAAGCTGGCCTGCAGCCCTGACTGTCCGACCGGGTCGCCGGCCTCGTAGGCCGGCCCGAGAGTGGTGGCCTGGGCCGCGTCGGCCGGACCCACGGTGCCGACCGTCGAGCGCAGCGGCCCCGACGACGGGAGGGGTGAGCCGTCGGTGGCCTGGAGGACGCCGCGCGGCGAGAACGTGCGCGACCGCGTGAGCCGACGACCGGGCCGAAGGTCGGGGTGCACGACGGCCGGGGTGAACGCCACCCGCCACTGCAGCTCGGTGTCGCCCTTCGGATCCTTCCCCACCGGCACCGGGGTGTCGGCCAAGGTCAGGGCGCCGGCGTAGTGCCAGTCACCGAGGCCGGGCAGCACCAAGGTGGCGTCGAACGGCACCGTGGCCTGATCGCCGACGACCACCGCCCGACCGGCCGTGGCCGTGATGCGCCCGGGATGCAGCCCCGTCGCGAAGTCGTCGAGGACGCCGTCGAGCGTCGGGCTCTTCTCGGCGAGCAGCCGCCGGAGCACCGGGCGGTCGTCGGCCGCCCAGGCCCGCAGCCACGTGGTGGCGGTGGCCTCGGCCTCGGCTTGCATGTTCCGCACCGGCCCGGCCGTCTTGGCGTCGCCGGTGGCCACCAGCACCCCGACCAGGGCGGCGAGGACCACCACGGCGCCAAGCACCAACCACAGGGGATTGAAGCCCGCGTCGGGCGTTTTCTCCGCTTCGTCCGCCATCGTCCGAGTCTGGAGAGTAGGGGGTGGTCAGTGGTCGATGGTGACGGGGGTGTCGAGCTCGGCGAGGACCCGTCGCACCTCGGCCGGATCCTTGGTGCGCCGCATGGGCGGCAGCGACCGCACGAGCGTCCACCGATAGGAGGCGGCGGCCAACCGCCGGTCGAGCACGGCAACCACTCCACGGTCGCTGGCGGCGCGAATCAGTCGGCCAGCGCCCTGGGCCAGCAGCACGGCGGCGGCCGGTAGGTCGACGGCAGCGAAGGCGTTCTGCTTGTTGCGGGTGGCCGCCGCCCGCCGGGCCTCGGACAGAGGATCATCCGGTCGGGCGAACGGCAGACGATCGATAACCACCAGGCTGCACGTGCGGCCCGGCGCATCGAAGCCCTGCCAGAAGCCCATGGTGGCCAAGAGCACCGAATGCTCATCCTCGAGGAACGCCGTCTGGAGCAGCGGGCGGGGCAGCTCGTCCTGCACGAGGAGCTGATAGGGCACCCGGCCCCGGAGGTGCTCCGCCGCCGCGGCCATGGCCCGCCGGCTGGTGAACAGGGCCAGGGTGCGGCCGCCGGCGGCCAGCACCAGCGACTCGAGCTCGCCGAGCATGGCCACCTCGTAGCCCGCCGCCCGCGGGTCGGGCAGGTGGGCGGCGCAGTAGAGCAGGGCCTGGGTCTCGTAGTCGAACGGGCTGCCGACGTCGATCGACTGCCACTTCCGGTCGGCCCGGTCGAGCCCCAGCCGGCTGGCGATGGTGTCGAACGAGCCGCCCACGGCCAGCGTGGCGCTGGTGAGCACGACCGTTGGCGCCCGGAACAGCCGGGTGGCCAGCTCTTCGCCGACGTCGACCGGCGCCACCCGGATCGACGGCAGGCCGTCGCCCTCGACCCACGCCACCGAGCCGATGGGCAGGGAGCCGAGGGCGTTCACGTCGCCGCCGAGATGCATGGCCAGCTGGAGCACTCGCTCCTTGCGGGTGTTGGCGTCGCCCCCGACGTCGAGGGCCCGCGCCGCGGTCGATGCCTGGGCGATGGCTTCGCCGCACGACACCAGCGCCACCCCGAGATCGCCGGCCGCCGGGTCGACCCGCTCGCCGACCATCCCATCGAGGATGACGGCCAGCCGGGCACCGGCGGCATCGAGACCGACGGCCGCCGGGTGGTCGGCGGTGAAGATGGTGCGACACGCTCGTGCCAGGTTTTCGAAGCGACCGGGCCCGACGGCGAGCCCGAGCGTGTCGGCGGCGATGTCCTCGAGCGCGTGGGCCTCGTCGATGACCACGACCTCGTGGTCGGGCAGGACCGCCCCCTCACTGGCCAGGTGCAACCCGTAGAGGTGGGTGTTGACCACCACCACGTCGGCATCGGCCGCCGCCGCTCGGGCGTCCTCGGCGAAGCAGACGTCGCCGTAGGAGCACTTCGACGCACCTGGGCACTCGCCCACGCCCACCGACAGGCGGGCCCACTCGGCGTTCGACACGGCCACCGGCAGGTCGGCCCGGTCGCCCGTGCTCGACGTGGCGCTCCAGGCCACGACCTCGGTGAGTGTGGTCCGGTCGGTGGCCTCGGCGAGGAGCGAGCCCTGGTCGGCGGCGGCCACGGCGTCGGCCATCGCCGCCCGGCACAGGTAGTTCGACCGGCCCTTGAGCAGGGCGGCCCGCACCGGGATCCCCAGGTGGCGGGCCAGGAACGGCAGGTCGCGATGCACCAGCTGCTCCTGCAGGGCCTTGGTGGCGGTGACCACGACCGTGTGCCGACCCGAGACCAGGGCCGGCACGAGATAGGCATGGGACTTGCCCGTGCCGGTGCCGGCCTGCACGATCAGATGCTCCTCGGCCTCGATGGCCTCAGCGATGGCCCGGGCCATTGCCACCTGACCCGTCCGCTCCTCACCTACCGGCAGCTCGGCCACGATGCGCCGGAGAGCAGCTTCGGCATCGTCGGCGGCGGGCATGGAGCGAACGGTACCGGGGCGGTGCGACACCTCCGGGCCACCTCATCGTCAAGACAGATGTCAGGTATCTAGAAGATTCATTGTCCAGATTCACCCTGGTGACGCATGCTGTTCATACCAGCGTTACACCGCAGAGGGGTCCCCCATGGCTGTCGTCGAGCTTCTCCCCCGTTGGGTCCAGCAGGAATGGATGGAATACGGTTCTTGCAAGGGCCAGACCCATCATTTCTTCGCGCCCCATGGCGAGCAGGCCGAGGCACGGGAGGCCCGAGAGGCCATCGCCGGAGCCATCTGCCGCTCCTGCGAGGTGCTCGAGATCTGCCGTGAGTATGCCCGCCGCAACCGCGAGCAGGGCTACTGGGGCGGCGAGAACGACGAGCAGCGCGTGCAGATGCGCCGCCGCGAGGCTCGCATGCACCCCCGCGTCGCTGGCTGACGCCCGCGTCGGGTAGACCCGGCATCCTGCGGCGTCCTGCCGACGGGTAGCGGGTAGACGGGCCGGGTGCCCGACAGGACCCAGCAGCTGATCGCCGGCCGATACCGCCTCGACCGCTCCCTCGGGGTCGGCGGCATGGGCCAGGTGTGGTTGGCCGAGGACTCGCTGCTCGGGCGCACGGTTGCGGTGAAGGTGGTCGACCTCCGGGGCCGCGGCGACGAGGAAGCTCTGCGGGCACGGGTCATGCGCGAGGCCCGGGCCGCGGCCCGCATCGACGACCCGGGCTCGGTCCGCATCTTCGACGTGGTCGACGACGGCCACGCCGTCTACCTGGTCATGGAGCTGATCGAGGCGCCGACGCTGGCCGACATCGTCACGGCCGAGGGCCCGCTCGCTGCCGACGCCGTGGCCCGCATCGGCCTCGACGTGCTCGGGGCGCTGGCCGCCGCCCACCGAGCCGGCATCGTCCACCGTGACGTGAAGCCCAACAACGTGATGGTGCTCAGCGACGGCAGCGCCAAGCTCGCCGACTTCGGCATCGCGTCGGTGAAGGACGACCCCTCCCTCACCGCCACCGGCATGGTGCTCGGGACGCCGAAGTACATGTCGCCCGAGCAGGCTCGGGGCGAGACCGCCGGTGCCCCGGCCGACCTCTGGGGGCTCGGCGCCCTCCTCTACTTCGCCGTCGAGGGCGAGCCACCGTTCGACCGGGGCGACACCCTGCCCACGCTGCACGCCGTGCTCCACGATGAGCCCCGGCCGCTCCGGCGGGCCGGCGGCCTGGCCCCGGTGATCGGTGCGCTGCTGACCAAGGACCCGGCGGGTCGCCCGTCCACCCACGACGCCCGACGGCTCCTGCAGGGCGTCGCCGCCGGTGCCCCCCGCACCATGGTGCTGCCCGCCGTCCGGGAGCGGACGCCGGCGGCCCCGTCGCCTCGCCCCACCCCGCCCGGGAACCGCCGGTGGTTGTCGGCCCTGGCCATCGTCGCCGCCGTCGCCCTGGTCGCCGCCGCCGGGGTCGCCCTCACCTACGACGGCGACAAGGGCGCGGTGGCCACCGGACCGGGCACCACGACGACGTCGGCCCCGCCGAGCACCACCACGACGGCGAAGCCCACCACCACCACGACCACGGAGCCGGCCACCGTCGAACGGCCGTCGGGCGTACCGTCCGACTGGGTGTCCTATCGAGGCGACGGCTGGCAGATCTGGCACCCGTCCGACTGGTCGCCCAAGGCCGGCCCGGCCGGTTCCGTCGACATCGGCAGCCCGGCCGGCGACTACTTCCGGGTCGACACCGTCGACGAGCCATCGGACGACCCCAAGGCGGCGTGGGAGGCCCAGGAGCAGTCGTTCGCAGCCGACCACCCGGACTACCAGCGGATCCGCATCGACGACGTCGAGTTCCGAGGGTTGGACGCCGCCATGTGGGAGTTCACGTTCGAGGGCCTGCACGCCGCCGACCTCGGCTTCAGCGATGGCGACCGGGGCTACGCCCTCTACCTGGTGGCTGGTGAAGACCGGTGGGACGACCTGGCCGACACGCGGCAGGCGTTCCAGGACGGCTTCGAGATCAGCGCCTGATCGGTCAGGACTCGAGGTGCAGGTGGCCGTCGAGCCCGCAGATCTCCACCAGTCGGTGGACCTGGTCCCCGGCCCCTCGCACCACCAGCGTCGAGCCGACGTCCGCCGCTGCGGTGTGGGCGGCCACGATCGAGTTGATGCCCCGCACGTCGAGGAACGTGACCCCGCTCACGTCGACCACGACCTTGGGCCGGCCGCGCGAGACGGCGCCGGCCAGGTGACGGTCGAGCACCGGCGCGCTCACCAGGTCGAGCTCACCGAACACGGCCACCAGCACCTGGGCGCGCTCTTCGGTGACCTCGACGTCGAACCCCGGCCCGGCTGCGGGCGGACGGCCTGCTTCCATGCATGTCGGACGGTAGCGAACGCGGCGGGGCATGATCTCCCCTATGCGCGTGACCATCGACACCCCAGACGGTGCCATGCCGGCTGCCGTAGCCGAGCCGGCGGGCGAGCCCCGGGGCGCGGTCGTCGTCATTCAGGAGGCCTTCGGCCTCACCGACCACATCGAGGACGTGGCCCGGCGACTGGCCGATGTCGGCTGGCTTGCGGTGGCCCCGGCGCTGTTCCACCGGAGCGGGTCGCCCGTCTTCGAATACGGGAGTGACTTCAAGGACCTCCTGCCCGTGTTCAGCGCCCTGAACGCCGAGGGGATCGCCGCCGACCTGGAGGCCACCATCGGCTACCTCAGCGGTCGGGGCGTGCCGTCCGAGCGCATCGGCATCGTGGGCTTCTGCATGGGCGGCACCGTGGCCCTGCATGCCGCCTCCCGTTACCCACTCGGCGCGGCGGTGACGTTCTACGGAGGTGGGGTGGCCGAGGGTCGCTTCGGACTGGCCCCGCTGGTGGAGCAGGCCACGGCCCTCCAGGCACCGTGGCTCGGCCTCTATGGCGATCTCGACAAGGGCATCCCGGTCGAGCAGGTGGAAGCGCTGCGCCAGGCCGCCGCCACCGCGCCGGTGGACACCGAGGTGGTGCGCTACGCCGAGGCCGACCATGGGTTCAACTGCGACGCCCGCGAGAGCTACCACGCCGACTCGGCGGCCGATGCCTGGACTCGGACCCTGGCCTGGTTCGACAAGCACCTGACGTGACGCCTTTCACCAAGAAAGGTTCACCGAACTAATTAGTTCGGTGAAATACTGAGAGGGTGCCTTTCAGCCCCTCCCCCATCACCGTCGACGAGGACCTCGTCGGCCGGCTGCGCTACTCCGTCACCCGCTTGGCCCGGCTGCTCCGTCAGCAGGACGAGAGCGGCCTGGCGCCGACGGCCACGGCGATGCTCGCGACAATCGGGCGCGACGGCCCCCTCACCCTCGGCGAGCTCGCGGCCCACGAGCAGGTGGCCCCGCCCACCATCACCAAGGTCATTGGCAAGCTCGAAGACGCCGGCTTCGTCGACCGGATCCATGACCCGGCCGACAAGCGGGTGTGCCGGGTGGTGCTGACTCCCGCCGGGCACGAGCAGCTGGAAGCCAACCGGACCCGCCGGACGGCATGGCTGGCCGAACGGCTCGCGGCCCTCCCCCAGGAGGACCGCGACCGGCTCACCGAGGCCGTCGTCGTGCTCGAACACCTCACCGCCCCGGGGGGTGACGCCCGATGAAGCGCCGCCTGGGCAACGCCACCCGCGACACGTTCCGCTCGCTCAGCGTGCGGAACTTCCGCCTGTTCTTCACCGGCCAGTTCATCTCCCAGGTCGGCAACTGGCTGACGATGATCGCCCTCGCCCTCCTGGTGCTCGACCGCACAGGCAGCGGCGTGGCCGTCGGCCTGCTCGTGGCCTGCCAGTTCGGCCCCGTGCTGCTCTTCGGGGCGTGGGCCGGCCTGGTCGCCGACCGGTCGGACAAGCGCCGCCTGCTGCTGATCGTGCAGGCGGTGGCCATGCTCCAGTCGTTCGTCCTGGCCGCGCTGGCCTTCGTGCACGACGCCCCGATCGCCTCGTTCTACGTGGTCGCCGCCCTCGGCGGCCTGGCCACCGCCTTCGACAACCCGGCCCGCCGGTCGTTCGTCGTCGAGCTGGTGCCCCAGGAGAACGTGCAGAACGCCGTCTCCCTGAACAGCGCCGTCATGACCAGCTCGCGCATCTTCGGCCCGGCGCTGGCCGGCCTGCTCATCAGCACGGTGGGCTATGGCTGGTGCTTCCTCCTCGACGCCATCTCCTACA
>JAOBWJ010000133.1 GCA_025463335.1 Acidimicrobiales bacterium
TGGTTGAGCGACGGGTGCGACAGCGTCACCTTGAGATGCGTGGTCGCCTTGGTGACCGTCACCGCGTAGGTGTGGCTGTCGGAGCCGCCGAGCGAGGCGCGGGGAGCGTCGTAGGTCCACAGGTCGGCCTGACGCACGGCGTAGCCCGTGCTCCGCAGCACCCGCTGGTCGGCGGACGCCTGCTTCACCCTGACCTGGGTGGCGAAGTTGGGCGCCTGCACCAGCTCCACGGCGGCAGCCAGGTCGACGTAGCCGTAGCCGACCTGCCAGAAGCCGAGCTCGCTGGGCGTGCCGGCCTCACCCTCGGTCCCCTTGACCGCGGTGGCCGTGACCTGGAGGGCTTGGCGCACCTCGTCGGGCGTCATCGATGGGTGGGCCTCGAGCAGCACGGCGGCGGCGCCGGCCACGTGGGGCGACGCCATGCTCGTGCCCGAGGCCGAGGTGTTCTCACCTGGGCCGCAGGGCCCCACGAGCGTGCCGGCGCTGTCGCACGTGGAGGAGATGTCGACGCCGGGTCCGGTCACGTCGGGGTGGACGACGCCGAGCTTGTGACCGGTGAACGTGGTGTGGCCACCGGCGCCGATGCCCACCGGCTGGGAGTTGTCGAACTGGAAGCCGTTGGAGGAGAAGTCGCCCCGCTGGTGGCCGATGGTGCCCGCCGCCACCGAGATGACCCACGGCGCCTGCGAGAACGGGTTGAGGCTGGCCTCGCCGTTGCCGCTGCCGGCGTTGCCGGCGGCGAACACGACGGTGACGCCCTGGTCGGCCACGGCCTTGGTGGCCACCGCCACCGGGTTCCGCGGGTCGTACTGCTGGTAGGAGTTGCCCCACGAGTTGTTCACCACGTCGATGCCCCACAGGTCGGGCTGGTCGAGCATGTGGTCGTAGGCGGAGACCACGGCCGTGGTGAAGAGCACCTCGCCGATCGAGTAGCAGACGAGCTCGGCGTCGGGGGCCACGCCCAGGTGGGCCGGGTCGGTGGTGCCGTCGGCAGCGATGATGCCGGCCACGTGAGTGCCGTGCCCGGAGCCGAGATCGGTGTTCTGGTACGGACCGGTCTCGTTGGCCACCACGATGGTGTTGCTGGAGTCGGGCGTGATGTTGGCGTACTCGGCGCCCACCAACTTCACGTTGTGGACCACGTGGTCCTTCAGGTCGGGGTGGGTGGCATCGCAGCCCGAGTCGACCACGCCGACGGTGACGCCCTCGCCGGTGAAGCCGGCGGCCCGGGCGGCAGCACCGCCCATGGCGTTCGACGATGCCGTGTCGAGGTACTCGAGCCGGTCGTCCGGATAGACGTCGTTGGCTGCGCCGGTGTCGACGGCGGCGGTGAGGGCGGCGACCGGTCCCCGGACGAGGGCGAGCGGCAGGTGCTCCATGGGCTGGACGGTCAGCCCGAGGTGTCGGAGCGCGGTGGTCGCGGTGGCGCTGGGCACGGCGTCGAAGGTGGCGATGCCGGTGACGGCACCCGAGGGCGCCGAGGGCGCTGAGGCCAACAGCCGGGTCAACCCGACCGGACGAGTGGCGTCGACGGGCGGGATGACGGATGTGGTGGCGGTGACTGCGGTGCCGGCGCTGGCAACGAGCAGCGCGGCAATGGCAATGGCAGCGGCCGCCAGGCCTCGGGTCGTGGTCCTCATGAACGATCGTTCGCCAGGCCAGGCGCGAAGTCCTCTCCGCGCGCGAACCTGTCGTCGTCATGCGCACCGCTGTCACCGACCTGCTGGGCATCGAGCTGCCGATCCTCGCCTTCTCCCATTGCCGCGACGTGGTGGCCGCGGTGTCGAAGGCCGGGGGCCTGGGCGTGCTGGGAGCCGTGGCCCACTCGCCCGAGCAGCTCGAGATCGACCTGGCCTGGATCGAGGACGAGATCGGCGACCGGCCCTACGGCGTCGACCTCATCGTCCCGGCCAAGTACGCCGGTGACGACGGCGGCGGCTACACGCTCGACGACGTCATCCAGCTCCTGCCGGCCGAGGCCACCGACTTCATCGACGACATCCTCCGCCGCTACGAGGTGCCCGAGCTGCCCGGCGACGACCAAGGGGCCGCCGGCCGGGGTGTCGGCCGCCACCCGGGGGCGGCCCCGTTCTCAGCCGGTGCCGCCGGGCCTCAGCTCGAGATCGCCCTGGCCCATCGCACGGCGTTCGTGGCCAACGCCCTCGGGCCGCCGCCACCGTTCCTCATCGAGCGAGTGAAGGAGGAGGGCCGGCTCATCGGCGCCCTCGCCGGCACGGCCACACATGCCGAGCGCCACGTGCAGGCCGGCGTTGACCTGATCATCGCCCAGGGCACCGAGGCCGGCGGCCACACCGGGGAGATCGGCTCGATGGTGCTCATCCCCGAGGTGGTCGACGCCGTGGCGCCGGTGCCCGTGCTCGGCGCCGGCGGCATCGGGCGGGGCCGGCAGATGGCGGCGGCCATGGCCCTCGGGGCCCAGGGCGTGTGGTGCGGCTCGGTGTGGTTGACCACCGACGAGGCCGAGACCCACGCGGTGGTCAAGCAGAAGATGCTGGCCGCCACGTCCTCGGACACCCTCCGGTCGCGGTCGCTCACCGGCAAGCCGGCCCGCATGCTCCGCTCGGCCTGGACCGACGAGTGGGACCGGGTCGACACGCCCGACCCGCTGGGGATGCCGCTGCAGAGCATCCTCACCGCCCGGGCCCAGCAGCGCATCGCCCGCGCTGCCCACCGGCCCGGCTCCGGCGCCGAGCAGCTGGCCAACTACTTCGTCGGCCAGGTCGTCGGCACCATGAACCAGCCCAAGAAGGCGAGGCAGGTCGTCTACGAGCTGGTCGAGGAGTACATCGAGGCGGTCGAGTCGCTCAGCACCGGCCTCGACCGGGCGCGAGCGACGCCACCTCCGACCTGACGCGTGCCGCGTCGTCGCCGGCGAGGAGCCGCGGGCGGCCGGTGCCGTCGATGCGGGCCGGCACCATGTCGGAGGCCACCACCCGACCCTCGACCGACGTGGCCGTGAGCACGGCCGTCGTGTTGGTCGGCGGGTTCGAGTGGTACCAGACGAAGTTGCCGAGGCTGTAGGCCACGACCGCACCCGGACGCTGATCGAACCCCTCCAGCACGTGGGGGTGATGGCCGGCGACCACGTCGGCGCCGGCGGCGACCAGGGCGTCGGCCAGCCCTCGCTGGGCGGCGTCGGGGCAGGCCGCCAGCTCGACACCCCAATGGATCATCACGACCACGGTCGGGGCGAGCTGAGCGGCCCGGCGCACGGCCGCCACCGCCGCGCTCTGGTCGTAGGCCGAGGCCAGCCCCGGTCGACCGAGGCCAGCCGCCCACCCGGCCGGGAGCACACGGCTCAGTCCGACGACGGCCACCGCGCCGCCAGGGGTCCGCACCACCACCGGGGCGTAGGCCTCGGCGCGGTCGCGCCCGGCGCCCACGGTGAGCAGCCCCGCGGCCCGGGCCCGGTCGATGGTGTCCAGCAGGGCGTCGGTGCCGTAGTCGAGCGCGTGGTTGTTGGCCAGGTTCACCACGTCGACGCCGGCCGACTTCAGGGCCGCCAGCAGTGACAGTGGCGCCCGGAACGTGTGCTCCTTCACCGCCGCCTGACCCGACGTGCCCACCGCCGTCTCGAGGTTCACCATGGCCACGTCGGCGGCCGCCAGGGTGGGGGCGATGGCGTCGAACGGGTTGCCGCCGGCGTCGAGCAGCTTCTGCACCCGGCCCTCACCGTGCACGTCGCCGGCCGCGGCGATCGTCACCTGCTTGGTCACCAACGAGCTCGCCAGCCAGTAGCCCTCGCCGCTCGGATGGGCAGCGAGAGCGACCACCCGGTGGCCGGCGGGCAGGCGCCCGGCCGCCGAGCCGTCGAAGTCAGCGTCGCCGAAGGTGAACACGCCCCCATCGGCCGCGGCCAGCCGGTAGCCGTCGCCCGACGAGGTCGGCGTCATGGCGACGATCGGCGCCACCAGGCGCCGCTGGCCCAGGCTTCCGTGGAACCGGGCGTCGCCGAACGAGAAGATCCCACCGTCGGAGGCCACCAGCCAGTACCCGCCGCCAGTGGGCGTGGGCGCCATACCGACGATGGGGCGGTTGAGCGGCACGGCCCCGGTCGAGCCGAGGAAGCGCGCGTCGCCGAACGTGAAGATGCCGCCGTCGGTCGCTGTCAGCCAGTAGCCGCGTCCCGACGGCGTGGCCGCCATGGCCACGATCGGGGCGTTGAGGCGGAGGCGACCGAGGCTCCCAAGGAAGCCGGCGTTGCCGAAGGCGAACACGCCGCCGTCACTCGACGCCAACCAGTAGCCCCGGCCGGTGGGCGTGGGAGCCAGGGCCACGATCGGGGCGGTATGGGTACCCACGCTCCCGTACGAGGTGGCGTCCCCCACGGTTGCCACCCGGCCGTTGGCCGCCGCCAGCCAGTACCCGCGGCCGGACGGTGTGGCCGCCAGGGCGACGGTGTTCGCCGCCGACCCCCCGAGGTCGGGCGCCGAACCGAAGGCGAGGACAGCGCCCGCCGGGGCACCCACCGCCGGGTGGGGAACGAACACGGCGGCGGTCACCAGGGCGACGGCCAGCGCCACAACTCGGCCACGACGGCGCACGGTCGGGGCCATGGGCACCAGACGGTAGATGGCCGTGTGCCTAGGGTGCGCCGATGAGGTTCTGGGTTCCCGTCATCTTCGAGCCGCCCGAGCAGCACCTCGAGCTGGCCCGCATCGCCGAGGCGTGCGGCTACGAGGGCCTGGCCCTGGCCGACCACGTCGCCGTCCCCGCCGAGTTCGCCTCGGTCCACCCCTCGGGCGACACCCCGTTCACCGACGCCTCGTCGTTCCCGGACCCGTTCGTGACCATGAGCGCCATGGCGGCCGTCACCACCACGTTGCGGTTCATGAGCTACGTGTACGTGCTCCCCATGCGCGACCCCTTCACGGTGGCCAAGCAGGTCGGCACGGCGGCCGTGCTGTCCGGTGGGCGGATGGTGCTGGGCGTGGGCGCCGGCTGGCTCACGGAGGAGATCGAGATCCTCGGCACCGACCCGCGAACCCGGGGCCGGCGGATGGACGAGATGATCGACATCCTCCAGGACTTCTGGGACGACGGTTACGCCGAGCACCACGGGCAGTTCTTCGACTTCCCGCGGGTCGGCATGTTCCCCGTGCCCGACGAGCAGGTGCCGATCTGGGTCGGCGGCAAGACCGACGCCGCCTTCCGCCGGGCCGTGCGCGCCGGCGGCTGGCTGGGGATGAACTACGGCCTCGACGAGATCGAGCAGCTGCTGGCCCGGCTGGCCGAGCTGCGGGCCGAGGCCGGCGACGAGCGGACCGACTTCGAGACGTTCGTCATCGCCAACGCCGCCCCGGAGCCCGGCCTCTACAAGACACTCGAGGAGTGGGGCGTGACCTCGACCATGGTCATGCCGTGGTACCCGGGCGATCCGGCGTTCTCGTCCCTCGACGCCAAGCGGGCCGCCCTGGAACGCACCGCCGAGCAGCTCGGCCTCTGAGCAGCAAAGGGCAAAGGCTCGGACGCCTTCGGAACAGCTACGGCTTGATCATTCTGCGACGGCGGCGCTTGTCGGCGATCGACGGGGGCTCCCAGCCCGCGTCGCCCGGGTTGAGGTTGGTGCCCGGCGGGACGATCTCGTCGATCCGGTCGAGCACGTCGTCGCCGAGCCGAACCTCGAGCGCTCCGAGCTGGTCCTCGAGCTGCTCCATGGTGCGAGGGCCGATGATGGCGGAGGTCACCGCCGGGTGGGCGGTCACGAAGCCGAGGGCGAGGTCGATCAGCGACAGCCCCGACGACTCGGCCAGAGCCACCAGCTCCTCGACCACGTCGAGCTTGCGCTGGTTCTCGGGTCGCTCGGGGTCGAACCGCTGGGGCTGCATGGCGGCCCGGCCGCTGGTCGGGATGGGCTGGCCCTTGCGGTACTTGCCCCCGAGCCACCCGCCGGCCAGCGGGCTCCACGGGATCACGCCGATGCCGTACTGCTCGCACGCCGGCAGCACGTCCCGCTCGATCCCGCGCACGAAGATCGAGTACGGCGGCTGCTCGCACTGGAACCGCTCGCGGCCCCGCCGCTCCGCCACCCACTGGGCCTCCACCACGTGGTGGGCCGGGAAGGTCGACGAGCCGATGGCCCGGACCTTGCCCTGGTGGATCAGGTCGGACAGCGTGCCCAGCAGCTCGTCGAGGTCGGTGGACTCGTCGGGCCGGTGCGCCTGGTAGAGGTCGATGTAGTCGGTGCCGAGTCGCCGCAGGCTGTTGTCGACCTCCTCCATGATCCACTTGCGGGAGTGGCCCCGGCGGTTGACGCCGTCGCCCATCTGGCCGGTGAACTTGGTGGCCAGCACCACGTCGTCGCGGCGGCCCTTGAGGGCCTTGCCCACGATCTCCTCCGACTCGCCGGCCGAGTACACGTCGGCGGTGTCGATGAAGTTGATGCCGGCATCGAGGGCCCGGTGGACGATGCGGGCGCAGTCCTCGTGGTCGGGGTTGCCCCACCCTCCGAACATCATGGCCCCGAGGCAGAGGGGGCTGACCTGGATGCCGGTGCGGCCAATCGTGCGATGTTCCATTGGTCCAGCGAAGCACGGCCGAGACTCCCGTGCTGGGCCGATGGCGACTAGACGGCCAGCCGCGCTTCGGCGGCGGCCACGATCTCCTGCACCTCCAGCCCCCGGTGCACGTCGCAGGGGTGGGGCCCGCCGGTGCGGACCACCTCGGCAAACTCCGACCGGATGGTGGCGAACAGGTGGTCGTCCTGCTCCATGAGGTCGAGCCGAAGGGTGCCGGCGGGCCCGTACAGGTCGACCGTCCGCTGCCGTCCACCGGGCACCAACCCCGTCAGGATCGAGGTGGACAGGATGCCGCCCTGGTGGCCGAGCGTGAGCTGCACCAGGCCGCCCGACGCCCGGGCGTCGACATCGACCACGGGACCGAGGGCGGCGTCGAGCAGGTCGACGGCGTGAGGACCCACGTCGAGGAGGATGCCCCGCTCGTGGCGCCACGGGGACTGGGAGTACGGGCCTTCGAGGAAGCCGCCACCGATGTTGACGTGCAGGGCGCCAAAGGCCTCGAAATCCTCGGCCTGGGCGAGGAATGCCCGCGCCTGCGCCGTGTACCGGGCGGTGAACATCACCAGCGACCCGACGCCGGCCTCCGTCACGGCCTCGGCCAGGCGACGGGCTCCCTCGAGCGTGTCGGCGATCGGCTTCTCCAAGAGCAGCCCCTTGCCGGCCCGGGCGGCGAGCGGTGCCAGCTCGGCCTGCACGGCGGGTGGCACGGCGAAGGCCACGGCGTCACACCGGTCAAGCAGGTCCTCGAAGGTGGCCACGGCCTCGGTGTGGTGGTGGTCGGCCAGCTCCGTCGCCGCCTCCGGCCGCCGGGCCCACACGCCGGCCAAGCGCGTCTCGGCCCCGCCGGCCAGGAGCGGGGCGTGCACCATCGTCGCCCACGGGCCGGCGCCCACCAGCCCCACCGCGATCGGCGCGCTCATTCCTCAGACGGTAGCGATGGCAAGCGACCTAACCTCCGTGCGTGCTCGTCCTCGATCCCTTGCTGCCCGCCGACGAGGCCGATGCCATGGTCCGTCTGTGGCACGACGTCGGCGACTTCGGGCAGTACAGCAACGAGGGGTTCGCCACCCGGTTCGCCCCCGAGCTGGCCCAGCGCTACGACGCGGCGGCCAACTTCGTGCGCAGCGGTGGCCGCTTCGGCCGGACCGAAGACGTCGCCGTGGCCGCTGCCCGTACCAACTACTTCCGCGAGACGTACGCCTACGGCGACGACATCACCGCCCCGGGCATCGAGGTGCTCCTCCACCACGAGGGCTTCGCCGAGGCGGCCCGGGCCCTGCACGGCCGGCCGGTGATCGTGCCCGCCATCGTCTACGCCAACCTCCTGCTCCCTGGTCAGGAGCTGGCGGTGCACACCGACGTGCCCGAGTTCCGCGGCGCCAACCGCACCACGATCCCGCAATGGCTGCTCGTCGTCATGCACCACGCCGATCTGTTTGACGACTGGCGCATGCCGATCGCCACCGGCATCGCCTACTTCGGCCACGCCCGCGGCGGCGAGCTGGCGTACTACCCCGACGGCGCCACCGGCCCGGTCGCCACCTATGCCCCGCGCCACGACACCGCCGTGGTGCTCGACACCGACACCGTCTTCCACGGCGTCGACCGGGTCGACGGCGACGACTCGCCGCTGGCGTCACTCAAGCCCGGCATGCGCCTGCGCCACCTCGGCGGCGAACGGTGGGCCGTGGTCGACGGTGACCGGGAGGTCGTGACCTACGGCACCGATGACCTGCGCTACTCGGTCTCGTGGAAGGCCTACTGCTTCGCCGACGACGCCGAGCGCGACGCCTGGGCCGCTCACGACGACGACCTCGACATCGAGACGATCCTTCTCCGGCTGGTCGACGACCTCGTCGAGCGGGGTCGGCTGGCCACCGCCGCTGACCGCCCTGGCGACCCCGAGCTCGGCCGTCTCCTGATCGACGAGTACATCCGCTTCCCGCAGGCGGCGGACGCATGAGCGAGCGCAGCGAGCGAATCATGAGCACAGGCATTGGCGAGGCGCCCTGCGCCGGTTTGGAGCTGGGCCACGCCCTCATCACGATGATCGAGCCCGACCGGGAGACGCTCGCCGCCTACAACCGGTGGTACGAGCGCGACCACTTCCTCAGCGGCGTGCTGGCCGGGCCCGGGGCCTTCGCCGGCCAGCGCTTCGTCGCCACCCGCGACCTGAAGCAGCGCCGGTGGCCGGCCGACTCCCCCGTGGCCCGGCCCGTCGACGACGGCTCGTTCATCACGCTCTACTGGATCGAGCGCGACCAGCTCGGCGCTCATTGCGACTGGGGCTTCCCCGAGGCCGCTCGCCTGGCCGGCCTGGGGCGCATGAACACCGACCGCCACCACGTCTCGACCAGCTACTACGACCTCGTATCGGTCACCGCCCGGGACACCGACCCGGTCCCGGCCGAGCTGGCTTTGCACCACCCCTACGCCGGGTTGACCGTGGTGTGGAGCAACGACGAAGTGGCCGACCGCCTCATCGGCCCGTCGGTCAGCCAGGTGGTGACGTTCCGGCCCGCCGCCGTGGCCGGGTTGCCCGGCTCGATCATGAGCGACCCCGACCGCGACGTGTTCGTGCACTGCTGCTTCGTCGACGACCTCGGCCTCGACCTGCACGAGGCGCTGGCCGGAGTCGAACCGCTCCTGGTGGCGCCGTTCCGCCCGACCGTCCCCGGCACCGAGACCTACCTCGACGAGCTCTGGTAGTCGCCCGCCGCATCCTGCGGTAGTGCTCAGAACCGCCAGCGGGTGCTGCGGGGAGCGAGTTGGTCGACGGTGCCGAACCCGAACACCACCGAGGGTTCGATCTCGTAGACCTCGTACAGCGGCGGTCCGGCCGTCGGCGCCCCGTACGGCGCGTCGAAGGCACCGTCCACCACCGTCGCCGGCCACCCGTACTTCGCGAGGTACACCTCGGCCACTCGCTCGAGCGTGGCGTGGTCGGTCACCCGGGCGGCGGTGCCCTCGAGGACCACGTCCATGTCATCGGTGCGCACCGTGAACGCACAGCGCGGGTCGGCGACCAGGTTCTTGCCCTTCCGGGCGGCAGCGCTCGTCGTGGAGTACAGCCGACCGTCAGCCCACACGCCGAGCACCGGCCGCACGTGCGGCCGGCCGTCCGGATGCACGGTCGCCTGCCAGTAGAACCGGGACTCGGCCAACCGGGTGCGGGCTTCCTCCCACGGCAGTGCCGCGACCGCCTCGGCGGTGAGCAGGTCCGCGGTCCGTGGTTCCGTCTCGACCATGTCACAGGAGACGTCGGCGCAGGGCGGAAGTCATCGCTGACCCCCGCCCTGCCCCGGCCGCAACTGTCAGGACGTCGTGCGGTAGTCCCCGAACTTGCCGTCGCGCTCGGTGAGCGCAGTGGTGAGGCCCTTCGACTGGCTGTTGGCCACGAACTCGGCCATGGCCTGGGTGTGGGTGCCGAGGGCGCACAGCTCGGTTCCGGCGCGGAGCCCGGCGCGCATGCCCATGTGCTCCATCTGGCGGTGGACGACGCGCTTGTTGAGCTGCACCACCTCGGGCGGCAGGGCGGCGATGCGCTCGGCCATCTTGAGCGTCTCGGCCTCGAGCTGGTCGGCCGGGAAGGCCCGGTTGGCCCAGCCCTCGGCCACGGCCTCGATGCCGTTGACCGAGTCGCCCGTCACCATCATCTCCATGGCCCGGCGCATGCCGAGGAACCAGGCGTGGAAGTGCATGTCGGGCACGCCGAAGCGCACGGCCGGGTAGCCCATCTGGGCATCCTCGGCCATGTAGACGAGATCGCAGCCGGTGGCCAGCTCGCTGCCGCCGGCCAGGCAGTAGCCGTGCACCTGGGCGATGACCGGCTTGGCCAGGTCCCAGATGCTCATCCACCCCTCGGTGACGTGCCGGGGCCACTGGCCCTCACCGCCCGGTGTGTAGAAGGGGTACTCGTGGCCTTCGTTGCCGCCGCCCAGGTCGTAGCCGGCCGAGAACGACGGACCGGCGCCGCGGATGATCTGGACGTGGACGTCGTCGTCCTGGTCGTTGGCGTACAGCGCGCCGAGGATCGCGCCCCGCAACGGGTGGTTCAGCGCATTGCGCTTCTCGGGCCGGTTCAAGGTGATGCGGCGAACGTGCGGCGCCGGCTCGTCGACGATGACGTAACCGCCCCAGTCATGGTTCAAGGCGTCGATCGCCCCACTGAACTCACTGCCGGCTGCGTAGGTCACGGAGGTCCCCCTCAGATCATGGCCACGCCCCTGTGCGCCGCCGTGTCCAGGCATCCTGCCAGGACTTCGCCATAGGGTTCCGCCGTGCATGACTCCGTGACCGTTCACATGGCTGCTCCGCCCGACCGGATCTGGGACCTGGTGAGCGACGTCACCAAGATCGGCCGGTACAGCCCGGAGACGTTCGAGGCCGAATGGCTCGACGGCGCCACCGGCCCGGCGGTGGGCGCCAAGTTCCGCGGCCACGTGAAGCGCAACGGCAAGGGGCCGACGTACTGGACCACCTGCACCGTCGTGGCCAGCGAGCCCGGCCGGGAGTTCGCCTTCGGCGTGGGCCCGAGCGACAAGCCCCTGAACGTCTGGCGCTACCAGATCGAGCCCGACGGCGACGGTGCCGACGTCACCGAGTCGTTCCAGCTCGCCCAGACGCCGCCGCTTCGCCTGTATTGGGCCCTCCTTGGTTGGACCCGCGGCCGGACCAACCGCAATGGCATGCGCACCACGCTCGAGCGCATCAAGGCCGAGGTGGAAGCGGCCGGGTAGCGCTCGTGCCTCAGGAGGGGCGGGCGTAGGTCCCGGCAGTCGAGCTCTCGAACTCATAGCCGACGTACGGTTCGTCTCCGACGATCCAGGCATCGTGACCGGGCTCGATCATGTACGCATCGCCCGGCCCGAGATCGCGTTCGGTGCCGTCCTCGTGGACGATGTGCATCTGTCCGGAGGCGACCATGCCGACGTGGCGGGCCTGGCAGCTGTCGCCGCCCACCACCGGCTTGATGCACTCGGACCAGCGCCATCCAGGCTGCATCGTCATTCGGGCCGCCTTGGCCGACCCGAGGTCGACGACGTCGACCGTCGTCTTGTCGGGCGCTCGGGTCTCGTCCGGGGCATTGAAGCTCTTGACGGTCACTGCCATCGGTCCCTCCACGTTTGATGAGAACTCAGCCTTCGGCCCACAGGTGCGTCGTCTCCCGCGCTCTCGTCATCGGCCTCCTCCTCTGGAGCACCAACTCCGAACGTCTCTCGACGCCTCGATCGTCCGCCTCGGGTGACCGTTCGTCAATCGGTCGCTCCGACTGGCCTCCGCCCCCCGCCGGCGGCCCGGCGCGAAGCGACTCGTGCCCTCCGCGGGGCGAGGAGCCGGAAGAGCACGAGGAAGAAGACGAGCAGTCCGCCCGAGAGGGCCAGCCACTGGACGAGGGTGTTGGCGGCGTCGGCGCCCGAGGTGAAGGCGTGGACCGTGCTCGCCACGAACACCACGAAGCTCGTGAGGTGCACGGTGTGCCACCAGCGACGCGGCAGGCGGCGCATCACCCACGACGTGAGCTGGATGGCCACGAGGAGATAGGTGGCGATGACGCCCCAGGTCACGGCACCGGGTCGGTACGAGGACGCCATCGGGAGGAACAGCTCACGCCAGCCGAAGTAGAGGAACGTGTCACCCCAGAGGGCAAGGACGTGCACAGCCACGGCGACGATCGTGAGGGTGCCGAGGAAGCGGTGGAGGTCGAGCAGCCAGGCCGGCACGCCTCGCCGACGGATGAGGCGAGTGGACAGGGCGAGACCCCAGAGGATCGACGCGGTGGCGACCCCCCAGGCCACGAGACCGGCGGCGCGTGCCGCATACCAGGCCGCGTGATCGTTGACCGCGAGGCTCATGCGTCATCCGGCACGACGGTGACAACATCACCGTCGGCACCGAACAGCCATCCGGTGAGCCCGCAGCGACGTAGGAGCTCGCCTCCGCTCGCCGCCCCCCGCACGAGCGCCGCTTTGGCGACACCCTCGGCCCACCAAGCCTCGTCTCCGGCGGCCACCACCGCTGCGACGCCACTATCGGCAGGGGCGCCGGTGTCGGGATCGATGATGTGGTGCTGCTCGACACCGGCGCGATGCCAGCGGCGGATCATGCGCGTGCTGGTCACCAGCGCGCCGCCGTGCAGGATGTGCTCGAACCGTGTGACCCCGTCGACGAACGGGTCCTCGACCGGGATCCGCCACCCGTCCTCGGGCGGGGTGCCGGCGGTGCGGATGTCGCCGCCGACGGACACGAGGGCGCTCACCGCACCCCGTTCGACGAGCCCTTCGGCGACCAGATCGGCGGCCAGGCCCTTGCCGATGCCACTCAGGTCGATGGTGACCCCGTCGGGTGCGCGAACGGCCCCTGCCTCGTAGTCGATCTCGAGCAGTCCGAAGCCGGGAGCGGGCGCCGGAAACGGCACGGGCTCGGACGAGGAAGACACCAGCTCGAAGGTTCGGTCGTAGCCCGCTCGCTCGAGCGCATCGAGCACGGTCGGATCGAACGCGCCGCCGGTAGCCCGCCACAGCGCCTCGGCTCGCTCGATCGCGAGGAGCAGCGTCGAGCTCACCGCAGTCCATCGGCCGGCCGCGTCGTTCAGGGAGCAGAGGTCGCTGTCGGGCCGAAACCTGCTCCAGCAGCGCTCGAGCCTCGCCAGCTCGTCGAGCGACCATTCGGCCAGCTCGTCGTCGCCCCCGCCGATGATGAGGTGGGCTCCGCTGCCCATCGCGTGGGCCTGGCGCTCCTGCCAGTACGTCATGCGTGTCAGCACTTCGAGCCGCTGCACGGCGGTGCGGGTGGCGGTGGCGGCGGCTTGGGCGTCGCGGTCACCGGCGGCGACGCCGGGGCCGGTGCGGGCGCGGACGGCGCGGACGGCGTGGTGCCGCCGCCTTTCACCGGCGCGGTTCCGCCGGCGCGAGTGGTGTTCGTCGACGAGCGAGGGGGCGTCGCACCGGGCACAACGGCGGGGTCGATGGGCTTGCCGTACTGATCGACGTAGACCGGGTGGTGGCGCGTCTGGACGACGATGGTGGTCGGCGGGGCCGTAGTCGACGGCGGCACAGTGATCGCCGGCACCGGCAAGGTGGTCGGCGGGTTGGTCGACGACGAGGCCGAGTCGTGCAGCCAGCTCGGCGGGTTCGCCGACATGCAGGCGTAGCCCCCGAAGAACGCCGACGCGGTGAGGCCGGCGGCCAGCACCCGCCCGGCGGGCGCGGCGTGGCGGCCCCGGTTCGCCGTGGTCGGCACCATGGTCCGGCGGACTTCGGCCGGAGCCGGAGCTGGCGGAGCTGCCGGGTCCGACGCACCAGAGCGCCGCTCGGCGAGCCGCCGCAGCCGCTCGGCTTGGTCGTGCTCCGGACCGGTCAGCTCCCCCACCTCAGTGGTCGCAGTTCCAGGTCCCGTCATCCTCCAGCTGGGGCTTCCTGCAGCCGGCGGGCATCGGTGGAGTCGACCGGTCGGCCGGCCGGTCATCGGCGTCTTCCCGAGGTTGGGTCGTGGAGGGCTGCGTCGTGATAGGTCCGTCGTCCGGTGGCGCCGTCGTCGTCGGCAACGTGGCCACGGTCGTCGGGGGCCTGGTCGTCGGGTCGACGGGTGTCGCCCCACCGGTCGCGCGTTCGGGACTCACGGGCACGACGTAGTAGTCGTAGACGTCCTGGTACCGGGTGACCACCCGCGGCTTCGTCGAGGCCGTCGTAGGCACCGAATCGTTGCTGGTCACGGCCGCGACCGCGGCCGCGGGACGTGCCTGTTGGTCACCAAAGCCGAAGACACCCTGGTCCGTCATCACCGCGAGCGTCACCGACCCGGCTCCGAGCACGGCGGTTGCCACCGCCGACGTCAGCAGCGCTCGGCGTCGCTCCACGGCACTCCCTCCTCAGTGTGCACGAATCGCCGCCCTCTCCTTCAGCTTCTGCCCGCTGGAGTTGAGGCCGATATGTGCACTTTGCAGGTGCCGAGAGCGTACCCGTCGACGTTGCCTCGGGCGGTGCCCACTCGCTCGTCGTTCGTCGCCTCGAGGAACCGCTTGTCACTGAGCGCTCCGCCAAAGTTGTAGTTATGCCGCTCGAGGGCACCGTGGAGCGAGTCGAGCCAGGCTGTGTAGGTCCGGTAGTCGGCCCGCAGCGTCGCCGGGGCGTCGGCCACCGCCTCATCGGCCTTGTGGACGTACGCGCCCCACGCTGCCCGCAACCCGGCGGCATCGGTGTCGTCGACGTTCTCGGTGGCGCTCCCCAGTTGGACCACCTCGGCCTGCTTCTTGCAGAACGCGGAGGATGCGGGGTCGCTGCCGCCGGAGCAACCTGCGACGATCGATGCGAGTACGACCGCTGCCGCCAGCATCCGGCGACGACGCCGTCCGGCGACCCACATCGCGGCGGCGACCGCGACGAGGCCCGCGGCGACCCGGTCGGCGAAAGGTCCGATCGGCTGGTCCGACACAACGGTGGCCGCTCGGGCCGCCGGGAAGGGGTCGACGGTGACGGTCATCCGGGCCGTCGGCACCGGAGCCTTCGGCCGATCGACGGCCACTTCGGCCGTGACCGCACCAGGCGCCGCAAGGTCGACGGGATCGAGGGCGACCCTCCCATCGGGAGCAGGCACGCCCCGGCGGACGAGGACCTCACCGCTGGCCGTGGTCAACGCCACGGTCACCGAGGTGACGGCGCCCAACGAGGGTCGGCGGGTCTCGAGCACGACGACCTCCGGGGTGTTCGGGCCAGGGTGGTTGGGGCCGAGCGACAGGCGGACCAACAGGTCGTCCGCCGCGACCGTGTGCGTGGTCGGCGAAGGAACGTGGGGTGGGGCGAACCGCGCGCCGACAGCCGGCTGACTGCTTGCCAGGAGGGCTCCGGCGCCGAGCACCAAGACGCCCAGGACCGCCTCGGCGCGCAGGGTCGAACGACCGACCGGCCGTCCGCCCTGGATCCGACGCGCGTGCCAAGCGCCGAGCCCGAGCACCACGAGCACCAGGACGACCTTCACGGTGAGCACCCAACCGAAAAGGGTCGACGCCAGCGCCGTCAGCGACGTGACCTCGCGACCGGCGAGCACGAGACCGGAGGCGATCGTCGTCACCACCCCGAGCGCCGCCGTCCGTGAGAACGACGCGAGTAGCTCTCGCCGGCCTGCCGCCCCGGCGAGCGGCGCGACCAACACGACGGCCGTGAGGCCGCCGACCCACAAGCCGATGCCAGCAAGGTGTGCGGCCCGCAGCGCGACCCCGGCGGCGAACGCGCCGCCGGTGCCAGCGTGGCCCGCGAACGCGGCGGAGGCGACCAGCGCTCCCAGGAGGATCACCGGCCCGCGCTGGCGTGCGGTCGACGGCGAGCTCCGGCCTGGCAGCAGGAACGGCCGGTCCATCCGCAGCACCACCACGACCGCCACCGCGAGCTGGAGCGTCACGAGGAACCGTCGTCCGTAGACGCTCGACAGCAGCACCTGGCGCGCCGTCGGCCCCAGCGGACCGCCGATGTCGGCGATCTCCGTCGCCGCGGCAATGCCATTCGCGAGCGCGGCGGCCACCACACCCACGGGCACGAGACGGAGGGCCCGCTCGAGCACGGCTCGGCGGGCAGCATCGTCGCTGATGGCCCGGGCCTTGCGCAGCACGACGGTGAGCGCGCCGACGGCGAGGGCGAGTCCGCCCCACTCGAGCCATCGCAGCACCGACTCCAACGGTCGGATGGGCACGTCGTTGTCACCCCCGCTCGCCATCGCCGCGTGGCCGACGCCGAAGACGATCGAACCGGTCGTGAGGTGCAGATCGATGGGGTCGCGAACCTTGTAGCGAACCCGGTAGGCGTCTCGTTCCAGTCCGGCGGGAAGCGTGACGACCAGCTCGGTCGCCCGCTCGCCCCTCCTCGGCGCCGTGGTCACGACGATGTCGCCCGATGCCCGCTCTACCGTCACCTCGACCAGGTCGAGCGACACCCGCTCGGAGAACGTGAGCGTCACCGTCCGCGGCGCGTGGGGCAGCACCCAGCCGTCACCGGGCGACGTGCCGAGCAGGTTGGTGTGGGCCGAGGCGGGGTGGGCCCCGACGACGAGCAGCACGAAGCCGACGGCGAGGGTGCCCGCGGCGCGACGGCACCGCCTGACCCGGCTGCAACGAGCGGTCACCTCAGCCCCTCCATCTCAACGCAGGGTCACGTGGTCGAGCCGCAGGTCGCCCACGTGCACGGTCACCTCGTCGCCGGCATGGCCGGCATGACCGGTGTTGCTCAGCAGGAGGTAGCCGGCCCGACCGGCCGCGGTCTCCGAGGCGTGCCCGTGGCCGCCCATGGCGGGCGTCTCGAGACGGGCGCCATGGACCGTCACATACGGTTCCGTGCCGGCATCGTGCAGTGCGGCCGCCTTCGACGCGTCGAGGACCTGGAACCGAAGCTCGACGATGCCGTCGGCGGCGGTCAGCACGAGGTTCGTGAACCGGACGCCGTAGGTGTGCTCGATCGCGGGGCTCGTCGGCATGTCCGCCGCGGCCGGCGATGGGTCGACGCGGGTCGTGGACCCACCCGGATCCCATCCCCTCGCCAGCAGCAGGCCGACCGCCGCAAGGAGCACGAGGGCGGTGACGGCAGCCCGCTGCAGGAGCGCACGGCCTTGACTCGCCCGCCAGGGGGCCATGCCGAGCAGCAGCGACGTCACAGCCGCACCGCCTGGCCCCAGTTGCCGGCGGCGTCCCGGGTCCGCACCCAGACGCGGCCGCCGCTTTGGATGCCGAGCTGCGAGAAGGTCACCGACGACTGCCCGGTCGGGATGGTCACGTTCTGCCACCCGGTCCCCGGCGGCACGTTCCCATTGCCGCCGACCCGCCGGTACTGCACGGCCGCGACCGTGCTCGTGACCGAGGCCGCAGTGCCGGTGATCTTGGTGCCGTTGAGGGTGCGGTTCAGGGCGGACAGCGTCGGCAGGGCGATCGCCGGACCGATGTTGTCCTGCGTGTCGAGCGCCCGGATCCACACGATCCGGTTTGCCGGGGTGCCGGGGACGCCGACGGTCACGGGCGACGGCCCGCCGGAGCCGTTGATGGTCTGCCAGGAGGTCGGGGGCGTGGTGCCCGAGCCCAGCGGCATCGTGCCGTACTGCACGGACTTGAGGTCACCGATGCTGCTGACGGCCGTCGCGGTGAGCCCGGATGAGCCGGCGCCCGGCCCGAAGGAGACGAACGCCGTAGAGACGGTGGGCAAGCCGACCGCCGCCGACCAATGGCCGAGGTTGTCCTGCGCCCGCACCCACACGTTGTCGGTGGCGGTTCGGGCGTCGATGGTCGCTGACGTCACGGTGGCCACCGGGCCGGTGCTGGTCATCTCGCCAGGCGGGAGGGTGATGCCGGCGCCCGGTGCCAACGGAGCGATGCCGATCGAGTACTCGATCGCCGTCACGGCCATGTCCGGTCGGGCAGCCGTGGCCCCGGTGCTGAGCGTGGTGCCGTCGACGTTGAGGAAGTTGACCGTCGGGGCGTCGGGCTCATAGTCGAGCACGGCGCTGGGCGTCGTCGTGATCGGACCCCAGTTCCCCGCCTGGTCCAGGCCGTGGATCCACACACCGTGCTGACCGGGCGCGAGCGCACGGACAGTCGCGAGGGGCACGTAGGCGTACACCACCTCCGAGGGGCTGTCCCACGAGCCGTCGATGGGATGGAACTCGAAGCCCTTGCCGTCGACCGCGCCTTCGGGCAGGGCGATCGGGTGGCCGGCGCCATCGATGTAGTTCCCATGGAGGAAGGCCTCGGCCTTCACGATGTTCGAGCTCACGCCGGCGCTCACCGGGTCGGTGACGGTCGCCAGCACCCGGATCGAGTCGAGGAAGTTGGTGTTGCCGGCGTAGGCCTGGTTGCCGTTGGTGGGGTTGGGCGAGATCTCACCGCCGGACACGGCGGGGCCGTGGGTGTCGATCGTGTAGGTGATGTCGTCACAGAGCGCTCCGCCCCCCTCGAGCGAGCTGTTGGGCCAGTGACCGAGCTCGTCCCGGGCCGCCACGAGAGCGTGGTGTGTGCCTTCGGCGCCGACCTCGGTGCGCGGGATGGTGGCGGCGAAGCCCTGAACCGGCTCGTTGCGGAGGTCCGGTGCCGGGTCGGGGTCCATCGCCGTGGGGCTCGTCGGCACGTCGGCGCACGTCTGATCGACGGCGTAACGGCCCTCGACCACGTTCGCGGTTCCCGTCACCGTCGTGTCGCCGGTGGTGCGCAGCGTCAGGTCGGCGGTGCCGTTGGAGACGGCGGGATCGATCGAGGTGCCGATCATCGAAGGACCGCCACGGTCGAGGCTGAACGCCACGCCACGAGGTGCGCCCCACCTGATGCCATCGGTCGACAGCTCGACCCACAACACGTGGCTGCCGTTGTCCAGGCCGCCGAGGTCGTCGGCGGTGACGTTGCCCACGAAGACCCCGCCGCCGTTGGGCACCGTGATGGACGTCGGCGCGGTGCCGATCGTCAGCGCGACGTTCGACGCCGTCACCGTCGCCGGCGCCGGCGTGGCGCTGGCGTCGACGACCTCGACGGTGGTCGACGACGTGACGGTGCCGATGAACGAGCTGGGCGGGATGCCGGCGCCGCTGATGGGCGTTCCCTGGTCGGCCGGGGTGAACGCCGCCGTTGGCGAGGTGACGGTTGGCGACCCGTCGGTCGTCTTGCCGTCGGTCACCAGCCGCCAGGTGGGCAGCCCGTCGATGTACCAACGGCCCTCCACCGGGCCGGCGACAGGAGGCGCCGACCCGGCGAAGTCGAAGGTCCGGCCGTCCGTGACGTCACCGGGCGGGGTGGTGGCCGGGATGGCCAGTGCATCGAGCAGCGCGACCGGCTGGCCGCGGACGCCCTCCGTGCCCCACACGTTGATGAAGGTGAGGGCGCCGCCGTAGCCGCCGTCATCGGCGTTGCGGAGATTGCGACCTTGGTCGTAGAGGGCAAAGCGGTGGCCGGCAGGGGCGCCGGTGGACACGTGAACCGCGGCGTCCATCGTCTCGCCCGACGTCAGCAGGGGCGCCACCACCTCGTCGGGGTGCGCCAGCACGGCCGCGTCGCGGCCGAGCACGGTCTGGTGCCCCCCGACGATGCCCATGGTGTGCTGCAAGGAGCTGAGGTTGGCGAAGCGAAGCGCCACCGTGCTCCCGGCCGTGGTGTCGATGACCTCGGTGTCGGGGAACGCCTTGCCGTTGATCAGGTGCAGCTTCGGTGCATAGGTCGCCATGTCGTACGTGAGGGGATGCGCCGCAAACGCGGGGTCGAGGTCGTTGAGCGCCACGAGCGCCTCGTCGTCCGCGATGTCCGCGGCGCCGAACGCCGAGCTGGGCAGACCGACGCCGCCGTTGGCGGGGTCGCCGTAGGTGCAGTGCTTGTCGGCTGGGCACGCCGTCGTCGCCGGCCGAACGATGAGAACCCCGGCGAGGCCCATGGCCACCTGCCGGTTGCCCGTCGGGGTCGGCCCAGCCTCGTACACCGACGTGCCGACGCCGCCGTTGACCTTGAGCTCATAGGTGGCGTCGTGGCCGGACGCGGCGACATCACCGAAGCCGGTGACCGCATCCACCGAGAACCGGGGGAACGACAGCGACGACGCCACCGCGAGCTCGTTGTGGAGCGTGATGTGGATCGCCGTGTCCGCACTGGTCGGATCGGCCGTGGCCACGATGGTCGGTCCCGGCAACGTTGGCGCCGCGTGCGGGTCGGGTTCCGTGGTGTAGCCCCAGATCGGAACCGTGTGGCCGGCGACGGTCACGGTCCCGGCGCGGGCGTACAGGTCGCAGTGCGTCGAGCAGTCGACGCCCGTGATCTTCTGCACCGGCTTGGGGTTGAGGTTGCTCAGCACCTGGGAGCTCGTCGCCCGTTCAGCTGCGGTCTTGCCCACGCCGTCGATCGCGCCCGCGACGGCCACCGGCAGCAACGCCGCCGCGAGCCCCGCGAGGAGGATCCTGGTCGTGCCCCTCCGTCCGCTCATGCCCATCGTCCGTCTGCCTTCCCGCGTCGCGTGAGGTGTGCGTTCTTCCGTCTCGTGACCCATCGCCGTCACCCGCAGCTCGAGTCTTCGGGCGGGTCGACCCGGATCAGCGTGAGCATCCCGCCGAAGCTGGCCCCGTAGTTGGTGGCCTGGGTCAGGTCGTGGCTGTGGGCGACGTGGTAGTACTCGCCGCATTCCGTCTTCTGGTTGATGCCGGGGTTCAGCGGCCCCGTCTTGCCCAGGTACGGCGTGCCGTTCCAGAAGTCGCCGGTCGTGAGGTTGAGGGTCTCCGGGACGGCGACGGGCACGCCGCTGGCCTCGTAGTCCTCGGTGTTGGTCCACGCGAACGTCGCGTCCTGCGTGCTGCTCGGGTTGACGACGATGGCGAACTTCTCGAGCGAGAGGTCGGCCGTGCCGTCACGCAGGAAGTGGGCGTCGACGCCGATCACCCGCTCGTGGTTGCTGTGGGGGTGGAAGGGATACGTCGTCACGCCGACGCTCACGTAGCGAAGGAGCGCGGGGAGCGGGTTGCCCGCCGGGTCGAACGGCTGCACCTCCGACAGCGCGCTGTAGGGCTGCGCCGGCAGCCACGGCGCGCCGTTCGGAGCGATGGTGTCGGGGAACGACCGGCCGTTGATCATGAAGTACCGGGCGTGGTACGGCGCCGTGTAGTCGGCGCTCGTGAACACGTGCCCGGTCGCCTGCTCGACGGCGACATGCAGGTCGGGATCGACCTCGGAGAGGGTCAACCCGTATTCGTGGGAGGCGCTGTAGATGCTGCCTGGCTCACCCGTGTACACCGGTCGGTCACCGGGGTTGGCGCCCGGGCTCGACGTGTCATAGGCGTAGGCCGCGTCCGCCTGGCCCGGGGCCGCCGCGGCCGGATACACGATGAGCGTCCCGAAGAGGCCCATCTGCACCTGCAGCTGCGGGTCGGTCCCGCTCTCGTAGAGGAACGTGCCGGGTCGGTCGGCCGTGAACGAGTACGTGGTCGACCCGCCAGGCCCGATTGGCGGCGCCAGGGAGAGGAGCTTGCCGGTGCTGTCGAACGCGGGTGCCGACGGGTTGCCGTCGGCGAGCACGTCCTCGATGCCCGGCAGCTGCAGCGACGTGGGCACGCTGAGCCGGTTGACGAGGGTGATGTTCACCCGTTGGCCCTCGGTGACGCACAGGGTCGGTCCCGGCAGTTGGAACGCACCGTTGCCGTAGGCGTAGCCCCACATGTAGATGGAGTTGCCGTCGGGCACTGTCACGTAGCCATCGGTCGCCGTGAGGAGGAAGTTCGACTGCCCGTTGGCCGAGCTGCGGTTGCAGACCACACCGGAGGTGGCGCCGGTCGCGGCGTCGGCGCTCGGCGTGATCGAGCCGACCGGTACCAGTCCGGCGAACGCCAGCAGCGAGGCGATGCCGAGCACCGCCCAGAGGTGGCGCCTCGCGGTCGCCGGGGGGCGGCTCTTGTCCGGGTTGTGCGCCATCACAGGCTCCATCCGTTCGGCTCGGTCTGGGCATCGAGCCCGGACTGCACGACCACTTCGGTGCGTTGCCCGCCGTGCCAGGCGTCTCCCGCAATGCCGGGGTACTTGGCCATGTCCCGGTTGAACAACGGGTAGCGGCCTGGCTGCGACGGCGCCGTGAAGATCACGTCGCGGCTCTCCCCCGGTCCGATGTCGACGGTGTCGACCCAGGCGCCCGTGTCGGCACCGACGTAGCGGGCGTCCTTGCCGACGATGCGCATCGGGATGCCGGGCAAGGTGAGGCTGTGCTGCTGGAACCCGAGGCTGGCGAGGCGAACCAGCACCCGCTCCCCCGGCTGGCACACGATGAGCGAGCTGTTCGGTTGGTGGGCGAGGTGCTCGTTGCCTGCGCCCGGGGGTGGCTTCGGCGTGCCGTTGGCGGCATCGGGCGCCCCGTTCGGCGCCAGCGTGTCGGGGTAGGCCCGACCGTTCATCAGCCAGAAGTTCGGCTGGAAGTCGGTCCAGTCCGTCGCCTGGATGTGGGCGTCGTTGAAGTGCCCGCGGTTGTCGATCTCGGTGAGGAGGATGGCGTACTGCCGGTCGAAGCGGCTGCAGGCCGGGTCGGTGTCCGGCAGCTCCTCGGCGTACGCCCGGTCCGGCTGCCCGGGGGGCGTCACGAAGACCACGCCGGACATGCCCATGGTCACGTGCTCGACGTCCTCGAAGTGGCAGTGGTACATGTACGTCCCGGCCGAGTCGGCCTTCGGGCGGAAGACGTAGGTGAAGTCCCGCCCGATCGGGACCGAGATCGAGCTCTCCGGCACGCCGTCGTAGAACGGGATGGCATTGCGGAAGCCGTGCCAGTGCATGGTGTGCGAGTCGGTGAGGTCGGGTCGGATCGAGAGCCCGACGTTCGAGACCGTCACCCACAGCTCCTTGCCCGCCTCGACGTAGACGAGCGGCGCGCTGATCTGTGTGACGCCCCGCTGACCCTCGGCCTGCGCCCGGCTGTGGCCGGTGACGTTGCGGAACCCGAAGATGTAGGTGTCGGTGCCCTCGGGGGCCATGACGTCGGGGAACCACGGGTCGACGGGCAGCGAGCCCTGTGGCATCGACGCCCAGCCATCGGTGGCGACGAGTTGCAGCGCCTTGGCTCCGGCGGGCACGTGGCCGATCCCCGGCGGCGCTTGCCCACGGAGCAGGCCGCCGACGGCGGCATCGGCCAGCTTCCACACGCTGAGCGCACCCACCGCCCCCGCCCCTCCGAGCGTCAGGAACTTCCGCCTGTCCATCGAGGCGCTCACAGCGACCCTCCTCTGAAGTCATCGACGCGGGAGGCGTTGGGCAGTTCCATGCCGATGCGCCCCCCGCCGCTCCCACCTGGCCAGGACCCGCCGCCGCTCGTCGGGATCGTCACTGCGCCGACGTGGACGGTGGTGGTCCCGGTGGTCTTCCACACGTCGACCGTGCCGTTCGACGAGGCCCGGACGGTCAACGTGTCACCCGAACCAAAGGTGGCGGCCAGGTCGTGGTTGGTGAAGGCGTTGCCGCCGTTGGTCGTCGTGGACACCCGCACGCGGCCACCGTTGGCCGTCTGGTAGCAGACCGCCAGGAAGCTCGATGGGTTGTTCGCGTTGCCGCCCGTGCCCTTGAGCCTCAGGCAGTCGTTGTTCGTCGTGCCGTTCGCCAGCGTGAACGACGCGCCCTGCGTGGCACCGAACGTCGGGCCGCCGCCCAACGAACCGTTCCACATGGCCTGGCCGCTGCTGTTGGCGAACGCCTGATTGCTGTTCACCCTGAGGTTCCCGTTGGCCTGGCTCCAGGCGACCCCGGTCGGTGCCCCGGTGTTGAGGTTGGCGGCGTTGCCGCGGTTGAACCCGTCGAGCGGCCCGAGCACCGGACGAGCGGGCGACACGGTGTCGCTGTCGGTGGCGCTGTTGTTCGCCGCATTGGGGTCCCCGACGCCCGCCGGTACGGCGATCGTCGCCGTGTTGACCAGCGGGCTGGAGGCATTGGCCGCCACCGTTCCGTGCACGAGGATCGTCGCCGAGCCGCCGGTGGCGAGGTTGACGGTCGTGGCGATGCTGTTGCCCGAGCCCGACGCCGCCGCGCAGCTGGAGCCGCTCGTGGCGCTGCACGTCCATGTGACGCCGGTGAGGGCGGCCGGGACCGCGTCGTTGACCGGAGCCGCCGTCACCGCGCTGGGCCCGGCGTTCGACGCCGTGACCGTGTAGGTGACCGTCTCACCGGTGGTCACCGCCGTGCGCCCGTCGGTCGCCGTGATCGACAGATCCGCCGTCGGACCGGCCAGCTCGTCGGCGCCGATCTCGTAGCCCCCACCCGAGGGCCGGACGTCGCCGTCGACGTCCTTGGTGGGCGCGGCCAGCGTGTTGTCGGGCAACCCGTACGCCCCGCTGAGCCCGGTCACCTGTGCGGCGCCCCGGTTGACGACGACCTCGGGGGCGGGGCGGGTGGCGGCGAGGTGATAGTCGCCCATCTGGCCGACCGGCACGTCGAGGGTGACGATGGCGGCCTGGCTGAACTGCGGGTTGGTGCGCAGCTGCGAGACCTGCACCGAGGAGTCCCAGGGAGCCACGAAGCCCACCTCGTCGATCGATCCCACCAGGGCGTTCGAGGGATCGCTCGTGTAGCCGAGGATCGAGCTCACGACGTTGTTGTGGGGGCGCACCGAGACGCCGTCCAGCGACCCGAGGTCCCACCGGTTCACGTCGGTGGGACCGCCGATGCCGATGCCGATGACCCCGGCCGAGGTGAACGTGCCCGCCCGGTTGTCGGCGAAGATGTTGTCGAGCAGCACCGGGTCCGAGAACCTCGGCGCCGTTCCCGGGAAGTACTTCTCGAGCGATTGCATCAGCAGCGCGCTGTTCGCACCGGTGGCCAGCCCCGCCGGAGCCGGTTGGCCGTTGCTCGTCATCGCCGTCGCCGTCGTGAGGTTGCGCACGACCGTGTTGCCGGCGATGCGGACGTTCGGCGTGTCGTCCAGGGCGATGCCGGCGCCCTCGTGGGTCGCCACGTTGTTGGCGATGATGTTGTTCGTGACGTTGAAGGCGTAGTTGCCCCGGTCCTGGTTGGACTTGCGGGTGCCGGCCGCCATGAGGAAGCGGATGCCGCCGCCATCGTCGTTGGACAGGTTCGCCTGGATCAGGTTGTCGGCGATGTCGACGTTGCCGGCGCCCTTGGTGAGGGCCGTGGTCGAAGCCGGCAGCTCGCCGGCGACCATGATCCCGCCGCCCTCGTCGTAGGCGGTGTTGAGGACGATGCGGTTGTCGTGGATCTTGCCGCCGGGCGAGAAGCCGTAGTGGCTGATGCCGGCGCCGTACTCGGTCGAGTAGTTGCCGCAGATGTCGTTGCCGGCGAGCTCGTAGCCGTCCGCCCCGTTGAAGATCCCGACGCCGCCGGCGAGGTTGCTGCCACCGTTGGCGATGATCCGGTTGTTGAGGATCTTCAAGCCCTCGTTGTGGTTCGAGGTGCCGTTGGTCGCGGCGCCGAGGTCGGGTGTGCCGACCCGGATGCCGCCGCCGTAGGTGCCGCCGTTCGAGCGGATGACGTTGTCGGTGATCTTGAAGCCCGGTGCATAGGCGTTGACGAACACGCCACCGCCCTGTGCCTCACCGAGCGTGCGTGGCGTTCCGTTCTTCTGTCCGTTGCTCTGGTTGATGTTGTTCGGGAAGCCCTGCTGGTCGCCGCCCTGGAGCGCGAAGCCGTCGACGCCGGAGCGGCGGCCGACGTACTGCAGTTGGCTCTCGGCCACGACGAAGAGCACCTCACCGACTGCGTTGTTGTCGTTGCCGGCCCTCGGCAGGCTGTTGGCGAAGGTCTGCCAGTCGGTGGCGTACGAACCGTCGCCGTCGGCGAGGGCGCCGGCGGCCGACAGGAAGCCGGAGCCGTCGATGACCGAGCCGGGCACGCCGGGACCTCCGGCGCCGACGCCCTGGAGGACGAGCGGCGAGTGGAGGATGACGTTCTCGAAGTAGGCCCTCTCCGGGTTGAACGGCGCGTAGCGAGGATCGGTGTTGGGCTGCACGACGACGATGGCGTCGCCGGGGAACTGGTGCGCGGCCTCGACCGCCCGCTGGATCGCCCGCTTGCCACCGCCGGGCTCGCCGCCGATGAAGGCGTCGCCTCCGGGCGTGAACATCTTGCCGACGCCGACGGTGAAGACGTGGGGGGTGTACCCGCCGTTGCCGCCGCCGGTGACGTGGATGGTCGGGGCCTGGCGGGTGGCGGTGCCTGCGCCGGTGGTGACGACGAGCGCGTGCGGACCCTTGGGCACCGTCGTCGGCACGCCGACGTCGATGACCTTGTTCGTCCAGCCGGTCACCGGGAGTGCGGTGCCGTCGAGGGTGACCGAGCCCGAGCCCTTCGTGGCCCCGAACGAGACCCCCGTGATCTTGAGCGTCGAGTGGGTCGCCTGGCCGCCCTTGCTGTAGGTCTGGTTGCCGGCGCCGTCGTAGGTGATCACGGGATCGTCGACCCGGTAGATCTGTGGCACGGAGGGTGCGACGATGCATTGCGGCAGGGTGTTGGTCTCGGCGCTCGGGCTCACGATCGCGGCGCCGTTGGCGGTGAGCGCCTGGTCGACCGGATGGATCACGCCGGGCCAACCCTGGAACTCCGTGCCCACCGTGCGGTACGCCGGGTTGTAGTCCAGGTTCGGGGCCAGGGGTTGGCCCGGGTCGTTGGCGACGAGCCGGTAGACGTTGGGGCACGGACCTGCGGGCAGCGGACAGTTGTAGGTGTCCGTCGACGGCAGGATCATCTCGTAGAAGCCGTTGTAGTCAGTGGAGGCCATCCACTTCAGGCGCCCGACCTCGTCGTAGACGCCGACCGGGATGCCCGCGATCTCCTTGGCCTCGCCGTAGGCGATCGACTTCGGGTCGGTGGAGACGCCCAGGTCGTCGATGACCAGGCCGTGGAAGTGCGTGGCCGTGGGCACGTCCGTGTAGACGAAGAACGTCGGTGCCACCGACCGGCCGGGGAGGACGCGCACGATGCGGGTGTCGCATGCGTGGCGGGGCAGGCCGTTGTAGATCGAGCCGCCCACGGCGTTGATGAAGTCCTGGTTGTCGCTGTCGTCGACCACGCTCACGGCGCCGGCGCATTGGGCTGTGGGGCTCGGCGACGCTTGGCCCGGGTTCTCGAGCGGGTCGCCCAACGGGTTCACCGGGATGTGGGCGGCGTCAGGGGACGCCGGCGAGCCGTCCGCCACGTAGCCGTCCTGCGGGGCGTAGATGTCGCCGGAGAAGACGTTGATGGAGGTCTCGTTGCTGAACTTGTAGATCTTGCGGCCGGGCTGGACGGTGTCGGGTGGGCTGACGACCTCGACGAGGTACTCGGTCGCCGTGTTCAGCGGGTGCTCGACACCTCCGGCGTCGAGCTCGGTGCCGAACCCGTAGTTGCCGTCGACGGTGCCGTCGCCGCCGAACTGCGTGCTGGCCAGGGGAGCCTCGATGCAGTCGGCGCTCTCGTCGCCGTTGGTCGGCATGCTGGCCTGTTGCACCGGCACGCCGTTCATGTCGCGCGTGGTGCAACCGGTCGGGCGGGTCCACGTCTCAGTGGTGTAGGTGTTGAACGGCTGGCACGACTGCGCCGGCGTCGCCTGGGTGCCGTAGTCGTCGTCGGACCGCTGGCAGCCGCCGATGCCGAACTGGGCTACCGCGCCGCTCGCGGTCGTGACGTATGCGCCGTCACTGCCCTTCTGGGCCTTCCACAGCTGCACGGGAAGCCCGGGCACGCTCGGCTGATAGTCCTCGGCGGCCGCGTCACGAGGGTTGGTCTCGTTGCGCGTCGAGTCGTAGGAGACGGTGCCCACGATGCCCCCGTTCTCGCCCCGCGCGTAGGGCTGCACGCCCCAGTCGAGCCGGCCGGAGAGACCGATGATCGGCAACATGTCGATGTCGACCTGCGACGTGATCATCGTCGTCTCGGTCGGCTGGTTGTCGGACTGGTAGGTGATGCCTGTCGTCTTGTAGCGCTGGTTGAACGCCTCGACGACCACCCACTGGGTGAGTGGGTACACCTGGTCGAGCGAGTACTCGCCCGTGTCGTTGGTGATCGACGAGGCCTGGCCCTGGTCGTAGAGCGAGTTCATGCGCCCCCGCACCGTGACGGTGAAGTCGGGCACGCCCCGCTCGCCTGGGTCTCGGCGGCCGTTGGCGTTCGTGTCGACGAACACATGGCCCTTGAGCTCCTGGAACCAGCCCTGAAGCGGGAGGCTGGCGAGGTCGGTCGTCTGGCCGTTCACCACGTTCACCTGGATGGTGGCGAGGATGTAGCTCTGCTCCTCGTCCCAGAACGCCAAGGTGTACGAGCCCGATGGGACGTGGTCGATGTGGAACGAGCCGTCGACCGCGGAGGCACGGCCGGCGTAGACGGTCTGGTCGTTGGCGGGGAACGGGCAGCCACCCAGGCACGAGAGGGCGACGAGGCCATCGGTGATCGGGCCGTCGAGCCTGGTCGCGGCGAGGCGGCCGTCCGCCATGCCGTTGTTGGCGTTGCCCACGCCGGGGACGTAGCTGCGGCCGATCGAGAGGTTGCCCTTCACTGACCCGCCGCCGGTGGTCGGGAGGATCGAGTTCGCGGCGTTGGGTTGCGTCGGGTCGATCTGCACGAAGCCGGCGTCCACGGGTGGCGTGCGCTCACCGCCGATCAGCTTCTCGGTGTCGTAGCCGGCGCCGCCCTCCTGCAACCACGCGTCCCAGTCGTGGCCGCCCTCGAGCGTCGTCGTGCGGATCCACCGCTTGTCCGTTGGAGTCTGCGGGTCGGGCGGAACGACCGTGACGGCGTAGCGGTTCGGCCCGAGGTTGGGGACGGCGATCTGGCCGTCGCGGCCGCTCACGCAGCCCGTCTCGCTACCGCTGAGCTGGCCGCCGGTGGCGCCGCCGTCGGCCGTGCTCGCGGGCACGGGAACGCCGTCGCCGTCAACGATCGTGCGGCCGTTCGCCTGGGTCTTGTACTTCGTGCACAGGGGGCTGCCGTAGACGTCGGTGGTCACCTCGCCCAGCACGTCGCTGAAGTGCACGGTGAAGCCCGACATGTCGTTGGCGCCGGTAGCCGGGTCATAGGCCTCGGCCTCGCCGTCCTGCTGTCCGTTGGTGGAGGCGGCGTCGTTGAACACGTTCACCCGCAAGGTGAGCGTCTTCAGGGGAAGGGGGCTCATCCCGACCGACAGCGCCTGGGCGCTCTGCTCGCCGTTCACGGTGAAGTGGACGCCGTCGATCTTGAATCCCGGGCTGGTGACCGACAACAGGTACGCGCCGTTCGGGATCCGCAATCGGTGGGTGGCGGACAGGTCGTTCTGATCGCCCGAGGTCAGGATCGGTGCGCTACCCGAGACCGAGTGGATGCTGGGGTAACGACAGGCCGCGGTGGCCGGGATGCAGTTGGCGTCGTCGCGAGTGGGGTCGCCCGACGGATCGACGTTGATCAGCCACTTGTACTGGCTGATGGCCTGGCCATCGGGCACTGGCGAGCCGTACGGCGCATGGTTGGCCTGGGCGATGGCGGACTTCACCGTGAGGGAGATCAGCCCGTCCGGCGCCACGGGGGCCGCCACGGCTGGCGTCGAGCTCGACAGCACGACCGGGACGCTGCTCGCGATGAGCAGGCAACTGAGCAGCCTGCGAACAAGCCGTGAGCTTGCGTGCGTGTGCACATTCGTCATCGGGAGATTCCCTCCTGATCGGCTCCGTCACCGGGCCGATCGGTCGCTCATCCAGCAGCCCGGTCCACCCGGCCACCGCTCCAAGGCGAGCAAAGCAGCGGCATCTCGCCGTCGGTCCAACGGCGCCTCAACGGATGCTCAAGCGCCGCCGATCGAGCACCGCGTGGCCCCGCGACGCGCTCGCGTCAGGGCTCGAACCGGTTCCCGACACTGCGCCCGCGACGTGCGCGCGTCAGGGCTCGAACCGGTACCCGACCCCGCGCACCGTCATGATGCGATCGGGGCGGCCGGGCCCGCCGAGCCGCTGGCGCAGCCGGTGCACGTGCTCGGTGACGGTGGCCTCGTCCTGCCACTCGGATCGCGAACCCCAGACGTGCTCGAGGATCTGCCCACGCGAAAAGGTCTGTCGAGGGGACGCGGCGAGGTACGCGAGGAGATCGAACTCCAGGCGGGTCAGCAGCACGGGTTCGTCGTCGACGAGGACGTCGCGAGCGCCGAGATCGATGACCAGGCCGTCGAGCACCAGCCGCTGGCGCTCCCCCACCGGATGGGCGTGGTACCGGCGTACGACCGAGCGAACCCGGGCGAGCAGCTCGCGGGGGGAGAAGGGCTTGACGACGTAGTCGTCGGCCCCGAGTTCGAGCCCGGCCACGCGGTCGGCCTCGTCACCCAACCCCGAGAGGAGGATCACCGGCACCTCACTGGCCTGGCGCAGCTCCCGCAGCACCACCAACCCGCCCTTCCCCGGAAGGAGGAGGTCGAGCACCACGACGTCAGGGCGCACGCGGTGGAAGGCATCGAGGGCCTCGTCACCGTCGGCGACCTCCGACACGACGATCGACTCGAGGGCGAAGCGGCGCTGGATCACGCTGCGGACCGCTTCGTCGTCCTCGATGAGCAGGACGCGCAGGGTCGACGCCGCCGCACCGACTCGCTCCTCCAGAGCGATCCGGTGCGGGCGCACCTCCTTCGTCAGCATGTGCCCCTCCTGGTTCCGCATCGCCTGGAGCATTCGCCCCGACACGGCCCATCGGCCACCCCAACGTGGGGGTGGCGATCGCCACATTGGGGTGGTCAGCTACTCGAGCCCGCAGTCATTTGGCGTGGTCGGGGCGTCCAGAGCGGACAGGTGCACAATGTCGGATGGTCCTTCGCAGGCGGCCAGAGCGAGGGTCGAAGCACGGCTTCGCGCCTGGGCCGACGAAGGCGATGGCCGTGTCCTCGCGCTCGACTGCGCCCTCCTCTTCGCGGCCGGCGAGGCGGCCTTCACGAGCGAAGTCGTCCTGTGGTTCCACATCGTCTTCGTCCTCTTGACCCTGGCCACGCTCTTCCTCGCCATCCGGCCGCTGATGAAGCGCCTGCTGGCCTGGGTTCCGTTGGTCACGATCTGCGTGCTGTACGCCGTCTGGGTCGGCAACACCGCCCGGTCGGAGCTCATCGAGATCCCGCTCCTGAGCGGGATCCTGGCGATCGTCGTCATCGGCGCGCAACGCCGCGAACGCGCCATGA
>JAOBWJ010000083.1 GCA_025463335.1 Acidimicrobiales bacterium
GGCCCAGGTGCGCTTCGTGGCACGCGCCCTCGCGTCACCCGGTCAGGTCGGCGGCCGCTGACCGGATCGCTTCGGCCACCGAGGCCATCTCGTCGTCGCCACCCTCATACTTCTGGCGCGGCCAGAAGAAGCCACGAAGGCCGTCCTTCGGTCGGCGGGGCACGACGTGGACGTGGACGTGCGGCACCGACTGGCTGACCTTGTTGTTGACGGCCACGAAGGTGCCCACGGCGTCGACGGCGGCAGGCACGGCCGCGGCCAGGAGCCGGGCCCGGCTGAAGAGGGGTTCCACCAGCTCGGGCGGCAGGTCGACGAGCGTCTCGTGATGGGCCTTCGGGATCAGCAGCACGTGTCCGGGGAACACGGGTCGCATGTCGAGGAAGGCGAGGCACACCTCGTCGTCGAGCACGACATGAGCCGGGACCTCGCCGGCGACGATCTGGCAGAAGATGCAGTCGGGCACGCCGCAAAACGAGCACGGCCCCGGGCCCCGCGTCCAGATGGACGCGGCCCGGGGCCGTCGACCGCGACTACTTGTTGGGCTGCGGGGTGACCCGGAGGTAGGGCTTCTTGGCGTCCCAGCCCTTCGGGAACTTCTCCTTGGCGTCCTCGTCGGACACGGCGTTGGCGATGATCACGTCGTCGCCGTCCTTCCAGTCGGCCGGAGTGGCCACGCTGTAGTTGGCCGTGAGCTGCAGCGAGTCGATGACTCGGAGCAGCTCGTCGAAGTTGCGACCCGTGCTCGCCGGGTAGGTGAGGCTGAGCTTGATCTTGTTGTCGGGGCCGACGACGTAGACCGAGCGGACCGTGATGACGTCGGCCAGCGCGACACCGGCGGTGGCCGGGAGCATGTCGTAGGCCTCGGCGATCGAGTGGTCGGAGTCGGCGATGAGCGGGAAGTTCAGCTCGTTGCCGGTGACGTCCTTGATGTCGCCCTTCCACTTGTTGTGGGAGTCGAGCGGGTCGACCGAGAGGCCGATGACCTTGACGTTGCGCTTGTCGAACTCAGGCTTGAGTCCGGCCACGCGGCCCAACTCGGTGGTGCAGACCGGGGTGAAGTCCTTCGGGTGGGAGAACAGCACCGCCCAGCTGTCGCCCTTCCACTCGTGGAAGTTGATGGTGCCATCGGTCGTTTCGGCCGTGAAGTTCGGGGCCTCGTCACCCAGGCGGATGGCCATGCTCTGCTCCTTGGAAGTGGGGGTGGTACGACCGCGACGCTAGCGCCGGCCCCGTCCAATGTCGACCGACTGGGTCGGCTTTTGGGATCCCCCACTGGGCCGGGCCACGGCGTCACCATGGGCCTTCGACATGACGACCCACCCAGGGGGTTCCGTGGCTGACCTGCTCGTGCCTTCCCTCGTCCCGGCGGAGACGGAGGAGGAGGTGAGCGGCAGGACCCTCCACGCCGAGCTGTACGTCATCGACACCTCGGCGCTGGTGTCGGATCCCCAATCCGTGTTCGCCTTCCCGGGCGCCGACACCGTCATCCCGTTGACGGTGGTCGAGGAGCTCGACTCGCTCAAGACTCGGCGCGACGACGTGGGTCGCTCCGCCCGCGAGGTCATCCGCACCATCGAAGACCTGCGCACGGCCAACGGCGGCGACATCCGCTCGGCCGTGTCCCTGCCCGGTGGCGGCACGCTGCGCATCGAGACCAACGGTCTTCACCTGGAGGAGGTGTCGGCCCGGGGCCTCGACCCCAACAAGGCCGACAACCGCATCCTCGCCGCCGCCCTGGGCCAGGCGTCGCAGCGGCCTGACGCCGTGGTCACCGTCGTGTCCAACGACGCCGCCCTGCGCATCAAGGCCGCGCAGCTCGGGCTGACCGCCCGGGAGCACACCCGCGGCAAGATCCTGCCCCTGGGCCAGCGCCCGGCCGGGTGGCGCACGATCGAGGTCCAGCCCCACGTGGTCGACAACCTCTACGCCCTCGACGGGTGCGACCTCGCCGACGCGGAGCTGGGCCCCAACGAGTACGCCGTGCTCCGGGCCGGCCAGCAGTCGATCCTGGTGCGCAGCCGCGACGGCGTGGTCGAGCCGCTCCAGCGCAACCAGGAGGCGTGGGGCCTGCGGCCTCGGGCCAAGGAGCAGCAGTTCGCCCTCGACCTGCTGCTCGACCCCGAGGTGCGCATCGTCGCCCTCGACGGCTTTGCCGGGACCGGCAAGACCATCCTCGCCCTGGCCGCCGGCCTCGAGCAGGTGATGGAGCGGTCGGTCTACGACAAGGTCGCCGTGTACCGGCCCGTCGTGCCGGTCGGGAAATCGGAGCTGGGCTTCCTCCCGGGGACGCTGGCCGAGAAGCTCGACCCGTGGATGATGGCGGTCACCGACGCCCTCGTGGCCATGACCGAACGGCGCTCGCACCACGACGCCATGACCATGCTCGAGGAGATGACGACCCGCGAGAAGCTGTCGATGGAGACGGTCACCTACCTGCGAGGCCGATCGCTGCTCGACACCTACGTGCTGGTCGACGAGGCCCAGAACCTCGAGCCCACCACGCTCAAGACGATCCTCACCCGAGTGGGCGAGGGCACCAAGGTCGTGTTCACCGGCGACACCAGCCAGATCGACGCGCC
>JAOBWJ010000096.1 GCA_025463335.1 Acidimicrobiales bacterium
AGATCGACCACTCGGTCGTGCTCGAAGGCAGCCGCATCGTGGACGCGGGCCGGATCGTCGATTCCCTGCTGGGCCGGGAGGTCGCGGTGGTGCGCGGCGAGGGTCGGCGGGGCGCCACCGGGCTCATGCTCGGCGACCACTCACGGGTCGAACTGGCGTGACGGTCAGCCGGGGAACGGCGGCAGCGAGGCGTCCTTGACCGACAGCACGGCTGGGTCGTCGACGTCGACGGGGAGCGGCCATTCGATGGCGAGCGCCGCATCGAGGGCATGCACCGCGGTGCCGGCCATGCCGACCGTCCACTCCTGGTCGAAGCAGTAGAGGTACTGGGTCACGCCCTCGCTGACGGACTGGAAGCCGTTGCAGACGCCCGGCGGAACGAGGATCTGCTCGCCGGCCGTCAGCATCCGGGTCACGACGTTGCCGAAGGTGGGTGACTCGGCGCGGACGTCGACGTAGGCACCGAACGCGGCGCCGTGGGCGATGGCGACCAGCTTGTGCATGGCCTCGCCGTGCAGGCCCCGGACGGCGCCCTGACGGGTCTCGGTGACGTTCACCTGGAGCCACGGCCCGAGGGAGGGAAGGCCGGCGTCCGCGAAGGCGCTCTCCCGGTAGAACTCTCGGACGACGCCGCGCTCGTCGGTGATCTGCTTCATGGTGAGGTGCCAGAGCCCCGCGATCGTCGACTCGGTTGCGCTGAACGGGAGGATCTCGGCCATCCCCAGAGTTTCGCCCAACTCGGCACTCATCCCTACCGCGCCCCGGACAGGTGCGCTGACGCTTGCCGCCGCGTTCCTGCGGTGGGAGCGTGACGTGATGAGAGCGGTGGTGCTCAGCGCGCCAGGACCGGTGGAGAACCTGGAGATCCGGCAGCTGCCGATTCCCGAACCGGAACCGGGATGGGTCCGCATCAAGGTGGAGGCGTTCGGGCTCAACCGGTCCGAACTGCACACGCGCCTGGGCGCCGCCGAAGGCGTGACCTTCCCCCGGGTGCTGGGGATCGAATGTGTCGGCGTCGTGGACGCCATCCCGGACGGCGACCTGCCGCTCGGCCAGCAGGTCGCCGCGATGATGGGTGGCATGGGCCGCACCTACGACGGCGGCTACGCCGAATACACCGTGGTGCCACGTTCGCAGGTCATCCCGTTCCACTCCGACCTGCCCTGGGAGATCCTGGGAGCCATCCCGGAGACCCTGCAAACCGCCCACGGTTGCCTGACCACCGGGCTCGACCTACAAGCCGGAGAGAGCTTGCTGATCCGCGGCGGCACCTCGGCGCTCGGCCTCGTCGCTGCCGCAGTCGCCAAGGGACTCGGCGCGACCGTCCTCTCCACCACGCGGCGGGCAGACCGCACCCAAGCGCTCAGCGACCATGGGGTCGATCACGCGCTGGTCGACACCGGACAGATCGCCTCGGTCGTGCGGGACCTCGTGCCCGGGGGCGTCGACGCAGCATTGGAACTGGTCGGCACGCCCACCCTGCCCGACACCCTCGCCGCGACCCGGGTCCACGGAACCGTGTGCTTCGCCGGGCTGCTCTCCAACGAGTGGATCATCCCGAACTTCTATCCGATCGCCTACCTGCCCAAGGGCGTGCGGCTGACGGCGTACGGCGGCGACAGCGGCGACCTGCCTGCCGACGTCCTGCAGGGCTATCTCGACAAGGTCGCGGCCGGAGAGATCACCCTCGGCCCGACGAACGTCTACCGCCTCGACGACATCCGCGAGGCGCACGCCGACATGGAAAACAACCGCGTGCTCGGCAAGCTCGTCGTCCGCCTCCCGGACAGCACGAGCAGCTCGGCCCGGTAGCGTCCCGACATGCCGCGGAGCCCCGAACCGGCACGCCGCCAGATCCTCGACGCTGCGCTCCGACTCTTCGCCAGGAACGGCATCAGCGGTACGAGCCTGCGAGAGATCAGGCTGGCGGCGAAGCAGGGCAACGCTGGGGCGCTCCACTACCACTTCGGCGACAAGGAGGGCCTGCTGCGCGCCCTGCTCGAGCGCGAGCTGCCGCTGCTGGTCGAGCGCCGGAAAACACTCCTGGTCGAGGCGGCCGACGTGCGGTCGGTCGCCGCCGTGTTCGTGCTGCCGTTCGCCCAACTCGCCACCGGGACGGAGCACGAGCGGGACGTCGTCCAGCTCCTGTCCCAACTTCACGACGACGTGTCGTTCTCGGTCGAAGACATCACCGGTCTCATCGGGGACACCGGGACGCGGGATGCGTACGTGCTGCTTCGCGAGCGGGTGGCCGGCGTGAGCGACGAGGTGCTCGGCGAGCGGGTGCGCGTCGGCATCAACAGCTTCCTCCACGCGGCTGCCATCTGGGCCCGCGGGGAGCGACGGGTGCACCAGGTGAGCGACGAGGTGTTCTGCTCCAACCTCGTCGACATGTTCCTGGGTGCGGTGACGGTGGGAGGCCTTGACAGGTAGTAAAGCAAATAGTTCACTTCCGGGATGCTCTTCGATCGATTCGATGTGATCGATGTGGACACCCACGTGACCGAGCCGCCCGACACCTGGACGGCCCGCATGCCCGCCAAGTGGGGTGACGCGATTCCACGGGTCGAGCGGATCGACGGCTTCGACGTCTGGATGATCAACGGGCGCCAGTGGGCCAAGCCCGGCAACACGGCGATGGCCGGCTTCGATGGGACGCTGCCCGACGGGCCCAAGACCTACGGCGACATGCACCCGGCAGCGTGGGACCCGGTGGCCCGGGTCGCGTTCATGGACGAGCAGCACATCCGGGCGCAGGTGCTCTACCCGAACATCGGCGGCTTCGGGGCCGGGGCCTGGCTCGACCACGGCGAGCCCGCCTTCGCCCTGGACGCGGTGCGGGCCTACAACGACTTCCAGACCGACTTCGCCTCGGTCGCTCCCGACCGGCTGCTGCCGATCGTGTCGGTGCCGTTCTGGGACGTGGCCGCCTCGGTAGCCGAGATCGAACGGGCCGTGAGCAACGGCCACCGCGGCATCAACTTCTGCAACTCGCCGGACGCCTACGGCCAACCCCAGCTGTGGGATCGACACTGGGACCCGATCTGGTCGGCCACCCGCGACGCCGGGGTGACCGTGAACTTCCACATCGGCGGCGGCCGCATCGGCGAGCAGCTCGCGGTGGGCATGGACATGGGCTTCCGGGCCAACTTCTCCCGGATGTCGTCGATGCTGTTCGCCGACAACCTCAAGTGCATGGCCGACCTCATCCACGGCGGCGTGTGCCATCGCTTCCCCGACCTCGACTTCGTGTCGGTCGAGAGCGGCGTGGGCATGATCCCAGGCGCCCTCGAGGCGTTCGACTGGCAGTGGCGCAACGGCGGCGTGGCCGAGGAGCACCCCGAGTACGACCTGCTCCCGTCGGAGTACTTCCGCCGCCAGATCTACGGGTGCTTCTGGTACGAGCGCGACGCCGTCACCCCGGCGCTGCTCGCCTACCCGGACAACATGCTGTTCGAGACGGACTTCCCGCACCCCACGTGCCAGCACCCCGGGCCCCGCACCCCGGCGGTCGAGCCCGAGGTCTACGCCGATGCCGCCCTTGGCGCCCTGCCCGACGACGTGCTGCGCAAGGTGCTGGTCGACACCGCCGCCCGGCTCTACGGGGTGGCGGCATGAAGGAGCGGTTGGCGGCATGGCTGGCCGACGAGGTGGGCGAGCCCGTCACGATCGGCGATGTTCGCCGCACGTCGGCCGGCTTCTCCCGGGAGAACTGGATCTTCGACGCGACGTGGGCTGGCGCGCGCCACGACCTCATCGCCCGGCGCGACCCGGTGGGCAGCGTGCTGGAGACCGACCGCAAGGTCGAGACGGCGGTGCTGCGGGCGCTGGTCGGCACGGGCGTGCCGGTCCCGACCCTTCGTTGGGTCGACCTCGACGGCACCCGGCTGGGCCGGCCGGCGCTGATCATGGACCTCGCGCCGGGGACCTGTGAAAGCTTCGTCCTCAACGGCGACCGTCCGCTCGACGAACGGGTCGCCCTGGCGCACCGCATCTACGACCACCTGGCCGGCATCCATCTGGTGGGCTGGCGCAGCCTCGGGCTCGGCTCGGCGCTTGGCGACCCGGGGTCGAAGGCGGCGCTGCAGGCCCTCGACCACTGGGAGTCCGAGTTGCGCCGGGTGCAGCTCGACCCCGAGCCGGAGCTCACCTATGTGCTCGCCTGGCTGCGGGCCAACGCCCCGGCCAACGAGGTCACCACCCTGGTGCACGGCGACTTCAAGCCCGGCAACGTGCTGCTCGACGGCGACGACGTGTCGGTCGTGCTCGACTGGGAGACGGCGCACCTCGGCGACCCCCACGAGGACCTCGGGTGGGTGACCAACCCGCTGCGGGCCGGTGAGCACCGCATCGCCGGGGCGTGGGAGCCCCAGGACCTGCTCGACCGCTGGGCCGAGCGCACCGGTTGGGCCGTCGACCCCGGCGCCGTGCGCTGGTGGCAGGTGCTGGCCAACGTGAAGCTGTCGGTGATCGTGCTCACCGGGTCACGGGCGTTCGTGGAGGGCCGGCTCGACCGCATCCACCAGTCGCCCGTGCGGATCTACCGCCTGCTGCTCGACCAGATCGAGGCCTGATGCGACCCGACCTTTCCGAGCAGCTTGCCGGCATCCGCAAGGTGCTGGCCGACGTCGTCGCGCCCGAGCTCCACGACCCCTATCCCGCCGACGTGCTGGCTGGCGTCCTGGCCGCCCTCGACCTGCTGGCCGACTCGTGGGCCGAGGTGCCCCGGTTCCTGTGCTGGGACAGCGCCGCCACCGGGGACGTCCTGCGGTTGGCCGGTCAGTCGGTGCCGCCGATGCCCGACGACCTTCTCGACCTCGCCGCTCTCCAGGCTCACCACCGCGAGGTGCGGGGCCTGCTCGAGGCGGCCATGCCCACCATCCTCGAGCACGAGGTGGCCCACGCCGCCGTCGTGCAGCTGTTCCGCGACCGGTCCGAGCGCTATCCGCTGGCCGCCCGTCCCCAAGGAGGCTTCGCTGCTCACGCCGCTCGATGACACGCCCTGGCACCAGTTGCCGACCACGTTCGACCACGTCGGCACCAGCGACGTCCGGTTCTTCGACCGGTTGTGGTTCGCGGCGTCCGACCCCCGGGGCGGTGGCGCCCTCCAGTTCACGATGGGCGTGTACCAGAACATGAACGTGGTCGACGGGGGCTTCATCGCCATCCAGGACGGCCGCCAGCACAACGTCCGCGTGTCCCGCCAGCTGCGCCCGACCTACGACACGGTGTGCGGACCGCTGCGCATCGAAGTGCTCGAGCCGCTCCAGCGCATCCGCCTCACCGTGGCCCCCAACGCCGGCTCCGTCCACGGCGAGCTGGAGTGGACCGCCGCCTTCGCCGCCCAGGAGGAGCGCCGGCACTTTGCCCGCTCCTGGGGCCGGGTGCTCGAGGAGTACAGCCGCTACGACCAGATCGGCGAAGTGTCGGGCTGGCTCGACGTCGAGGGCACGAAGGTCGAGCTCGACGCGTGGTGGGCGTGCCGCGACCACTCCTGGGGCGTCCGCGAGAACGTCGGCATCCCCGAGCCGTTCACCGGTGAGGTTCCGCCCCGCACCAGCTCGATGTTCGCGTTCCTCTTCTACTCGACCGACACGCACGGCGGGCACGTGCAGGTCACGCGGCGCGGCGGCCAGAACCACCTCACCGCCGAGATCGTCGACCGCACGACCGGCGAGTCGGTGGTGGGGGAGCGGGTCGCCGTCGACGCCGAGTTCGTCGACGAGGGCCGACCCCGCCGGTTCACCCGGGCCACGTTCGAGGTCACCGACGAGGCCGGCGACGTCACCCGGTTCGAGGTGGAGGCCAACGGCCCCGCCGTCGCCATGCAGGGCCTGGGCTACGGGGGCTACGACGATGCCAAGGGCCTCGGTGCCTACCGAGGGGTCGAGCACCTCGAGGCCGAGGTGTGGGACGTCTCCCACCCAGCCGAAGTCGTCTACCCCGACGGCACCACCGGGCGGCCGGTCCACCGCATCCAGCCGGTGACCGTCACCCAACACGGCCCGAGCGGCACCAGCCACGGCACCGGCAGCCTCACCTTCATCGCTGAGATCGAACTCGACCCCGATGGCCACCTACGCGGCGGTCATCGCTGAGAGCGCCCGCCTCCGGTCACGCTCGCTGATCCAGGCGCCGGCGAGGGCCACGCCGGAGTCTGATCAGTCGGTATCGAGCTTGTGGCGGGCGAACTGCTCGACGCGGCGCACGAAGTCGCCCGACCGTCGGAACTTGGCGCCGATCTCCTCATGGTCGAAGCCATCGGCCCGCCATTGCAGGATGCGACGTTCCAGCGGGTTGAGCACCTCGCCCTGCGTCGAGCTGCTGCCGTCTCCCTGACGGAGCTCGCTCATCTCCTGGACCCGCTCGATGGTGTCCGGGGCTCGGCGGAAACGGCGGGCGATCTCGGCCGTCGGCACCCCCTCACCGCTGAGACGCCTCACCCGGCGTTCGAGGGGCCGCAGCGGCACGCCATGAGTGTTGGCTCCGACTACCGCAGCCATTACGCCACCTCGATGAAAATGCACTCGCCGGGGCACTCCTCGGCCGCCTCGATGACGGCCTCGTCCAGATCCGTGGGCACGGCCGCCACGGCTTGGACCCCACCCGGATCACTCAACGCCCGATCGTCCTGCTTCACGTAGGCAAGACCGTCATCAAGGAGGGTGAACACCGCCGGAGCGATCTCTTCGCACAGGCCGTCGCCGGTGCACAGGTCTTGGTCGATCCACACCTGCATCCTTGGGTCACCACCTCTCCCTCTCGCCGGTCGGTGATTGCTTCCCTGGTGCTCTTGCCGAGTCGGCCGTGACGGAAACCCGGGTTGGGCCCGGCTGGTGTTCCAGCAGCGCCCCGCGCCCGAGGCCCGAGGCCCCCGCATCGGAGCGGGCTCGGCATCCACGTGCACCCCGGCGGGTACGAGAAGGCTCCGCTTTTGGTGCAACGCCAGCGGAGATGGCGAGGTCTCCATGCTGAAGGGCAGCCTGCGGGTCGGTTCCCTGGCCGGCTTCGAGTTGAAGGTGCACTGGAGCACGCTTGTGATCTTCGGGCTGCTCGTGTCCAGCCTGGCGGGTGTGCAGCTGCCCGATCAGGCGCCCGGCTACGGCAACGGCGCCTACCTGGCCGCGGCGGTGCTGGCCGGGGTCGCCTTCTACCTCGCCTTGGTGGCCCATGAGGTGAGCCACGCCATCGTCGCCCGCCGGGAAGGCGTCGAGGTCGAGTCCCTCACCTTGTGGATGCTCGGGGGCATGGCGGCGCTGCGGGGCGAACCCCCGACGGCCGGTGCCGACCTGCGAATCGCCGCGATCGGACCGGCGGTCAGCCTCGCCATCGCTGCGGTCGGCGCCGTCGCAGCCGCGCTCCTCGACCTGGCCGGAGCGGGGCGGCTGACCGTGGCGGTCGTCGCCTGGCTGGCCGGCATCAACGGCCTGCTCGGCGTGTTCAACCTCGTGCCGGCGGCGCCGCTCGACGGCGGACGGATCCTGCGGGCGGCGCTTTGGGCCTGGCGCCACGACCAGACGTGGGCCAACCTGAAGGCCGCCCGGGCCGGCGTCGCGTTCGGCTACGTGCTCGTCGTGGTCGGGATCCTGACGCTGTTCTCGCCCGGGGTCGGCGGTCTGTGGTTCATCCTCATCGGCTGGTTCCTGATCAACGTGGCTCGTGCCGAGGAGAGCCAGGCGGTCACGAAGAGCAGCTTGGGTGACCGGCTTGTAGGCGAGGTCATGACCCCCGACCCGGTCACGGTGCCAGCGGACGTGTCCATCGCCGAGCTGCTCGAGCACTACGTGCTGACGGCTCATCACAACGGCTTCCCGGTTGTCGACCAGCACGGTGACGTCGTAGGCCTGGTGACACTCGGGCGGGTCCGGCGAGTGCCGGCCGAGGAACGGGCCAACCTTCGAGTTGGGGACGTGGCCTGCCCGATCGACGAGGTCGCCATCAGCACGCCCGAGGACCGGCTCGCCGATCTGCTGCCGAAGCTCAACGCGTGCGGCGACGGCCGGGCTCTCGTGCTCCGCGACGGTCGGCTGGTCGGCATCCTGACACCGACCGATGTGGCCCGCATCGTCGAGGTGGCAGCCCTCGAGCCGTCGAGCTCGGTCGCTACCGGAAGACCTGAGCACACCAGCTGACGCGCAACGCCAAGCACGAAGGGGCGCCTGCCACGGGCCAACGGCCACCTCGACGACTCGGGTCGTCAGGGAACTCGACCTGAGCGCACGTCGTGCAGACAACCGACCTCGATCCATTCCGTGCTCCTTCGACAAAGCGGATGGTCACCGCTCGCCGAAGGTGTTGCTCTGATGCCTTGAGACCAAGTCTCTTGTCAGGTGCCCCAGATCGGCACTTCGGTGACGCGGATGGCCGCCCGGAGTGCGGGTTCTGGGGCGCATGTTCAGGGACACCTTCGTTGTCATGGAGCGCGCCCGGAGCCGTCGTTCGGGTCGCAGTTGGTGTGAACTGAGCAGTCGCTCGACGCGCGACGGGAGGTCGGGTCGACCGATCCGCCATCTCCGCGCGAACACGGCGGCCACAAACAGATCTCACAGAGCAGACAGAGAGGGAGATGCCCGATGAAGGCGATCGTCGTGACGGATCAGGCCGCGGGAACGGCTGGAATGACGCTGGTGGAGCGGCCCGAGCCGCCGGCAGCGATAAACGACGTCATCGTCCAGGTTCATGCGTCGGGATTCGTCCCGACTGAGATGGCGTGGCCCTCCACCTGGACCGATCGCCGCGACCGTGACCGGACGCCGTCGATCCCTGGGCACGAGCTGGCCGGAGTGGTCACCGCCCTCGGGTACGGCACGACGGGGGTGTCGGTGGGACAGCGGGTGCTCGGCCTCGCGGACTGGCATCGCGACGGCACCCTGGCGGAGTACGTGGCCGTCGAGGCACGCAACCTCGCGCCGCTGCCGGGCGACGTCGACTTCATCGTGGGCGCGAGCCTGCCGATCTCGGGTCTGACCGCGTGGCAGGGGCTGTTCGTACACGGCCGCGTCCAGGCGGGGCAGAGCGTGCTCGCGCACTGTGCGGCCGGCGCAGTCGGGTCGATGGTGACGCAACTCGCCCGTGAGGCCGGCGCCTACGTCATCGGCACCGGGCGCGCCGCCGACCGGCAGACCGCGCTCGACTTCGGCGCGCAGGAGTTCATCGATCTCGACAATGACGCCCTGGAAGACGTCGGCGGAGTCGACTTGGTGTTCGACGTCATCGGCGGCGGTATCCAGACGCGGTCCGCAGGCCTAATCCGGGCCGGGGGAACCCTGGTGACCGTCGTAGGGCCGCCCGAGGCGCGGCCGGCCGACGGCCTGGCGGTCGACTTCGTCGTCGAGGCCGATCGCACGCAACTGAGTGAGATCGTCCAGCGGGTCCGGGATGGTCGGCTGCGGACGAACATCGGCAACGTCGCGACCCTCGGCGACGCCGTCGCTGCCCTCAACCCGACCAAGCGGATCAAGGGCAAGACGATCATCAGCGTTCGTCCGTGAGGGCACTGAGACAACGACTGGTTCTGCCTCGTGGATCAGCGTCACTCACCTTGGGAAGATGACGGATCCGGTCCAGACGGCGAACCACCGACGCAGTGCGAGGGTTCACGTGCGGAAACTCAAGATCACCCAAGCGAGCATCAGCCCCAGTGGCCCGCCAATGGGCCGCACCGCCTGACGCGACGCAACGGCTTCGTTACGCGCTCGGCCGAAGCGCACCTGTCGGTGTCACAGGACGCGCAGCGGGTCGACCAGAACGACGTACCACCAAACGCCGGTACGGCTGCCGCTGCACGAGGGCCCTACAACGTGCCGGTGCCACACTTCGAGAGTGGTCACGTTGCTGCCAGGGGCGGATCGCTGATGCAGGTGATAGGTGCCGGCTTCGGCCGAACCGGGACGCTGTCGTTCAAGCGCGCCCTCGAGGACCTCGGTTTCGGCCCGACGTACCACATGCAAGAGGTGATGCGGCGTCCTTCCCACATCGATAGATGGTTTCGGTACGCCCGGACCGGTGAGGTGGATTGGGACGAGTTGTTCGCCGGGTTCGGCTCGGGCATCGACTACCCGGTCAGCTGCGTCTGGGAGGAGCTGGCGTCGCGCTATGCCGACGCGAAGGTCGTGCTGACCGTCCGAGACCCGCAGCGGTGGTGGGCGAGCACTGAGTCGACGATCTACCGGTTCCGCACGGCGTTCCCGGCGTGGATGCTGCGGTCGGTGCCGATGACACGACACTTCGTGGAGATGGTCGACCGACTTGTGTGGGACGGCCTCTTCGACGGGCGATTCAGCGATCGCGACCATGCGGTCGCTGTCTTCGACCGTCACATCGAGCACGTGCGGGCGACGTGCCCACCCGA
>JAOBWJ010000099.1 GCA_025463335.1 Acidimicrobiales bacterium
GAAGCCGGTGGAAACCCCTCTCGAGCAGACCGGGCACGTGGCGCCCGAGATCGAGGTCCACGACGATCCGGTGGTCGTGACTCCCATGGTGGTGCCGGGCTGGTCCCGGGCGGATGACGACATCCTCCCGCCCAAGGCGGCCCGCCGCCGGCTCACCCTCCTGCGTCGCTAGAACGCCGAGCGGATCAGCGGGCGACCCAGGAGACCGGGCGGTATCCCACGGTTGCGAAAGACGAAAGACGCGCCCAGGCAAGTCGGCTCGGGTCCTGAGCTGCGCGGGTCGAACGCTTGCCCGGCGTAGATGCGTGGTCTCTGGGACCACTGATCTACGCCGACAAGAGGGTTCGGGCGGTACCGGGAGGTTCTGTGTCGCGTTGACCGTGTCCCGCACGGCGAACGCGACAAAGAACGGGCTTCGCAGGGACCGGGCGTACTGGTGGGGTGGGCGCAAGGACAAAGACGCGCCCAGGGGGCCGTGCAGCGTCACGTCGTCTCGGGTCTTTGAGGCGATCCCGCGGAACCATCCACATACCGGGCGGCGACGAAGGTGCGGTCTCATCCGGCGTGATCACCCCGGACGAGACCGCACATTCGAGCAGGGCCGCACCGACTTCGACACCGCCGGGCCGGCCCCCGTGGTTGGCGTCCTTGCCTTTCGCGACCTCTACAACAGGGGCGACCCCTGGGCCCGCCCGTGCCGGATATCGGCCAGTCGGTTTTGGGACCCAGAACCCGTTGGGTTGCTAGGTGCGGGGTAGCTCGTACTTGTAGCCGAGGCCGCGGATCGTCACGATCCGCGTCGGGTGTGACGGCTCGTCCTCGACCTTGCTCCGCAACCGCTTGACATGGACGTCGAGCGTCTTGGTGTCGCCCACGTAGTCGGCGCCCCACACCCGGCTGATCAGCGTGTCGCGGGGCAGCACCCGCCCGGCGTTGACGAGCAGGAGCTCGAGCAGCTCGAACTCCTTGAGGGGCAGGCTCACGTCGTTGCCCCGGATCACCACCTCGTGGCGCTCCGCGTCGAGGCGGACATCGCCGACCTCGAGGACGTCGCTCTCGTCGTCGCCAACATCGAGATCACGCCCTTCGGGCACCCGACGCATGGCGGCCCGCATCCGGGCCACCAGCTCGCGCAGCCGGTACGGCTTGGACACGTAGTCATCGGCCCCGACCTCCAGGCCCACCACCGTGTCGATCTCCGACGACTTGGCGGTGACCATGATGATGGGCACCTTCGACTTGGTCCGGATCTGCCGGCACACGTCGATGCCCGACATGCGCGGCAGCATCACGTCGAGGAGGATGACGTCGGGGTCGACGAGCTCGAACAGCTCCAGCGCCTCCACGCCGTCCCTCGCTACCTGCACCCGGAAGCCTTCCCGCTGGAGGCCGACGACAAGTGCGTCGATGAACGACTCCTCGTCCTCCACCACCAGCACGGTGATCCGTTGGTCCAGCGCATTGGCCGAGCTCATGCGGTCTCTGCCTCCCTTGGGGATTCGTCGAGATCACGGATGGCGACCGGACCGGGGCCGGAGGGCAGCCGAAGCGTGAAGGTCGAGCCTTCGCCTTCGCTGGACTCGACCCGTACATCGCCCTGGTGGTTCCCGGCGACGTGGCGGACGATGGCCAGACCCAAACCGGTGCCGCCGGTGTCGCGGCTGCGCGCCCGGTCGACCCGGTAGAAGCGCTCGAACACCCGCTCGAGGTCGGTGGTGGGGATGCCGATGCCGTCGTCGCGCACGGCGATCTCGATCGCCGTCCCGTCCGCCGTCGAGGCGACCCGCACGGACGAGCCCTCGTCGCTGTACTTGCAGGCGTTCTCGAGCAGGTTGGCCAGCGCCGACACCAGTTGCCGCCGGTCGCCCCGCAGGGTGTGGCGCCGGCCCACGTCGTCGGTGACGATCGTGATGTGGTTGGCATCGGCCAGGCTGCGGATGCGCTCGACCGCCTCGTCGACCAGATCCCGAACCGCCACCGGCTCCCGGAGTGGCTGCTCCTCGGCCTCGATGCGGCTCAGGGCCAGCAGGTCGTCGATGATGCGGCCGACCCGGATGGCCTCTCCCGTCATGCGCTCGGCCAGCCGGCGGGTGACGGCCGGATCGTCCTCGGCGGCGATCGTCTCGGCCAGGAGGCCGAGAGCGCCGACGGGTGTCTTCAGCTCGTGGGAGATGTTGGCCACGAAGTCTCGGCGCACGGCCTCCAGCCGGCGGCGCTCGGAGACGTCGTCGATGATCGCCAGCGCGCCGGTGGACCGCTCGCCGTCGTGCAGGGGCGAAGCCGTGATCACCAACATCCGCCGGGGCGGGCCCAGGATGTCGAGCTCCCGCCGCTGAGGGCTGCCGGCCAGGGCGGCGGACAGCACCTCTTGGATGGCTCGTTCGACCAGCGCCTCGGCGTGGCGAGCGCCGGAGAAGGCCTGGGCGATCTCGTTGCGGAACACCTCGATGCCGCTCTGGTCGCACACGACCACCCCCTCGGGGATGACCTCGAGGGCGTGAGCGGTGCGGGCCACGTCGCTCCTGGCGATGTCGACGCGCAGGCCGACCAGGTCGACGGCGCGCTCGAGCCGAGCCAGCGACGCCTCCAGGCCCGGCGCGTCCAGCGCCGTCTGCTCGCCCAACCGCTCGTTGGCGGCGTCGATGCGCAGGCGGGTGGTGCGCCGGGCTGCGCCACCCGCGGCAACCACGACGATGAGGGCCACCGCGAGGACGGCGGCGAGCAGGGCCATGGCCCTAGGCCGACCGGCGGAGGAGGCGGCCGGCCACGGCCTCCGCAAGTGCCGGGACGGGCGGGGCGGCGAGGATGCCGGTCAGCAACGTCAGCGCGGCGTAGCCCCGGTCCACGAGGCCGGCGTCGGTGTCCTCCGGGTGCTCGTCCCGGCGTCCCACGAACTCCATCTGCAGCCGGCCGCCCTGCGACTCCACCAGAGCGGTGCGCACCGAGCCGAACGTGGCCAGCTCACCCCACCGCACGCCGAGCACTTCGTCGAGCGGGAGGTTGGGGGCATTCAGGTTGAGGACGGTGCGGGCTGGCTGGTCGGCCAGCCAGTCGAGACACGGGATGGACAGCTCGGCCGCCGTCTCCCAATGCATGGGCTCGCCCGTCCCCATGCTGACGGCCAGCCCGGAGAACCCGAAGTTGGCCGCCGTGAGGGCGGCGCCAACGGTGCCCGAGTGCAACACGGCCCCGCCGGTGTTGGGTCCGGGGTTGATGCCCGACACCACCAGGTCGGGCGGCGGGCCGAAGGCCCCGAGGTGAGCGGCGATCACGCACAAGGCGGGCGGTCCGGCCACGGCGTGGCACGGCACGCCCGACAGACCCGGAAGCTGGCGTTCCTCGACGTCGATGCTGCGGTCGACGTGCAGCTTCCCGATCGCCGCGCTCTGCCCGCTCATGTCGGTCTGGGGTGGGGCGGCGACCACGTCGTGCCCGGCCGAGACCACCGCGGCGACGAGGGGGGCAAAGCCGGGCGAGTCGATCCCGTCATCGTTGGTGACGAGGACTCTCATCCGCTTGGTCATGTCCCTTCCCAGTGCGGGGATAGGTCGTCGGCGTTCTCGGCGTCCTTGGCCGCGGTCCGGGCCGCCTGGCGGGCGGCGCCGGTGTGCTCCGGCAACCAGCCGGTGCAGAGGTAGCGCACCCGCTCGCCCACGTTGACGGCGTGGTCACCGATGCGCTCGTAGAAGCGGCCGACGAGCGCCAGCTGCACGGCTACCTGGAGCGGCATCTCACCCGACTCGTGGGTCTCGAAGATCGACTCGATGAAGTCGACGTGGAGCTCGTCGACGGCGTCGTCCATGTCGTCGAGGGCCGAGGCCAGGCCGACGTCCTGGTCGACGTAGGCGTCGATCGAGAGCCGCAGCAGGCGGTGGACCTGACCCCCCAATCGCTCGACCAGGCCCCGGGTCTTGGGGTTGATGTCGGCGCCGTAGATCCGCCGCGACGCCTTCATGATGTTGACGACGAGGTCGCCCGAGCGCTCGATCTCGGCCGTGAGCCGGATGGCGGTGGTGATGGCCCGGAGGTCGGAGGCCATGGGCTGCTGGAGGGCGAGCAGCTGATAGCACCGCTCCTCCACGTCGAGGGCGAGCGTGTCGATGATGTCGTCGCCGCTCAGGATCTCGTCGGCCACGGTGAGGTCGCCGTCGAGGAAGGCACGGGTGGCACGCGCCAACGCCTCGCTCACCAACCCCGCCATGCGCACGATGTCGTCACGGATGACGTCGAGCTCGTGGTGAAAGTTCTTGCGGACGTCCATGGCCATTACCGCACCTCCGAGGCGAGATAGGCGGGATCACCGGTCAAGAGGTACCGGAGCCGCTCGCCCACGATCACAGTGTGGTCGGCGATCCGCTCCAAGGCGCGGCCCACGAGGACGGCGGTCACGGCGACGTGCACGGCGCCGGGCCCGTCGAGCGCGAGGATCTCGTCGAGCAGCCGCCGGTAGGCGTCATCGACGACCGCACTGCGGCCGACGAGGTCGCCGGCCAGGGCCGGGTCCTGGGCCGACCAGGCGTCGAAGGCGAGCCGGAAGAGCTCCTCGGCCACCGTCGCCATGTCGTCGAGGATGCCGAACAGGCGGTGGTGAGCGGCGAGGATCGGCTGCTCGGGCGCCTGCTTGACCACGCGGAGGGACAGGTCGGCGATGCGTTCGAGCTCCTCGAGCACCCGCAGCACCGAGACCAGGTAGCGGAGGTCGGAGGCCACCGGCGACTCACGCCGGATGAGGTCGTAGGTCCGCTCGGTGAGCGAGACCAACATGGCGTCGACCTGATCGTCTGCGGCCAGCGCCTCCTCGGCCAACAGAGCGTCGCCGGTGCGAAGCACCTGGTGCATGCGCTCGAGGGCCACGCCCACGCGCGCGGCCATGACCTCCACCTGAAGCCGGAGCTGGTCGAGCTCCTGCTGGAACGAGGCGCGCGCCATCGGCTACCCGAACCGGCCGGTGACGTAGTTCTCGGTCCGGGTGTCGCCCGGGTTGGAGAACATCTTCTCGGTGCGGTCCATCTCCACCAGCACGCCGGTGCGGGTGTCGCTCTGCTCGTTGACCTCGGTCGTGAAGAACGCGCAGCGGTCGCTCACCCGGGCCGCCTGCTGCATGTTGTGGGTCACGATGATGATCGAGTACTCGTCCTTGATCTCGGTCATCAGGTCTTCGATGCGGCCGGTGGCGATGGGGTCGAGGGCCGAGCACGGCTCGTCCATCAGGATCACCTCGGGCTCGACGGCGATGGCCCGGGCGATGCAGAGGCGCTGTTGCTGGCCGCCCGACAGGCCGAGGGCCGACTTCTTGAGCCGGTCCTTGACCTCGTCCCACAGGGCTGCGCCCCGGAGTGCCTTCTCCACGATCTCGTCGAGGCCCTTGCGGGTCCCGGTCAAGCGGGGGCCGAACGCCACGTTGTCGTAGATCGACTTCGGGAACGGGTTCGGCTTCTGGAACACCATGCCGATGCGGCGGCGTACTTCGACCGGGTTGACGGCCGAGTCGTAGAGGTCGACGCCGTGGTAGGCGACCTTGCCCTCGACCCGGGCCCCGGCAATGGCGTCGTTCATCCGGTTGAAGCACCGCAGCACGGTGGACTTTCCGCAGCCCGACGGGCCGATGAAGGCGGTGATCTCGCCGGGGTTCACGGCCAGGTCGACGTCGCGCACGGCCCGGAAGGCGCCGTAGTGGACGTTCAGGCCGTTCACGTCGAACACGGGCGTGGGGTCGGGCAGCACGACGGGATCGTTGCTCACGGTGACCGCGGGGGCAATCGAGGTGTGCATCGGGTCCTCCATCATCGGGGGCCGGTACTGAAGCGGCGCGAGATCAGCCGGGCCAGCAGGGTGAAGGCGAACACGATCGCCACGAGTGTGAGCGCCGCACCCCAGGCCCGTTCCTGAGCGCCCGGGAACGGTTGGCTGGCGTTGCGGAAGATCTGCACCGGCAGGGCGGTGTTCTGCCCAGACAGCGTGCGGTTGGGCTCGAACACGATGCCGGCCACGAACACCAGGGGGGCGGTCTCGCCGGCCGCCCGGGCGAGGGCCAGCATGGCGCCGCTGATGATCCCGGACAGGCCGGCCGGCAGCACCACCGCGAGCGTGGTGCGCCACGTGCGGGCACCCAGCGCCTGGCTGGCCTGGCGGAGCTCGTCGGGCACCAGACGCAGCATCTCCTCGGTGGTGCGGATGACGATCGGCAGCATCAGGCAGCCGAGGGCCAGCGCGCCGGCGAAGCCCGACAGGCTGTGGAAGCGCACCACCCAGATCGTGTAGATGAACAGGCCCATCACGATCGACGGCACGCCGGTCATGACGTCGGCCATGAACCGGATGAAACGGGCCAGTGGCCGCTGCTTGCCGAACTCGTTGAGGTAGATGGCGCCGAGGATGCCCAGGGGGATGGCCATGGCGGCCGCCCCGCCGGTCATCACGAGCGTGCCGATGATGGCCGGGTAGACGCCGCCGGCCGGCGCCCGCACATTGCGAGGGATGTCGCTGGTGAGGAAGTCCCACGTGATGACATGGGCGCCCTTCTTCAGCAGGTAGAAGACGACGAGCAGCAGCGCGATCAGGGCGGTGAGGGCGGCCGCCATCATGATCGCCGTGGCCACACCGTTGGTCAGCCGACGGCGCAGCGGAGGACGGGCGCTGAGCAGGTCGCGGGAGTCGGCGGTGAGCGCCATCAGGCCCCCTGCAGCCGGCGCTCGGCACGGGAAACGACGGCCCGAGCGGTCACGTTGATGAGGATGGTGATGACGAACAGCACGACGCCCAGGGCGATGAGCGCCGACCGGAAGTCGCCGGTGGCCTCGCCGAACTGGTCGACGATCACCGCAGGCATGGCGTTGCCGGGCTTGAACAGGTTCCCGGTGATCTGCGCCGACGCCCCGATGGTGAGGGCGACGGCGATGGTCTCGCCCATGGCCCGGCCCAGTCCCAGCATCACACCGCCCGTCAGGCCGCCGAAGCTGTGGGGCAGCACCACACCGCGGATCATCTCCCAGCGGGTGGCGCCGAGCGCCAGGGCACCGTCCCGATCGGTGCGGGGGACGGTGAGCAGCACCTCGCGCATGATCGATGTGGTGATCGGGGTGACCATGATGGCGAGGATGATCCCGGCGGTCATGAAGCTGCGGCCGTTGGCGTCGGGGCCGAAGAGCGTGCCGAGCAGCGGGACCGGCTCGAACACCCGGTGCAACCACCCGTAGAAGCCGACGATGTTGGGCGCCAGCACGGCGAGCCCCCACAGGCCGAACACCACCGAGGGGATGGCGGCCAGCAGGTCGAGCAGTGTGACGACGAAGCCCCGCACCCTGCGGGGCGCCACCTCGGTGACGAAGAGGGCGATGCCCAGGCTGACCGGCACGGCCAGCACCAGCGAGATCACGGCCACCACGGCGGTGCCGAAGATGTAGGCGAGCGCCCCGAACGACGGCTTCAACGGCCCGCTGCCGTCGACGTCGTTCGGAATCCACTGGGCGGAGGTGATGAAGTGGATCCCGGCCTGGCTGAGGGCCGGCCACGCCTGCTGGGTGGTGCTGAAGGCGATGAGGGCGAGGATGGCGAGGACGGTGAGGCCAGCGGTCAGCGCCAGCCACCGGAACAGGTGGTCGCCGAGGGCGCCTCGATCACGAGCGGTGAGGGCATCACCCGGCCCGCTGCTGCGAACGTCTGCTGTCGCTGTGGTCACGGATCCTCGAGGTGGGGGTGGACGTTCCGGGACGGTCCGTGGGCCCCGGTCACCCGGGGCCCACGTCGCATCCAGTCTGGCGGATCAGCCGACGGTCACCTTGTCCAGCTGGGCCAGCGCCTTGGTGGCCAGCGCGGCGGGGAGCTTGGCGTAGTCGACCGAGGCCGCCTCACTCTGGCCGTCGGTCAGCACGTAGGTCACGAAGCCCTTCACGTTGGCGCCCACCGTGGCGTCGTACGTGGGCCGCAGCAGGATGTAGGTCACGGCCGTGATCGGGTACGTGTCCGCACCGGCGGCGTCGAGGGCATCGAGGGTCAGGTCGTCGGCTGCCGTGGCGCCGGCGAGGGCGGCGGAGGCGCCGGCGAGGGTGGCCTCGGCGAAGTTGCCGTCCTTGTTCTTGATCTTGGCGAACGACAGCCCGGTGGCCTTGGCGTCGGCGAAGTCGACGTAGCCGATGGCGCCCTTGGTGTCCTTGATGAGCTGGGCCACGCCAGTGTTCTTCTGACCGGCCTGGCTACCCGCCGGCCAGTTGACGGTGTCGCCGGCACCGAGCTTCCAGTCCGCACCTGCGGCCTTGGTCAGGTACTTGGTGAAGGCGCTCGTCGTACCCGAGCCATCAGCCCGGTGGACGATGACGATCTTGGTCGACGGGAGCTTGGCGCCGGCGTTCTCGGCCTTGATGGCGGCGTCGTCCCACGTGGTGATCTCGCCCTGGAAGATCTTGGCCAGGGTCGTGGCGCTGAGGTTGAGCTCGGTCACGCCGTCGAGGTTGTAGGACACGGTGATCGGCGCGGCGGCGGTGGGCACGTACAGGTACGAGCCGGCCGGGGCCTCCTCCGGCTTGACCAGGCTGTCGGTGCCGGCGAAGTCGTTGAGTTTGGCGGCAAAGTCCTTCTTGCCCTGGCCCGATCCGACCGGGTTGTAGTTGACGGTGAGGTCAGGGGCCTGGTCGGCCATCGACGAGATGACCTGCTGGTAGAAGCCGTCGGCGAAACTGGATCCGGAGCCGTTGATGGTGCCGGTGAGCGCCGAGTAGTCGACGCCAGACGTGCCGCCGTCGGCCGCCGTCGTGGTGGGGTCGCCGGAGGCACTGGGCGTGTTGTCGTTGCCGCAGGCGGCGGCGACGAACGACAGGGCGAGCAGTAGGGCAAGCAGGCGCAACAGGCGGCGCTGAGCAACTCGCACGGGGGGTTCTCCTCATGGTCGGCGGTTGACGTCGCCATCACACCAGCGGGTGGTGGACGGGCGGCTGCCCCGAGGTGAACGCGGGGTGAACGAACGGCCAAGAGTTCACGACCCGCTGCTGGCCGGCCCCCGACATCCAGGTGAACTGCCCACGGACAGACGCACCCAAAGGCGCTGAAACTACGCGGCGCCGTGGACGAAGGCGTCGAGGACGGCGCGGTCGCGGTCGTAGGACAGCAGCCAGCGGGCGCGCTCGACGGGCAACCACCGCACCTCATCGACCTCCTCGGCGGGCGTGAAGGCACCGTCGACGACGGTCATCACCCACCAGCGGACCTCCTTGGGCCGGCCCTTGCGGTCGATGTAGGCGCTCGACGTCAGCTCGGGCCCGAGGGTGCAGCGGAAGCCGGTCTCCTCCTCGACCTCACGCAAGGCGCATCGCTCGCCGGTCTCGCCCGGATCGCACTTGCCCTTGGGGATCGACCAGTCGTCGTACTTGGGGCGGTGGACCAGCAGGACCTCCGGCTCGCCCGTCGCTGCCGTGCGCCACACCACGCCGCCGCCGGCGAGGACCAGCGGTGTCTCGAGCCTCAGGCCTTCAGCCATGCCAGGAGCCTCCCCTTGCTGGCCCTGCTCCATGCCGCCGGCCACGCCGCTCGGTGGGCCGCAGCCTCGATGTCCTGGAGCGCCGACAGCTCGCCGGCCACGAAGGCGGCCGGGGCGTCGACGTCGATCGCCGACCGCCGCAACCAGTCGCGCGCCACGCAGGCGTCCTGATGCTCGCCGAGGACGTCTTGCACCTTCGCCACCTCCTCGGCCAGCCGGCGGGCCGGCTTTCCGATCGCGATCGCCGCCACGTCGGCAGCGTACCGAGCACGTTTGGCCCGGATGCGGACCTCATGGAACTCCTCATCGGCGCTGCTGGTGCGCAGCCGACCGGCCGCCTTCTCCAGGCTCGACCACGGCGCCCGGACCAAGCGGGGCAGGACCTCCGACGCCGGGGCGTCGGCCGCCGGCAAGGTCGCCGGGTCCGCCGACGCCTCCACCACACGGTCGAGCAGGATGAGGTAGCGCTCGCTGCCGAGCACGTCGAGCAAGCGCTGGCGGGCTGCCGAGCGCTGCTGGTCGAGCAGCTCGACGAGGGCGGAGCCCACCACCCGCTCGGGCCGGCGCAGGGTCTGGAGCTGGCGCTGCAGTCGGGTGAGGAGCACGTCGGCATCGCGCACCTCGCCGAGAGCATCGGCCAGCCACTTCAGGTCGGTCCGGAGCGGCGCGACCCACTCCTCGTCGAGCAGCTCGCGGTACGTCCGCAGGTCGGACCGCAGGCGCCGAGTGGCCACGCGCGCCTGGTGCACGGCCTCGTCGTCGCCCCCCTCGCGCACGAGCGGGTCGTGCTCGATCAGGCGGCGGGCGGCGCGGGTCAGGCCCGCCGCCAGCACCTGCGCACCGGTCGGCTTCGACCCGAGGGGACGGTCGGCCAAGTCGGCCTCGGTCTGGGCGCGGGGCCCGAGCGCCCGCATCACCTTCGGGGTCGGATCCGGCGCCCCTGCGCCCGCCGCCCTCAGGCGGGCCACCACTTCGTCGAGCATGCGGGGCTCACCGCCCTCCCGGAGCTCGACCTCGACCTCGCGGAACCGCAGGGCCACCCGCCGACCGTCGAGCACCGAGACCTCATCGTCGACCACCTCGGCCACCACGGCGCCCTCGGCGTCGATCAGGTCCGTGCGACGGCGAAGCGTCTGGAGTCGGGCCACCGGGCCGAGCACTGCCGAGCGCACGCGGGATGCCGTCCGGGACTGCAACTCGGGGGGCACCGCCTTGTGGTCGCCGGCGAACATGATCTCGGTGCGGCTCAACCCGCCCTTGATCGCCGCGTCGTCGGGCAACTTGAGGGTCCATCCGTCGTCGGACCGGTGGCGGAGCGTGATGCCGGAGCGGGCCAGGCGCAGGTCGGGCGTGTCGAAGTACACCGCGTCCTGTCGCTTCTCCCCCACCGGCACGGCCAGCACGCCGTCGGCGACGTGGTCGAGCGGTGGCAGCACGAAGCCGGGCCAGACGGCCAGTTTGACCTCGTGCTCGATCACCTGTTCCTCCGAACTGGCAAGGTGCTCCGAACTACCAGGCCCGGCGCGGAGGTCGGGGCTGGCGGGGCCCGAGGCGGTCGGCAGCCAACCGCTCGAGCGTGACGTGGGTGTTGAGCCCGGTCGTGTGCGGCACCTTGTGCCACGCCCCGTCGGGTTGGAGCACCCACGCCAGTTCGTCGTCGGCCAGGTTGACGTCGAGCACCTGCTGCAGGCGGGCCTGAAGGGCCGGGTCGTCGACCGGCACCAGGGCCTCGACCCGGCGGTCGAGGTTGCGGGGCATGAGGTCGGCCGACCCGATGAGGTACACCGGCCGGCCCGGGCCATCGCCGTTGGCGAAGTGGAAGATGCGGCTGTGCTCGAGGAAGCGGCCCACGATCGAGCGCACCCGGATGTTCTCGCTCAGACCCGGCACCCCAGGCCTGAGGCAGCAGATGCCGCGGATGATCAGATCGATCTGCACGCCCGCCTGCGACGCCGCGTACAAGGCGTCGATCATCTCGGCGTCGACGAGGCTGTTCATCTTCATGGTGATGCGCCCCGACGCCGAAGCCTCCCGAACGATGAGGTCGATGAGTCGGGCGCGAAGGGCCCCGGGAGCGACCAGCAGCTTGCGGAACCGCTCCTGGCGCCCGTAGCCGGTGAGGTAGTTGAACAGCTGCGACAGGTCGGCCCCGATCCGGGGATCGCACGTGAGCAGGCCGAGGTCCTCGTAGGTGCGGGCCGTCCGCTCGTTGTAGTTGCCCGTGCCGATGTGGCAGTAGCGGCGCACGCCGTCGGGCTCCTGGCGCACCACCAGGGCCGTCTTGGTGTGGGTCTTCAGCCCGAGCAGGCCGTACACCACGTGGACGCCCGCCTCTTCCAGAGCGCGGGCCCAGGTGACGTTGGCCTTCTCGTCGAAGCGGGCCTTGAGCTCCACCAGGGCAACCACCTGCTTGCCCTCGGTGGCGGCGTCGATGAGGGCGGCCACGATCGGGCTGTCGGCCGAGGTGCGGTAAAGCGTCTGCTTGATGGCCAGCACGTTGGGGTCGGCGGCGGCCTGGCGGATGAACGCCGTGACCGAGGTGCGGAACGAGTCGTACGGGTGGTGCAGGAGGATGTCGCCCTCCCGGATGCGGGCGAACACGTCGACCGGGTCGTCATCGATGCCGCTGAGCCGGGACTGCGTGATCGAGCGGAACGCCTCGTCCTTGAGATCGGGCCGCGGCAACGCCGACAGGCTCCAGAGGCCACCCAGGTCGAGCGGCGCCGTCGTCTCATAGACGTCCTCGACGTCGACGTCGAGCTCGCGTACGAGCACGGAGAGGATCTCCGGGGCGATGCCCGTGATGACCTCGAGGCGAACGGCTCGCCCGAAGCGGCGCCGGCGCAGCTCGATCTCGACGGCTGCCAGCAGGTCGTCGGCCTCCTCCTCCTCGAGGGTGAGGTCGGCGTTGCGGGTGACCCGGAACGGGTGGTGCGACACCACGTCCATGCCCGGGAAGAGGGCACCGAGATGGTTGGCGATGACCTGCTCGAGGGGCACGTAGCGCTCGCCGTCGGGCAGCACCACGAAGCGGGGAAGGAGGTCGGGCACCTTCACGCGGGCGAAGCGCTCCTCCCCGGTGATCGGGTCGCGCACGAGCACGCCCAGGTTGAGCGAGAGGTTGGAGATGTACGGGAACGGGTGTCCGGGATCGACGGCCAGCGGCGTGAGCACGGGGAACACCAGGTTCTCGAACACGTCGACCAGATAGGTCTTGTCGTCGTCGTCGAGCGTGTCCCAATCCGACAGCGTGATGCCCACCTTCCGTAGGGCGGGCACCACATCGTCGAGGAAGATGCGCTCCTCGTGGCGCTGGAGCTCGAGGACCCGATTGCGGATGAGAGCGAGCTGCTCATCCGGACGGAGCCCGTCGCTCGAGACCGCGCCGAGACCGGCCGCCACCTGGTCCTTGAGGCCGGCCACCCGCACCTGGAAGAACTCGTCAAGGTTCTGGCTGTAGATGGCCAGGAACTTGGCCCGCTCCAGCAGCGGGGCGTCGGAGCCGTCGGCGGCCGACAGCACCCGGGCGTTGAAGTCGAGCCACGACAGCTCGCGGTTGAGGTAGCGGACCGACTCGTCGCTCGCGTGGGTCGCCTCGATCATCGTCTCGAGGTCGGCAGCCATGGCCCCGAGCGTACGCCTCCGACCCGATCTCCCTCCGGGCTCATCCAATGGCGGACGAGGACGTTTCATCGCGATGTCACCGCACGTTCACCGACGTGACGAGCGGGCGAAATCCTTGCCCACCGAGCAGGTCACGGCCCGGCCCGGCCGGAACCCTTCGCCGTGACCGAGCTGAGCCGACGACACTTCCTGACCTTGGCCGGCGCCACCGGCGCCCTGGCCGCATCCGGCACCCTTCGACCACCGGTGGCCTCGGGCCAACCCGCCGCCCTTCCCCCGCCGGCGGCCAGCGGCATCGAGCACGTCGTGGTCGTCTGCATGGAGAACCGCTCGTTCGACCACTATCTCGGCTGGGTCAAGGGCGCCGATGGTCGCCAGGCCGGATTGCGGTTCCCCGACGACGATGGCATGCGCCATCCCACCCACCACCTGCAGGACCGCCAGGGGTGCGGCTACACCGATCCCGACCACTCCTACGAGGGCGGCCGGGTCCAGCTCGCCGGCGGTCGGTGCGACGGCTTTCGTCGCGGCGACAACGACGACTACGCCCTCGGCTACTACGAGCGGGCCGACCTGCCGCTCACCGCCGCCCTGGTCGACGGCTACACGATCTGCGACCGGTGGTTCTGCTCGTTCCTCGGGCCGACCTATCCGAACCGGCTGTACACCCACGCCGCGGCCACCGACCGGATCAGCAACACGTCGACCGTGTCGGCCCTGCCCACCATCTGGGACCGATTGGCCGCCGCCGGCGTGCCGGCCACCTACTACTTCAGCGACGTGCCGTTCCTGGCCCTCTGGGGACCGAAGTATCTGCCGATCGCCCGGCCGCTCGAGACCTTCTTCGCCCAGGCTCGGACCGGCTCACTGCCGGCGTACAGCTATCTCGACCCGTCCTTCATCGGTGAGGACCAGGGCGGCTCGAACGACGACCACCCCCACGCCGACATCCTCCGGGGCCAGGCCCTCCTGTCCCGGATCGTGCGAGCCGTGACCGAGAGCCCATCGTGGGGCTCGACCGTGCTCGTCATCACCTATGACGAGTGGGGCGGCTTCTTCGACCACGTCCGCCCGCCGCGCTTCGCCGACGGCTTTCGCCCGACCGCCACCGAGGATCACGGCCAGGCCGGCTTCCGCGTGCCCACCTACGTGGTGTCCCCGTTCGCCCGGCGCCGGGCTGTGGCGCACCAGGTCTTCGACCACACGTCGATCCTCAAGCTGGTCGAATGGCGCTGGGGCCTGAAGCCGCTGAGCCCGCGTGACGCCGGCGCTCGCAACCTGGCCGAGGTGCTCGACTTCCGGGCGCCCAACGGCCGGCCGCCGTCGGTGCCGGAAGTCGCCGACCCCGGACCTCACCTCTGCGGCTCGCCGGACATCGGGCTGTCGGCGGAGGAGCCCTTCTGGCGGGAGCTGGCCGAATCACCGCTCACGCGGGGCTGGTACTAGGCCAGCGCGTCCCGCAAGGCGGCGACCCGCTCGGGCACGACCCGCCACCACATCCAGCGGCCCCGCTTCTCGCCGACGATGAGGCCGGCTTCGGCCAGCGCCTTGGTGTGGTGGCTGATCGTGGGCTGTGACTTCCCGAGCGGCTCCTGCAGATCGCACGAGCACACCTCGTCCATGGCCGCCACCAAGCTCAGCAGCTTGAGGCGAACGGGATCAGCCAGGGCGGCGAAGGCCCGGGCCAGCTGCGCGGCGTCGGCGTCGCTCAGCGGCGCGCCGAGCACCGTCCCGCAGCACGACTCGGTCTTGACCACGAAGAGACCTCCAACGTATTGACAAACATCGATGCATTCGCGAGAGTCAATCCATCGACCAACGTCAATCTACCAGGGAGGGGCACCCATGTCCCGAGTACAGCTGGCGCTGAACGTCTCCGATCTCGACGCCGCAATCGAGTTCTACTCCAAGCTCTTCGCCACGACGCCTGCGAAGGTCCGCCCCGGCTACGCCAACTTCGCCGTCGACGAGCCGCCCCTCAAGCTCGTGCTCATCGAGGGCCACGGTGAGCCCGGCACGCTCAACCACCTCGGCGTCGAGGTCGCGTCCACCGATGACGTCGCCACCGCCCAGGCCCGGCTCACCGGCGAGGGTCTGGCCTGCGCCACCGAGGAGCAGGTCGCCTGTTGCTACGCCGTGCAGGACAAGGTGTGGGTCGACGGGCCGGACAAGGAGCCGTGGGAGATCTACACGGTGCTCGGCGACGTCGAGATGGCCGCTGGCGAGCTCCGCACCGTCGAGCCCGTCGAGGACGCCCTGTGCTGCTCGGCGGCGCCGGAGTCCGAGGCCCGCTGCTGCTGATGCGGCAACCGCTGGCCCGCCGGGCCTTGGCCGAGCTGTGCGGCACGGCCTTCCTCGTCGCCGTGGTCGTGGGTTCGGGCATCGCCGCCGCATCGCTCTCCCCGAACGACGTCGGCCTCCAGTTGCTCGAGAACGCGGCCGCCACCGCCGGCGGCCTCGTGGCCCTGATCCTCGCCTTCGGCCCGGTCTCCGGTGCGCACTTCAACCCCGTGGTGAGCCTGGCCGATGCGTGGTTCGGCGGTCTCGACCGCCGGGATCTCCCCGCCTACATCGGCGCCCAGGTCACGGGCGCCATCATCGGCTCGATCATCGCCAACCTCATGTTCGAGCTGGATGCCGTGTCGTGGTCGCAACATGACCGCTCGACCGGTGGCCTCTGGCTCGGGGAGGTGGTGGCCACCGTCGGCCTTCTCCTGGTGATCTTCGGCGTGGTGCGCTCCGGTCGATCGTCGGCGGCACCGTTCGCCGTCGGCGCCTACATCGGCGGCGCCTACTTCTTCACCTCATCCACGAGCTTCGCCAACCCGGCCGTCACCATCGGACGGGCCTTCTCCGACACCTTCGCCGGCATCGCGCCGGCGTCGGTGGCGCCGTTCATCGCGTTCCAGCTCCTCGGCATGGCGGTCGCCGTGGTGTTGATCCGGACTCTGTACCCGGACGTCGCCGACACCGCCGGCGACGTCGTCGTCCCGCACGAGGAGATCTCCCGATGAGCACTGACATCCCCGAGATCCTCGTGGTCTGCACCCACAACGCCGGCCGGTCCGTCGCCGCCCGGGTGCTGCTCGACCACTACGGCCAAGGCCGGGTCAGCGTGCGCTCCGCCGGCTCAGCGCCCGGCGAGGAGATCAACCCCGCGGTGGCCCAGCTCCTGACCGAGCGGGGCCTGGACGTGAGCAAGGAGTTCCCCAAGCCCCTGACCGACGAGGCGGCCCGCGCCGCCGACGTGATCATCACCATGGGATGTGGCGACGCCTGCCCCGTCTACTTCGGCAAGCGCTACCTCGACTGGGAGCTGCAGGACCCGGCGGGCAAGGGTGTCGAGGAGGTCCGCCCGATCGTCGACGAGATCGAGCGGCGGGCGATCGAGCTGCTCGACCAGCTGCTCCTTCCGAGCTCCTGACCAGGGAGTTCGCACCCTTCTGACCGACAGTTCGCCGGTCGTTCACCTGGAGTCCATCGCCCGCTCACATCACCGCCGTCCCACTTCGTGATGCTCCCGCCATGGTCTCCGCCCTGGCCGACGCCCCCGTCGCCCCCAGCCCCGAGCGGCGCGACCTCCACGACACGCCGACGGTCGGGGACCGGGTCTTCCGGACCGTCGTCACCGGCGCGGCGTGGAGCGTGCTCGTCGTCCTCGGGCTGATCGGCACGTTCCTCTCGCTCCAGGCCTGGCCCGCCCTCCACGACGCCGGCCGACACTTCTTCACCGTCTTCGAGTGGGATCCCGACGGCACCGGCCGCTTCGGGATCGCCGCCGTGCTCGCCGGCACGGTGACCATCGCCCTGCTCGCCCTGGTGCTGGCGCTCCCCGTCTCCCTCGGCACGGCACTGTTCATCAACGAGTACGCCCCCAAGCGGCTTTACGGCGCGCTCACCATGCTGATCGACCTGCTGGCCGCCATCCCCAGCCTCATCTTCGGCATGTGGGGACTCACGTACCTGCAGCCCCACCTCGAGGGCACGTCGCGCTGGCTCAGCGACCACGTCGGTTTCGTCCCCATCTTCTCGACCAACCGCCCGGTGTTCGGCTCGTCGATGTTCGTGTGCGGCCTGGTCGTGGCCCTGATGATCGTGCCCATCATCACGTCCGTCACCCGGGAGGTGCTGTCGCAGGCACCCCGGGCCACGTGCGAGGCGGCGCTCGCCCTGGGCGGCAGCCGGTGGGGGATGATCCGGCGGGTCCTGCTGCCCTACGGCCGCAGCGGCATCGTCGGCGCCTCCATGCTCGGCCTGGGCCGGGCCCTGGGCGAGACCATCGCCATCGCCCTGATCCTCTCGTTCAACTACCGGATCACGGCGCACGTGCTCGAGCCTGGCGGCGGTTCCATCGCCGGGCTCATCGCCAACAGCTTCCCGGAGGCCGGCGACGCTGGGCGCCACGCCCTCGTCGCCGCCGGCCTGGCGCTGTTCGTCCTCACCCTCGCCGTGAACACCGTGGCCCGGATCGTGGTCCGGAGAAGCGCGCCGAGCCGGCAGGTGGTCCTGTGACCACCGCTGCGCCTGTCCGCCGCCGCCCGGGCGGGATGACCCACGAGGACGTGATCGCCGGGGTCGGAGCCGCCGGACTCGCCGTGGTGGTCACCGCGGTGGCCTTCCTCCTCACACCGCTCGCGGGCAGCTTCGGCTTCGTCCTGACGGCCTACGTCTTGTTCCTCGCCCTGCTGACGATCGACAGCCGGCGCCGGCTCGGAGGCGTCATCGCCACCGACCGAGTGGCGTCGGTGCTTGTGGGCACGTGTGGCGCCGTCGCCCTGGCCGCCCTTGGCCTGATCCTCTGGTACGTCATTGACCGGGGGGTCCCCGGGCTCCACCGAGGCTTCTTCACCAAGACCCTCGACTCGGTCGGCCCATTGGACCCCGCCACCGACGGCGGCGCGGGGCACGCCATCGTCGGCACGCTCGAGCAGGTCGGACTCGCTGCCTTGATCAGCACCCCCCTCGGCATCCTGACGGCCGTCTACCTCAGTGAGCTGCGGGGCCGCATCGCCCCGATCATCCGCTTCTTCGTCGACTCGATGAGTGGCATCCCCTCGATCGTCGCCGGCCTCTTCATCTACACCCTCTGGGTCGTCCAGCTCCACAAGGGCTTCTCCGGCCTGGCCGCGGCCATGGCGCTCGCCGTGCTCATGCTCCCCACCGTGGCGCGTGCGGCCGAGGAGATGCTCGCGCTCGTGCCCGGCGGGCTCCGGGAGTCGGCCCTCGCCCTCGGCTCGCCGCACTGGCGATCGGTGACGCGCATCGTGTTGCCCACCGCCCGCAGCGGGCTGGCGACCGCGGCCATCCTCGGCGTGGCCCGTGTCGCCGGCGAGACCGCCCCGTTGCTGATGACCGCCTTCGGCAACGACTCCCTGAACGCCGACCCCACCAAAGGGGCGCAGTCATCGTTGTCGCTGTTTGCGTACCAGCGCATCCGCAACGCCCTGCCCAGCGAGATCGAACGGGGCTGGGCGGCCGCCCTCGTGCTGATCCTGGTCGTGCTCGCCCTCTTCACCCTGGCCCGACTGGTGGCCGCCACCCGAAAGGCCCGCTGATGGACCTGCCCGTCACCCTCGATCACGGCGACCTCGTGGACCCACCGGACGCCGCGCCGGTGGTCCCGACCCTCGAGGCCCGACGAGTCGGCGCCTGGTTCGGCGACCACCAGATCCTCGAGGACATCGACCTCGCCATGGCGCCCAACACCGTCACCGCCATCATCGGACCATCGGGCTGCGGCAAGTCGACGTTCCTCCGCGTCCTCAACCGGATGCACGAGCTCGTCCCCGGCGCCAGCCTCGCTGGCGAGGTGCTCCTCGACGGCACCGACGTCTACGGCCGCGGCATCCGGCCGTCGAGCACCCGACTGCACATCGGGATGGTGTTCCAGAAGCCGAACCCGTTCCCCACGATGAGCATCCGGGAGAACGTGCTGTCGGGCCTCAAGTTGGCCGGCATCCGCCGGCCCGACCACGACGGGCTCGTCGAGCAGTGCCTCACCCGGGCCGGGCTGTGGAACGAGGTGAAGGACCGTCTCGGCCGGCCCGGTGGCGCCCTGTCCGGCGGCCAGCAGCAACGCCTCTGCATCGCTCGCTCGCTCGCCGTCGAGCCGCGGGTCCTGCTGATGGATGAGCCGTGCTCCGCCCTCGACCCCAGTTCGACCCGGCGCATCGAGGAGACGATCCGCGAGCTCGGCACCGAAGTGACCATCGTGATCGTCACCCACAACATGCATCAGGCGGCGCGGATCTCCGACGTCACGGCGTTCTTCCTCGGCGACCAGGACCGTCCGGGCACCATCGTCGAATGTGGTCCGACGACCGAGCTGTTCTCGACGCCGAACGATCCCCGTACCGAGGACTACATCCAAGGTCGCTTCGGCTGAGGCTTCTGTCCGGAGACGACGGACGATTCGTCGGTCGTTCATCCGGCCGTCGCCTGCAGCCCACCTCCCGTTTCCGAGCCCTCCATACGGTCACTTCGTCTGGACGGACTAGACGGAATGACCCACCAAGGGAGACCTCGTGCTTCGTAGGAAGATCGCTGCCGGGCTCGTGCTGGCAGCCTCGCTGTTCGCCGCGACCCAGACCTCGGCACAGGCATACACGGCCAAGGACGTCGACAAGAAGGTCACCGTCACCGGTGCCGGCGCCACGTTCCCGCTGAACATCATCGAGGCCTGGAAGGCCGACTACAAGAAGGCCACCGGTGCCAGCATCAACTACGCCGGTGTCGGCTCCGGTGCCGGACGCACCCAGCTCATCAACGGCACCGTCGACTTCGCCGGCTCCGACGTGGTGGCCAGCGCCGACGAAACGAAGAAGCTGAAGGCCAAGTACGGCGACTTCGTCTACGTGCCGGAGACGGCCGGCGCCGTGGCCATCATCTACAACGTCAAGGGCATCGGCGCCGGGCTGAAGTTGACGGCCGACGACCTCGGCAAGATCTTCGCCGGTCGACTCAACTTCTGGGACGACCCGTTGATCCAGAACGACAACCCCGGCCTCGACCTGCCGCACGCGATCATCCAGCCCTTCGTCCGGTCCGACAAGTCCGGCACCACGGGTGTCTTCACGGGCTACCTCAAGGCCGCCAGCACGACGTGGGACGGGGGTGAGACCCAGCAGTTCCCGATCAACAACGGTCAGATCGGCAAGTCGGGCTCCGACGGTGTCGCCAACGCCGTCAAGGCGACCAACAACAGCATCGGCTACGCCGAGGTGAGCTTCGCCAAGGAGCGCGGCATCAGCATGGCCACGGTCCGCAACGGCGCCGGCACCTTTGAGGTCGCCGACCGCGATGGCACCAAGACGGCCATCGACCAGGCCAAGGTCAACGCCGACGGGTCGCTCACGTTGGACTTCACCACCAAGGTGGCGGGCGCCTACCCGATCTCGACGGTGAGCTACTTCCTCGTGCCGACCAAGATGGACGCCAAGAAGGGCCAGAACCTCAAGGTGTTCATCAACTACTGCCTCGGCAAGACGGCCCAGGGCAAGGCGTCGAGCCTCAACTACTCCGCCGTGCCGGAACGGGTGCTGACCATCGCCCGCACGAACCTCCAGAAGGTCAACGCCAAGAAGTAGCACCCCAGCGCTGGATGTGATCGTGCCCACCCCCACGGGGTGGGCACCGTCGCGTCCGGTGTCAGGTGACGAGCTGGGCGGCGCCGATGGCGCCACCCAAGTCACCCAGTTCAGCCGGCACGACCCGCACGGGCGACGACGCGAGGAAGAGGCGCGAGCGCACCGCCTCCTCGATGCGCCCCACGAACAGCGGGCCCAGCTTCTCGGGCAGTCCGCCCCCCACGACCACGAGGGACAGGTCGAGAAGGGTGACGGCCGAGGCGATGCCGGCGCCCAGCGCCCGGACCGCCTCGTCGAGGAGCTCGATCGTCATGGCGTCGCCGGCGGCCAGCGCCCTGGCCACGACGCTTGACTTCATGTGCCCGTCACCAGCCAGCTCGACCAGCAGAGTGGGCTCGCCCTCCGCGTGGCGGCGGCGGGCCTCCCGCTCGATCGACGCCCGGCCGGCGTAGGCCTCGACGTGTCCGGCGAGCCCGCACCCGCAGCGCCGCCCACCCTCGATCTCGATCACCATGTGGCCGAGTTCGCCCGCTGCGCCGGTCACCCCCCGTCGCATGTTCCCGCCGAGCACGAACCCGCCGCCCACGCCGGTGCCGACGAACACGCCGAGCACCTCGTCTTCGTGCCGGGCGGCGCCGAGCCGGTGCTCGGCCAGCGTGGCCAGGTTCACATCGTTGTCGAGCCGGACCTGGCCCGCGCCCGTGGCCTTGGCCACCAACCGAGCCAGCGGCACGCGCTCCTCGAAGCCGACGAGGTTGGGGGCCCGCCGCACCTCACCGGTGTCCGCCTCCACCGCTCCGGGGACGCCGATGCCGATCCCACCGCCCTTGGGTACGCCGCCGAGGGCCTTGACGCAGTCGGCGATGGCGTCCACCACGGCGGCGACCCCACCGTGGGGCGTCGGCAGCTTGGCGTCCCTGCGGACCTCGCTCCCGTCCAGGAGCACGCCTTGGACCTTGGTCCCGCCGAGGTCGATGCCGATGGCCGCCATCGGCGTCAGGTCAGGACCTGTAGGCGGGGTCGGGCGGTGCTTGTTCGTCAGGCAGGCCGAGGTCCCACTCGAGCATGAGGTTCTCCCGCTCGGCGTCGCGGGCGACCCGTTCGCGGTTGCGCCGGAACTGCGGGTCGTGAGGCGGCAGCAAGACCAGGCGAGCCGAGACTCGCTGGCGGAACTCGTCGATCACCTTGGGGTCGCCGAAGTCGGACTGCACCTCCCAGTGCGGCGCAACCGGCCCCAGGTACACCACGCGGACGTGGCCCTGCGGCGGCTGCTGCTCGACCTGGACCTCGGACTGCTGCGACATGGGGGACAACCCTACCCGCCGCTCTGCTGAACCTCCTTCGAGCCCAGCGTGGCCCGCCCCGTCTTGGTCTGCCCGTCGCGCTGGTACCGGATCTCGACCTGGTCGCCCGGCTTCTGGTCCTCGACGATGGTCTTCACGTCGGCCGACCCCTTCACCGACCGTCCGTCGATCTCGGTGATCACGTCGCCCGGCTGCAGGCCGGCGCCCTCGGCTCCGCTCCCCGGCACGACTGCACTGATGAACGCGCCCTCCTTGGCGGTGACGCCCAGCCGTTCGAGCACCTGCGCGAGCACGTTGCCGAGGTCGCTGCTCGTCACGCCCAGGAAGGCGGAGGCCTTGACGTCGCCGCCGCCGCTGCGGAGCTTCTGGATGAGCGACTGGACGGAGTCGATGGAGATGGCGAAGCCGATGTTCTGCCCGTCGGCGGCCACGGCGGTGTTGATGCCGATGACCTCTCCCGAGGCGTTGACCAGGGGTCCACCCGAGTTGCCGTGGTTGATGGCGGCATCGGTCTGGATGAGGGCGTCGAGGTTCTCGCCGTTGTCGGCGGTGATCGAGCGGTTGAGGGCGGAGACGATGCCGGTGGTGACCGTGGGCGTGGCGCCCAGGTTGAGGGCGTTGCCCACCGCGACCACGTCGTCGCCGACCTGGAGATCCTTGGAGGCGCCGAACTTCACCGGCTCGAGGCCGGAGACACCTCGGGCCTGGACCAGGGCGACATCGCTTCCCGTCGACCGGCCCACGAGGTCGGCGTCGTACTGCTTCCCGTCGTAGAGGGACACCTTGATGGAGAAGGCGTTCTCCACCACGTGGGCGTTGGTCAGGATGAGCCCGGTCGAGTCGATGATCATCCCGGTGCCGGCCGCCGAGAACGAGCGGGCCCCGCCGTTCTGGGTGCCCTCCACGTCGATGGCCACCACACCGTGCTGGACCGACTGGAGCACCGAGGCCACATCGAGCTTCTTCCCGCCCAGGTCGCTGCTCGCTCGGGACACCAGGGGGGCCGCGGCGGTCGGGGTTGTGCCGTTGTCGTTGGCGGCCACGATGCCGCCGGCCACGCCGGCCGCCACGAGGGCGCCGACCACGCCGCCGGCGATCGCCGGCTTCAGCCACCCGGCGCCCGCACGGGCGGCCCCGGGCTCTGGCTTCGGGGGCGTGGGCGGGGCCGGGAAGGGGTTCGGCGGGCTGGGTGGCAGCGGTGGCGGGGGCCCGCCGGAGGACTCGGCCAGCGGTGGCGTGGTGGGCGGGTCGAGCCACAGCGGGCGCGTCGGCTCCGCCGCCGGCGGCCGGGCCCACGGCGTTCCCTGCTGCTCCGGCTGCTCGTCCATCAGGGACGTCCTTCCTCGAACTTCTTCGAACTCGCCCGCGACGTTCGGGATCGGCCCGGCGTCTCACTCTGTGCAACGGAAGAGCGTGCCTGACGGTTCCCCCCTTCAGGAAAGCGGGAACCAAACCGACACCTTCTCCGTAACATTGCTGTGACCGGAGGCTTGATGGACACGGAATGGATGGACAACGGGTTGTGCCGACAGGTCGCGCCCTCGACGTTCTTCCCCAATGACGGGGTGGGGGTCGACGTGGCTCGGCGCATCTGCGCATCCTGCCCGGTGCAGGCTCCATGCCTGGAGTACGCCCTGGTGGAGCGCATCGATCACGGGGTGTGGGGAGGTGCGTCGGAGCGAGAGCGCCGCCGCATCCTCAAGCGCCGCCGCCAAGAGGCCGCAGCGGCCCGCTAGCTCCGCTCAGCCGGCGGGGCTCAGCATGTCGAGTGCCTCGCCACACGCCCGCCGCAGGCGGGTCTCCAGGGCCACGTCGGACGAACCGGGCAGGGCTTCGGCGGCCGCCAGCACGGCGGCGCCCGACTCGTCGCCCACCAGGGTGACCACGAGAGCCCCCCGCTCGATCACCAGCACCCGACCCTCGGACATGCCGGCATCCCAGCGCCAGGCCCCACTGCCGTCGATCGTCAGCCGGGTGCCGTGATCGGGCAGCGCGGCGAAGTCGAGCGTTCCCTCCTGCTCGAACACCGACAGCCCGTAGGGCCCTTTCTCGTACAGCAACTGCACGCCCTTGGGTGCCCGGAAGGCGTCGACCAGCTGGTACCCAGCCAGCTCGTTGGGGGCCATGTAGGGCCGGGAGATGCCGGTGTGGGGCAGGGTGGCCGGCGTCACCCGCGGGGCACCGACGATCGGGTTCGACCCGCCTAGGGACTCGGCCGAGATGGTCGCGGCGTGAAGCTCGACGTTGCGGCTGACCTCGGGCGCCACCACTTGGGCCTGATTGCCGCCGAATGCCACCACCAGCAGGAGCCCGGCGGCGACCGCGGCCGCGACGTGGCCCATCGCCACCTTTCGGGTGCGCAGCGGCAGCACCCGAGCCGGAGTGGCCAGCTCCTCGTCCTCGGGTAGGCCCTGCGCCAGCAGTCCCTCGAAGAACCCGGCTGGGGGTTCGACCGCGGGGAGGGAGCGCACGGCCGCCCGGGCTTCACGCACGGCATCCAGCTCAGCGGTGCATTCCGCGCAGGCCACCACGTGCGCCTGCACGGCTTCGAGCTCGGCGACGTCGAGCTGGCCGTCGAGCAGGGCCGAGAGGGTGTCGGGATGGCGCAGGAGGTCGGTCATCGGACCAGGACCCCCCGCAGGACAGCCCGGCCGCGGTGGATCCGACTGCGCACGGTGCCGATCGGGATGCCGAGCTCGGCCGCGATCTCTTCGTAGGTCAGGCCGACCACGTCGCACATGACCACGGCGGCCCGAAAGTCGTCAGGCAGGGCCCGGATGGCGTCCTGGACGTCGTCGGGCAACGTGGTGGCCGCCAGGGAGGCATCGGCGTCCTCGGTCCCGGCCAGCACCCGTTCGGGGTCGTCGGGCAGGGCCACCGTCGGGCGCCGGCGGCGGCGACGGACCTCGTCGAGGAAGGCGTTCGTGGTGATGCGGCTCAACCACCCCTCCAACGATCCCGGCCGATAGGTCTCGAGGCCACGCCGCACTCGAACCAGGACCTCTTGCACGAGGTCCTGGGCGTCGGCGTCGTTGCCCGTCAAGCGATACGCCACCGTGTAGAGGAACCGCCCGTGGTTTCGGGCGATCTCCTCCCAGGTGGGAATCTCCTGGGAAACGTCACGGGGAGGTGGCGAGTTCCCGCTGATCAGCTGGCCTTGGGATCCTCGGCCTTGGGATCGTCCTTGGAATCCTCGTCGTGCCCCTTGCGGAACTCCCGCTGGGCTTCACCCAGCGAGCGAGCCAGCTTGGGAAGCTTGGCACCACCGAAGAACAGAAGGACGACCAGAAGGATGATGAGGAGCTCGGGTACTCCGAGATCGGGCATGGGACGAGGGTAGCGGTGCTTGTCAGCGCAGTGAACGTCAGCGAGGGGCGGGACGGGCCGGTGCTGGCGCGCCTGGTCGCCGCCGGCGGTGACGCCGTGCTCGACGTGCATCGGGACGCCCATCACCACCGGTCCGTCATCACCCTCGCCGGCGAGCCGCCCGTACGGGCCGTGGCCACGGCCGCCGTGGCCGAGATCGACCTCCGACGCCACTCCGGTGTGCACCCCCGCCTGGGAGCGATCGACGTGGTGCCGTTCGTCCCGTACGGGACGTCGACGATGCGCGATGCCGAGCGGGCGCGGGACGCCTTCGCCGAGTGGATCGTCGACGAGCTCGGCGTGCCCGCGCTCATCTACCGCGAACAGGGCCCGACCCTGCCCCAGGTGCGCCGCACGGCCCGGCTCCACCTGCTCCCCCACCCGACGGCCGGTGCCGTCGCCGTGGGCGCTCGCAGGCCGCTGGTGGCCTACAACGTCTGGCTCCAGGAGGCTGATCTTGCCCTCGCCAAGCGGGTGGCAGCGGCCTTGCGGGGACCGGCGATCCGAGCCCTCGGTCTTCCCGTCGGCGAACGGGTCCAGGTCTCCATGAACCTGGTCGATCCGCAGCAGCTCGGACCGGCGGAGGCGTTCGATGCGGTCGCCGCTCTGGCCCCGGTCGCCGGTGCCGAGCTGGTCGGGTTGGTGCCGGAGGCCGTCCTGGCGGCGGTGCCGCCGGATCGGTGGACCGAGCTGGGCCTCGACGCCGCTTCCAGCGTCGAGGCCCGGCTGAAGAATCGCTAGGCGGTTGCGGCGGCCCGGCGGGCCATGGCCCGGGCCCTGCGGATGCGGCGACGCTCTCGCTCGCTCATGCCGCCCCAGATGCCGAACTTCTCGCCGTTCGCCAGGGCGAACTCCAGGCAGTCCTCACGGACGACGCAGCCCCGGCACACTTCCTTGGCCTCACGCGTCGAGGCTCCCCGCTCGGGGAAGAACAGATCCGGATCGACACCGAGGCAGTTGGCATAGTCCTGCCACGTCGTCTCGGCCGTGGTCTCGGTCGCATGCAGCACGGTGGGGCTCCCCTCTGATGGTTGCCACCGGTGTAATTACAACGGTGTCATCATCGCTCGGGCAAGGCTGTTCCCGCAAGGGGAGATCCTTGACACGTCGGGGAGACTCGCCGGTCAGGCCGAGCGACGGCCCTTCGACATCGCCCGCCGGTGCTGGAGGAAGTCGACGAGGACGTAGTCGCCGAGGGTCTCGGGGGTGGTGAAGAAGGCCCGCCCCCGGTTCACCTGGGTGAGCTTCTCGATGAAGGCGGTGAGGTAGCCGGTGGCGTCGAGCATGAAGGTGTTGATGGTGATGCCCTCGCGCGTGCAGCGGTTCACCTCGCGGAAGGTGGCGTCGACCGTCTCCCGGATGGGCGGGTAGCTGAAGAACGGCTCGTCCATGCCCGGCTCGAAGTGCGCCGTCGGCTCCCCGTCGGTGATCATGATGATCTGCTTGGTGCCCGACTGGCGGGCCAGCAGCCGGCGGCTCAGCAGCAGGCCGTGCTGCATGTTGGTGCCGTAGTCGAAGTCCCAGGACACCTCGGGGAGGTGCTCGGGCTTCAGCTCCCGGGCCACCTTCGAGAACGTCACCACGCCCAGGTAGCCGCGCGGGAACTGGCTGGAGATCAGGGCGTGCAGCGCCATCGCCACCTTCTTGGCGGCGAGGAAGTTGTCGCGCATGGGCATCGAGAGCGACACGTCGAGCATGAGCACGGTGCTGGCCCGGGTGAGGGTCTCGGTCTCCTCGACCTCGAAGTCCTCCGGCTGCAACCGCACCGGCGGGGGCACCCCCGTGCGCCTGACCCCGGAGGACTTCGAGGTCGAGGAGACCGAGCAGACCGTGCGGTCCTCGACCGTCCTCATGCTCGACCTGTCGCTGTCGATGCCGATGCGCGACAACTTCCTCGCCGCCAAGAAGGTGGCGATGGCGCTGCACGCCCTGATCTCCAGCCAGTTCCCGCGCGG
>JAOBWJ010000119.1 GCA_025463335.1 Acidimicrobiales bacterium
GGAAGGACGGCGACACCGAGAAGACCGGCGTCGTCAGCGGCGTCCGCATGGGCGCCGACGGTCCGACCCTCGTCGTGGGAGACAAGGACGTCCCCTACGCCTCCGTCACCAAGGTGACGGCGGCCCCTACCCCGGCGGCTTCGCCGGCGGCATGACGTCTCGCAACCCCTCTTCCGCAACCCCTGAAAGGACCAGCTGATGCTGCGCTCGATGTTCTCCGGTGTCTCCGGCCTCCGGAGCCACCAGACCATGATGGATGTGATCGGCAACAACATCGCCAACGTCAACACCGTTGGCTACAAGTCCAGCAGCGTGGTCTTCCAGGACCTGCTGAGCCAGGCCCTCCGCGGCGCCGGTGCCCCGACGACCGGCACGACCGGCAACGGCGGCACCAACCCGGCCCAGGTCGGCCTCGGCGTCCGCGTCGGTGGCATCAGCACCAACTTCGGCCAGGGCGCGGCCCAGCTCACCGGTCGTTCGACCGACCTTTCGATCCAGGGCGACGGCTTCCTCATCGTCCGCCAGGCGGGCCAGGAGCTCTACACCCGGGCCGGCTCGCTGTCGTTCGACGCCCTCGGCCGCATGACGACCAGCGACGGGGCCGTCCTCCAGGGCTGGACGGCCAACGCCGCCGGCGCCATCAACAGCAACGCGACCGTGAGTGACATCACCATGCCGCTCGGCCAGGCCATCAACCCCTCCCAGACCGCCAACATCACCGTTGGCGGCAACCTGCCGGCAGACGCGCCCGTCAGCGCCACCGGCGCCGTCGCCGGCTCGCAGGTGGTCTCGTCGATCACGATCTACGACGGGCAGGGTGCACCGCACGACGTGTCGCTCACGTTCACCCACACCGCGTCCAACGTGTGGTCGGTGGTGGCGACCATGCCGCCTCTCTCCGGCACCACCCTCGTGGTCGTGAGCCCGAGCCCGACGGTCTCCCTCACTTGGAACCCCACGGCCAGCCCGCCGGGGTTCACGGGCATTGCACCGCTCACCCTGACCCCGCCCGCCACCGTGGGCGAGTTTGGCTCGGCCACCGTCAAGGTCGGCTTCGGCACCGTTGGCACGCCGGACGCCCTGGCTCAGTACGCCGGCGCCAACACGGTGACCGCGCTCTCCCAGGATGGCTCGGCCATAGGCTCGCTTCAGTCATTCACCATCGGGCAGGACGGCATCATCACGGGCGTCTTCTCGAACGGCAAGACCCGCCCCGTCGGCCAGGTCGCGCTCGCGGGCTTCTCCAACCCCGTGGGCCTCGAGAAGGTCGGCTCGTCGCTGTACCGCTCGACGGTGAACTCCGGCCTGGCTGCCATCGGCGCGGCCGGCGGCGGCGGGCGGGGCATGTTGGCCGGTGGCACGCTCGAGATGTCGAACGTCGACCTGGCCCAGGAGTTCACCAACCTGATCGTCGCCCAGCGCGGCTTCCAGGCGAACTCGAAGGTGATCACCGCCTCCGACGAGCTCCTCCAGGACCTCGTCAACCTGAAGCGCTAGTGAACCAACCCATCGATGACCCCGGCCGCTGACCACTCAGGTCGGGCGGTCGGGGTCCGATGGGGTCGTTAACACCGGCCATGGACTGGCCGGCTGCGTTTCCCAAGGACGGAGCCCCATGATCACGCTGAGCCGGTTGAACGGCGCGGCGTTCGCGGTCAATTGCGACCTCATCGAACGCCTCGACGCCTCCCCTGACACCGTGCTGACCCTCGTGGACGGCACGCGGTACGTCGTGGCCGAGTCCCTGGACGAGGTCATCGAGCGGGTGCGGATGTTCCGCGCCGAGATCGTGGCCCTGTCCCACGGCATGCAGTCCGGCACCGTCCGCGCCCTGCGGGTCGTGGCTGGCACCGAGGAGCGGTGAGATGGACCTCGCCACCCTGATCGGGATCGTCGTCGCGTTCGTGGCCATCATGGCCTCGACCGTGATGGAAGGCGGCAACCCGGCCGCCATCATCGCCCCGCCGGCGCTGCTGCTGGTGTTCGTCGGCACGTTCGGCGTGGCCATGGCCTGCGGGACGATGGCCGACATGATCACCTCGTTGAAGGCGGTCAAGAACGCCCTCCTGACCAAGGCCCACACGGCCGACGGCACCGTCGGCGCGGTCATGGAGCTGGCCGAGCGGGCCCGCCGAGAGGGCCTGCTCTCCCTCGAGGAGGCGGTCAAGAGCGTCAATGATCCCTTCCTGAAGAAGGGGATCGAGATGGCGGTCGACGGCACCGACCCCGATGAGCTCCGCGACATCCTCGAGGCCGAGATCTCCGCCGTTCGCCAGCGGGGCAAGGCGTCGTCCCAACTGTTCGAGAGCATGGGCGGTTTCGCCCCCACGCTCGGGATCATCGGCACCGTGCTCGGCCTCGTGCACGTGCTCGAGAACCTGAGCGAGCCCGACAAGCTCGGGCACCTCATCGCCGGCGCCTTCCTCGCCACCCTCTGGGGCGTGCTGTCGGCCAACGTGTTCTGGCTACCGATCGCCAGCAAGCTCAAGCGGATCACCGAGATCGACTGCCACCACATGGAGATCGTCCTCGAGGGTGTCCTCTCGGTGCAGGCCGGCAGCAACCCCCGCATCATCGAGCAGAAGCTGCTGTCGCTCCTCGGGACCGCACCCGAGAAGAGCGACCTGGAGCAGGCGGCCTGACATGGCGTCCCGCCGGAAGAAGCACGTCGCCCACGAGGAGCACGTCAACCACGAGCGTTGGCTCATCACCTATGCCGACATGATCACGCTGCTCATGGTCCTGTTCATCGTGCTGTTCTCGATGTCGCAGGTCGACCTGGCCAAGTACGAGAAGCTCAAGACGAGCCTGAGCGGCGCGTTCGGGTCGACCCCCATCCAGCCTGGGACCGGCGTGATCCAGGGCGGGGCCGGCGTGCTGTCGAGCGGCATGTCGCCCATTCCCATGGAGAGCATCGCCGACCAGGCCGAGAAGGCCCTCGCTTCCCAGCAGGCCCAACAGGCGGCCCAGGCCGCCGAGCACGCCGCCCTCGAGCACACCAAGGAGGTGCTGGTGGCTGCCCTCGACAAGGCCGGGCTTAGTGGTGGCGTCGGGCTGCGGGTCGAGCGTCGCGGTCTGGTCGTGACGATCGCGTCCGACAAGGTGCTCTTCGACCCCGGCCAGGCCGTCCTGCGCCCTGCCGGTCGGGAGATCATCCACCAGTTGGCCGTGCCGCTCGCCGGGCTCCCGAACCCGCTGCGCATCGAGGGCCACACCGACGACGTGCCGATCGACGGCACGTTCGCCTCCAACTGGGAGCTGTCGACCTACCGGGCCACGACCGTGCTGCGGGAGCTGGAGTCGGCTCACGCCGTGGCGCCCGCCCGGCTGTCGGCCACCGGCTTCGCCGACCAGCGACCGATCGCATCCAACAGCACCGCCGAGGGAAGGTCCCGGAACCGCCGGGTCGAGATCCTCGTCGAGGCCACCACCCAGAACGGAGGAGGATCCTGATGGCACGCAAGAAGAAGAAGGCCGCCGAGGAGGGCGCCGAGCCCGCCGAGGGCGGCAAGGGCGGCAAGAAGAAGGGCAACCTGCTCCCGGCCGTGGTCGTCGCCATCGGGCTCGTCCTCGGCGGGAAGATGATGGGCGGTGGGGGCGGGGCGGCACCGGCCGCCAGTGCCGCCGTCACCACCACCACCCTGGCGCCGGGTCCGGTGGTGAAGATCGACCCGATCACGCTGAACATGTCCGACGGTCGGTTCCTGCGGGTCGGCCTCGGCTTCCAGCTGTCGGCCGATGCCCCAGTCGGTCACGCCGCCAAGCCCGACACCACCGACGCGGCCGGGACCTACGCCCGGGCGCTCGACATCGTGATCGGCGTGCTCGGAGGCAAGAACTATGCCGAGCTGGTGTCGCCCGAGGGGCGCGAGGCCTCCAAGAAGGCCCTGGTCGAGAAGCTGAAGCACGCCTACGAGGGCGAGATCGAGGACGTGTACTTCACGGAATTCGTGCTGCAGTAGATCCGAGATCTCTCAGATTCCCTCCCGGGCGACCGAGGAGGGGCCATGGGCACCGCAACGCCGAGCCGGGCAATCGTGCGGTACGACTTCCGTCGCCCGAACAAGTTCAGCCGCGAGCACGTGCGCGCCCTGCAGATCGTCAACGAGACGTTCGCCCGTCAATGGACGACGCTCTTGTCGACCTCCCTGCGCGCCGTCTCGCAGGTGACGGTGCGCAAGGTCGAGCAGCAGACGTACGACGAGTACGTCCGTGACATCCCGAACCCGAGCTACCTGGCCATCCTGGCCCTGCAGCCGCTCGCCGGCTCGGCCATCCTGCACCTGCCCCTCCCCGTCGTCATGGCGGCCGTCGACCGGTTGGTCGGCGGGCCGGGCAGCGCCAAGCAGCCCCGGCGGGCGGTCACCGAGATCGAGGCCAGCCTGCTCCGGTCGCTCATGGGTCGGATCCTCCGGGAGCTGGCCTACGGCTTCGAGTCGCTCGTCCAGCTCGAGCCCCAACTGATCCACCAGGAGTCGAACCCCCAGTTCGCCCAGATCGCCAGCGCCTCCGACATGGTCGTGGTGGTCGAGTTCGACGTGCGCATGGCCAGCACGGGTGGCGTGGCCAGCCTCTGCATTCCGTTCTCGGCGCTCCAGCCCGTCCTCGACGAGCTCACGAACAACGCCGCCGAGGCCGGCCGGCAGTCGATCGACCCGATCGGTCTGCGCCTCTCGCTGGAGGAACGGCTCAATGACGCACCCTTGCCCGTCAGCGTCCGGTTCACGCAGGTGACGCTCACCGCCTCCGAGATCGTGGCCCTGACGCCGGGTGACCTGGTCTCCCTTCACCACCACGTCGACGCTCCTCTCGACGTGGCCGTCTCGGGTGTGTCCCGCTTCCAGGGCCGCGCCGGCCGACGGGGCAAGCGCCTCGCCTGCCTCGTCCTCGACACCGACTCTCGCATCTCCGATGGAGCTGACCACCGATGACCACGACGCAGATGCTGTCGACGATGGCCCCCACCCTCGGGGTGGCCGCCGAGCAGGCCGCCACCGCTCTCCCCGAGCTGAACGGCTGGCTGGTCGAGCACATCGACCCGCAGAACCGCTCGTCGGCCCAGCCGCCGTCGGCCCAGGCCGTTCAGGTCGAGGTCGAGGGTCTCGGTCGTCTGGTGCTGGCCGTGGCCGGCCCGCTGGCCCGCGCCGTCCAGGTCGGCCCGCCCCCGGCCGAGGACCTGCTCGACGGCCTCGAGACGGCGCTGGCCCGGGCCGTTGCCTCGCTGAGCACCTCGCTCGGGACCGACCTGCAGCCGGGCGAGCCCCGCGAGGTGGGCGCCGACGTGGCCATGCTGCCCGCGACCGGCGAGGCCGTTACCGCCGTGCGCCTGCTCGACGGCGAGAGCCACGTGGCCACCCTCGCCCTCATCCACCTCGACGAGCCCGAGCCGATCGCCGATCCGCACGACGGCGAGGAGCACGAGTTCCTCCCGCTCCAGCACGCGCCGGCCGAGATCGCCGGGCACCCGCTCGAGCTGCTGAGCGATGTCGAGCTCGGCGTCACGGTCGAGCTGGGCCGCACCCGCATGCTGCTCCGGGACATCCTCCAGCTGGCGCCCGGCTCGGTCATCGAGCTCGACCGTGCCGCTGGTGGGCCCGTCGACCTGCTGGTGAACAACACGCTCATCGCCCGCGGTGAGGTCGTCGTGATCGACGAGGAGTTCGGCATCCGCATCACCGAGGTCGTCGGCTACGGCGGTCCGGGCGGCGGCAAGGCGAAATGAGCTCCCTCGTCCTCGTCCTGCGGGTCGGCGTTTCGCTGGCGGTCGTGCTCGGCCTCCTGGCGCTCGCCGCTCGGGCCGCCAGCCGCCGGGGCCTGGGCAACGCCCCCGGGAAGACAGCCGCGCGTGTCGACGTCCTCGCCCGTCAGGGCCTGGGCCGCAACACCTCGGTCGTGATCGTGCGAGCCGTCGATCGGGCCCTGGTCCTCGGTGTCACCGAGACCTCGGTCTCGCTGCTGGCCGACGCCGATCTGTCCGTCCTCGACCTCACCGAAGATGCAAGCCCGGACGCACCAGGGATGGTCCGTTCCGGAGGGCCGCTGTTGGCCCGCCCGTCCGCATGGAAGGACACCCTCGACCACCTACGGGAACGCACCGTTCGTCGGTCCTGATTCCCCCGGGAGTCCCCATGCTGCAGCGCTCCGGCCGAGCGGCGCTCATCGCCGTCTTCGCCCTGCTGTCCCTGATCGCCTTCGCCGGCCCGGCCGGTGCCCAGGTGTCGTCCACCGACACCGGCACCGCCGTGGTCACGTCCGACACCGCCAACACGACGGCTGACCCTGCTGGTCAGGCGTCGATCAACATCGACCTGGGTGGCACCAAGGACAAGCCCTCCCAGGGCGTCCTCGTCATCATCCTGCTGACCCTGCTGTCGGTGGCGCCCGCCCTCATCGTGATGACGACCAGCTTCACGCGAATCATCATCGTGCTGTCCCTGACGCGGAACGCCCTCGGACTCCAGGGCATCCCACCCAACCAGGTGCTGGTCGGGTTGGCCCTGTTCCTCAGCCTGTTCGTGATGGCGCCCACCCTCAAGGACATCAACGACCAGGCCCTCCAGCCGATGTTGAACGGCGACAAGACCCAGACCGAGGCATGGGACGCCGCCGTCGTGCCCATGCGCACGTTCATGCTCGGCCAGACCAAGCCCAAGGAGCTGGCCATGTTCGTCTCCGCCTCCGGGGAGCAGCGGCCCGAGACCGAGAAGAACGTCAGCCTCACCACCCTGCTCCCCGCCTTCATCCTCTCGGAGCTGAAGACGGCGTTCGTGATCGGCTTCGTGATCTTCGTGCCGTTCCTCATCATCGACATCGCGGTGAGCTCCACGCTCATGTCGATGGGGATGATGATGCTCCCGCCGGTCGTGGTCTCCCTGCCCTTCAAGCTCCTGCTGTTCGTCATGGTCGACGGCTGGGGCCTCGTCGTTCGTTCCCTCATCAAGAGCTTCTAGGAGACCGCCCGTGTCCGACACCTCCGTCCTCGAGATCGCCATCCAGGCCATGCTCCTCACGGCCAAGCTGACGGCGCCCTTCCTGGCCGTGAGCCTGTCCATCGGGTTCGCCATCTCGCTGTTCCAGTCCGTCACCCAGGTGCAGGAGGTGACGCTGACGTTCGTGCCCAAGCTGGCCGGCATGGGCCTCGTCCTGCTCGTGGGCGGCCACTGGATGCTGAGCGAGCTCATCAGCTACACCACCCAGCTGTTCGACTCCATCCCCCGGTTGCTCCAGAGCGCGTGAACATCGCCCTCTCCGAGGCGGCCCTGTCGGGGTACCTCCTGGCGCTGGTGCGGGCCACGGCGTGGCTGTTCATCGCCCCGCCCTTCGGCGGGCGCATGATCCCGGTGCAGGTGAAGCTCGGCTTCGCCTCCGCCCTCGCCCTGGTCGCCGGTCCCCATCTGGCCCAGCACCCCGTGCCCCTGGAAGTGGCGCCCCTTCTGGGGGCCGCCGTCCTGCAGGTCGGCGCCGGCGTAGCCCTCGGCTACGTGGGTGTGATCGTGTTCGGCGTGGTCCAGGCCGCGGGCGGGCTCATCGACGCCTTCAGTGGCTTCAACATGGCCCAGATGGTCGACCCCACCTCGACCGGCATGGTCAGCGTGTTCGGCCGCTTCTACCAAGTGCTGGCCACCACCCTGCTGTTCACCCTGAACGGCCACATCTTCATCGTGCGCGGCTTCCTGGCCTCGTTCGACGCCGCGCCCCTCAACGGGTTGCAGATGGACCGCATGGTCGACCTGGTCACGCTCGACCTCGGTCGGTTCCTCGTGGCCGCCCTCGAGATCGCCGCCCCGCTGGTGGCGGCCCTCCTCCTGACCGAGCTGGCGCTGGCCATGCTGTCCAGGGCGGCGCCCAACATGAACGTGTTCATGCTCGGCATGCCGCTCAAGATGGTCGTCACGATCGGCCTGGCGGCCATCGCCATCCCGCTGCTGCCGAGCGCCATCGAGGCGCTGTTCGATCCCATGGTCCGCCAGGGCCTCCAGATCGTCGGCGCCGGATGAGCGAGCGCAGCGAGGGAATCATGAGCACAGGCTTTGGCGAGGCGCTCTGCGCCGAGCCGCTCATTGGTGCCCCCTGGCCGCAGAGGGCTAGAGCGGTCGTTCGACCAGGTTGATGCACCAATGAGCAAGCACGACAAGACCGAGGCGCCGACCCCCAAGAAGAAGCGGGAGGCTCGGCGCAAGGGTCAGATCGCCCGCTCCCAGGATCTGGTCACGTGGTCCCAGATGTACGCGGTGGCCGCCGTGCTGCCCAGCGCCATCGGCCGGGCCGGTGGCACGCTGCGCGACGTCACCACCCGGATGGGCAACCTCATCGCCAAGCCCGACGCCGACCAGGCGCTGGCGCTGCTCAGCCACGGGACGCTGCAGACGATGCTTGCCGTGCTGCCGGTCTCGCTGGTCGTGCTGGGCATCGGGTTGGTCGGCAACCTGGCTCAGACCGGCCTCCTGCTGTCGGGCCACGGGCTGAAGCCCAAGTTCGACCGGATCAACCCGGTCAAGGGTCTCAAGAAGCTGCTGTCCCCGCAGTCGGCGTGGGAGGCGGCCAAGGTCCTCCTCCGCACCAGCATCCTCGCCGGCGTCGCCATCCCGCCGGTGCAGCGCATCGCCACCGAGATCATGGAGATGGGCCACCCCGACACCGACACGATCCTCGCCGTCATCGGCCGAGACGGCCTCGGCATCCTGCGCAACACCGCGCTGGCCGGCCTCGTGCTGGCGCTCGTCGACTACGGGCTCCAGAAGCGGCGGGTCATGAAGGGGATGATGATGACCAAGCAGGAGGTCAAGGACGAGCACAAGCAGAGCGACGGCGACCCGCACATGAAGGCGGCCATCCGTGGCCGCCAGGCCGAGATGAGCCGGAATCGCATGATGTCGGAGATCCCCACCGCCACCGCCGTGATCGTGAACCCGACGCACGTGGCCGTGGCCATCCGCTACGAGCCGGGCCGCTCGGCGCCGATCGTGGTGGCCAAGGGTCGCGGCGCCGTCGCTCTCCGCATCCGCGAGGAGGCCGAGCGTCATCGGGTGCCGATCATGCAGGACATCCCGCTGGCCCGAGGCCTCTACGCCGCGTGCGACCTCGGCCAGGAGATCCCCGTCGAGATGTACGAGGCGGTGGCCCGGGTGCTGGCCGTGATCATGGCGCTGAAGGCAGCGGCATAGCAGGACTGCGCGAGAGTGTGGGCGTGCTGGAGCCCCCGACCACCACGCTCGCCTCTGTCGGTCGCCGCCTCGCGGCCCGGCTGTTGGACGGCGTGGTCCTGCTGCCCATCTGGCTCGTGCTGGTGTTGTCGTTCGGCGGCAGCCCGGCGTCCGACGGGGCGTTCCAGATCCCGGACACCGCCCTACGGGTCTTCTGGGTGGTGGGCACGGCCTACGAGATCGGGCTCATCGCCCTGAGCGGGCAGACGCTGGGCAAGCGGTGGATGGGGATCCGGGTGGTGGACGCCACCACCGGCGCCGTGCCCAACCTCGACCAGGCCGGCCGGCGAGCGGCCCCCAGCCTCCTCGGCATCGTGCCCTTCCTCGGCACGCTGGCGCCGCTGCTCTACCTCCCGGCGATCTGGCAACCGCGTCGCCAGGGGCTCCACGACTCCCTGGCGTCCACGGTCGT
>JAOBWJ010000201.1 GCA_025463335.1 Acidimicrobiales bacterium
GGAACAGCTCGTCGATGCCGTCGACGGCGAGGTCGGTGTCGACCGGACCAGCCACGCCGGTGGCCTGCTCGGCGTCGACCCGGTGGATGGTCGTCTCCTGGGCCATGCGCCGCAGCCAGAAGGCAACGGTGACCGGACCCGACCACGACCACACCGGGGTGGCCGGGTCGGCGCCTCGGAGGGCGTCGAGCAGGTCGACAAGGCCGGCTTCGTACCAGCCGAGGAGGTTGCCGGAGGGTGGTTGGGGGGCCGAGCCGTCGTCCTTCGACCAGGGCTCGGTACGGGACGTGCGGACCAGGATGGCCACCCGGTGGTGGATGGCGCCGATGTGGGCCAGCAGATCGTTCACCGTCCAATCGGGGCAGGCGGGCACCTGCGCCTTGAAGTCGTGACGGGCGGCGGTCGAGAGGGCGTGGCCCTCGCGCTGGACGATGGCGATCCAATCCATGGCCCAACCGTAGGGAATCCGCAGGTGGTTCCCGGGCGCGTGGGTACCCTCTTCGCCATGCGGGACGAGATCGTCTCCGAGGGACTCCGTCTCGCTGCCCACCTCGCTCGGCCTACGCCGGGCGGGGAGGCTCCGGGCCGCCCCGGCTTGGTCCTGTGCCACGGCTTCCCGAACGGCCCGAAATCGGCGGCGGCCTCGGGCCAGACGTACCCCGAGCTGGCCGATCGTTTGGCGGCCGAGGCCGGCTGGACGGTGCTCACGTTCAACTTCCGGGGCACCGGCAACTCCCAGGGCGACTTCTCGCTGGGGGGTTGGCTGCAGGATGTCAAAGCCGCCGTCGACCACGTCCTCGCGACCGACCGGGTGGAGGACGTGTGGCTCTGCGGGGCGAGCACGGGTGGCTCGCTGGCCATCTGCGCGGCGGCCGAGGACGCCCGGGTCAGGGGCGTCGTCGCCCTCTCGGCCCGAGCCGACTTCGACGACTGGGCCGCCCATCCCCGCCGGTTCCTCGAGCACGCCCGCGACATCGGCGTGATCCGCAACCCGCGATTCCCGACCGACCCCGAGACCTGGATCCGCGAGCTGCGCGAGACCCGCCCCCTGGTACTGGCCGAGAAGCTCGCACCCCGCCCGCTGCTGCTGATCCAGGGCTCCGACGACGATCTGGTGCCGGCGCTCGACGCCCGGGCCCTGGCCGACTGTCACGGCGCCGCTGAGTTGCGCATCATCCAGGGGGCCGGGCACCGCTTGCGCCACGACCCCCGGGCCATCGCCGTGCTCCTCGGCTGGCTGGAGCGTCAGGTCACGGCGTAGGGCCCGCGAGCCGCACGTACAGGTCGTGGGGTCCGTCGGCGCCGTAGCCGACGTCGAGCTTCACCCCGTCGGCGTGCAGGCCCTGGTCGGCCAGGAAGTCGAGCATCAGGGCGAACGTCGCGCCGATGTCCTCGAGCGGCCCGTGGTGCAGCTCGTGCACCCACCGGGCCTCGTAGACCAGTTCGGCCAGCATGCCCGCCGGCGGGGGCGTGCCACCGACGACCTGGGCGCCCACCAGTTCCCGGTAGCGGCCGTTGCCGAGATCGGTGGACAGCTCGAGGAACGTGGTGCCGGTCCGGCCGATGATGGCGTCGGCCCGCTCGAACAGCTGGGCCCAGGCGGCGGGGACCACCGTGGCCAGGTCGTCGAACGCAGCGTCGACCTGGAGGCCGATCACCTCGATGGCGGGTCGGTCGACGAGCTCCATGTCAGCCCTCGGCCCGGTCGATTGCGTCGCCCAGGGCGCGGGCCGCTCGCAAGGGGTCGCTCGACTCGGTGAGCCAGCGGACGACGACGAAGCGGCGGGCGCCGGCCGCGACCATGGCGCCCACCGTGTCGGGCGCGGCGCCGCCGGTCACGAACCACGGGAGGTTGGCGGTGGCCGCCGCGTGACGGACGAGGTCGAGGCCGGTGCCGGGTCGGCCGGGCTTGGTGGGCGTGGCCACCACCGGCCCGGTGGAGACGTAGTCGACCGGCTCGCCGAGCGCGGCGTCGAGCTCGGTCGGGGCGTGGGTCGAGTAGCCGATGATGGCGTCCGGCCCGAGGAGCTGGCGGCACAGCGCCGGCGGGGCGTCGTCCTGGCCCACGTGCACACCGTCGGCGCCCACCTCGAGGGCCAGGTCGGGCCGGTCGTTGAGGATGAACGGCACGCCCAGCCCCCGGCACACCCGCAGGGCCAGCCTGGCCCGTTGGAGGAGGGGGCGGGCGTCGAGCTCCTTGTCCCGGAGCTGGACGACGTCGACGCCACCCTCGATGCACGCCTCGACGAAGCGCTCGAGGTCGGGACGGTCGGGCGTGCAGAGGTAGAGGCGACGGTCGGCGATGGAGAGGGCCACGTCGCTAGGTTGTCAGCCTCCGGCGACGGCCCGGACGAGCTCGATGCGGTCGCCCTCGGCGAGGGTGGTCGAGGGCGCGTCGCGGCGTTCGACGGGCTCGCCGTTGCGCTCGACGATCACCCACTTGGGTCCCAGGCCCAGATGCTCGAGCAGGCTGAGGACCGTGGCACCGTCGGGCACCACGGTGTCGTCGCCGTTGACGACGAGGTGCATCAGTCGGCTTTGCCCTTCTTCTGGGCCTTCATCATCTTCTTCCACGCCCGCACCTCCTGGAGGTGCTCGGGCGTGTCGGCGTCGGCCACGGTGCGGCGGTTGTCGTCGGAGAACGGGGCCGCCGCCTCCTCCCAACCGGCGGGCGTGACGCCCATGCGCTTGGCCAGGACGGCGAGGAAGATCTTCGCCTTCTCGTCGCCGAAGCCGGGCAGCGCCTTCAGCCGCTTCAGCACCTCGGCGCCGGAGTCGACGCCGTTCCAGATGGCGGCCGTGTCGCCGTCGTACTCCTCGGAGAGCACCTGGCACAGCTCGTGGGCCCGCTTGCCCATCGAGCCCGGGAAGCGGTGGATCGCCGGCTTCTCGCAGCAGACGCTGACGAAGGCCTCCTGGTCCATCGCCGCGATGGCGTTGGCGTCGAGGCCGCCGAGCCGCTCCTTGAGCTTGGCCGGCGACGCGAACGCCCACTCCATCGGCACCTGTTGGTCGAACAGCATGCCGAGCAGGAGGGCCAGCGGGTCGTCGTGCAGGAGCTGGTCAGCGTCGGGATCGCCCGTGATGTAGAACGTCTCGATCAT
>JAOBWJ010000206.1 GCA_025463335.1 Acidimicrobiales bacterium
GATCCGCGGATCGTGGGGCCGGAGCTGCTGAACAAGGTGCTGGTGGCCAACGGGCGCAGCGGGCGGATCGTGGAGGTCGAGGCCTACCTGGGGACCGAGGATCCGGCGGCCCACAGCTTCCGGGGGCCGACCACGCGCAACGCCACCATGTGGGGCGAGCCCGGGCACCTGTACGTGTACTTCAGCTACGGCATGCACTGGTGCTGCAACCCGGTCTGCGGCGATGGTCGGGCGGTCCTGATCCGGGCCCTCGCGCCGCTCGAGGGCATCGAGCAGATGCGCCTGGTGCGGTCGAAGGCCCGGGGCGACCGGGACCTCACCAACGGCCCGGCCCGCTTGACCCAGGCCCTTGGCATCGGGGGCGTCGACGACGGAGCCGACCTGGTCACCGGCGATCGCGGCATTGTCATCGTCGACGACGGCACCGCGCCTCCGGACCACCCGGTGGTGACCCGCCGCATCGGCATCACCAAGGCGGCCGAGGAGCCGTGGCGGTTCTACGTGCCCGGCGAGCAACATGTCTCGCGCCCTCTGCTCCCCAAGCCGCGAGAATGACCAGGTGCCTGGAACTGTGAACAGCAGCCTGCTCGCCGATCTCGAGGCTCGCGGCCTCATCCAGGACACCACCGACCGGGAGGTCCTCGCCGCCCGGCTGGCCGAGCGACCGATCACGCTCTACTGCGGGTTCGACCCCACGGCCGACAGCCTCCACGTGGGCAACCTCATCGGCGTGCTCATGCTCCGGCGCTTCGCCGAGGCCGGCCACGACGCCATCGGCTTGGCCGGGGGCGCGACCGGCATGATCGGCGACCCGAGCGGAAAGTCGGAGGAGCGCAACCTGCTCGACGACGAGACGCTGGCCCGCAATCTGGCATCCCTCCGCGAGCAGCTCGGCCGCATCGCCGGCGTGGAGCTGGTCGACAACGGTGACTGGACGAAGCCGGTGAGCTTCCTCGAGTTCCTCCGTGACGTCGGCAAGCACGTCACCGTCAACCAGATGGTGGCCAAGGAGTCGGTCAAGGCCCGCATGGAGGGCGACCAGGGCATCTCCTACACCGAGTTCAGCTACATGCTGATCCAGGCCAACGACTTCCTCCACCTCCACCGCTCCCGGGGCTGTGACCTGCAGATCGGCGGCTCCGACCAGTGGGGCAACATCACGATGGGCGCCGACCTCATCCGCAAGGTCACCGGCGACCACGGCTACGCCCTCACGTGGCCCCTCCTGCTTCGCTCCGACGGGCGGAAGTTCGGCAAGAGCGAGGCCGGCAACGTCTGGCTGGGCGCCCACCGCACCAGCCCGTACCAGTTCTTCCAGTACTGGATGCAGGTCCCGGACGCGGATGTCGAGCGCTTCCTGCTGCAGCTCACCATGCTCCCGGTCGACGAGGCCATGGCGATGGCGGCCACCCATGCCCAGTCGCCGGAGAAGCGAGAAGGACAGCGCCGGCTCGCCCGGGAGATCACCACGATCGTGCACGGGGCCGACGCGGCCCGCGACGCCGAGGCGGCCTCGGCCATCCTGTTCGGGGGCGACCCCCGCGAAGCGACCGCCGAGAGCCTGGCCTTCGTGGCCGACGAGGTGCCCACCACGACCGTCGAGCGGTCGCGCCTGGCCGAGGGCATCGATCTCATCGACCTGCTCGTCGAGGCCGGCATCTTCAAGTCCAAGGGCGAGGCCCGCCGCACCCTCAACGGCGTGGCCGTCAACAGCGAGAAGGTCGAGGAGGGCCGGACCGTCACCTCCGCCGACCTGTTGCACGATCGATGGGTCCTGCTCCGCAAGGGCAAGACCTATCACCTGGTCGAGGCGGACAGCTCCTCCAACTCGTCGACGAGGTAGCCGGCCAGCGCGTCGAGAAACGATGCGTCCAGACCGATCAGCCGCTGCAACGGGCCACCTCCGGCGCTCGTCGCGGACTACGGCTCGGTGTCGACCGCCCGCTCGTCCACGAGGATCGCGTCCTCCACGCCGTCGGCCGCCTCGAGCTCGGCGGGCTCCGCTTCGGGCTCGGGTTCGGGGAAGTACCCCCCGACCACCGAGGTGACCACCAGCACGCCCACGTAGGCGAGGATCATGGCAACCCCCACGCGGATGGCCGCCGTGCTCCACGAGATGGAGTAGCTCATGGCGCTCCGCACCACCGGGATCGACAGGACGGCGCCCACCACGACCCCGGCCTTGAGCTTCCACTCCTCGTGCTTCATCGCGCCACCGACCGGGAGCGGGCCCGGGCCTGCTCGGCGAAGACGTGGCGGCGCAGCTCATCGGCCTGGCTGCCGGTGAGATCGAGGAACGACACGGCCAGGACCCGAGGCTCGCCGAGCTCGAGGTGGACCTGGACGACGCGGCCGCGCAGGTCGAGCTCGTGCGTCCCGGCCTTGAAGACGCACGACACCAGGTCGCCGACTCCGACGAGGGCGTCCTCCTTGGTCAGGCGGCACCGCAGCCCGCCCTCGCTCACGTCGAGGAGGGTGGCAGCGTTGGCCGACTGGTCGCGGACGATTGTGGCCGCTCCCTCGGTTGCCGCCCGCACGTGGCGCCGGCGCTGGTCGCCCTTGGCCAGGCCATCGGGCGTGACCCGCCATTGAGGCAGCTCGCGCGGCACGACGGCGGCGAACGAGCAGGGGAGCGTGTGCGGGCCGGCGGTGTCCTCCCACATCAGCAGCATCCGCTCGCCGGCACTCGGTTCCTGGCCCTCGGCCAGATCGAGGGGTGCGCCGAGCAGGATGTCGGTCTCGGTGACGTCTTCCACGATCGACGGGAGGCTCACCGCCCACCGCCCCAACCGGACGTGGACGCGCTCGCGGAGACCGGGCAGGAGCGGGGGCGGGACCTTGTCGGCCACGGGTCTACGCGGCGATTCGCTCGGCGAGCAGCACGGCCCACAGCGCGGGCGTGGCCTTCTGGCCCTCGATCCGGGCCACCGGGATGCCGAGCTGCAGGACGGCGGCCGGGCTCACCGTCGCCTCGAGGTGCTCGAGGGCAAGGGCGTCGAGGCCGCCAAGGGCGTCGGACCAGGCTTGGACGTCCTCGGGCTTGCGCCCGGCGTCGACGACACCCCAGACGGCCGTCGGCTCGAGGGCGTCGAGCATCGACTCGGCCCAGCGGAGGTCACGGGCACCGGTGGGCGCGGTGAGGGCCACGACGGTGGGGCCGCTGACCCAGGTGCGGCGTTCGGCGGCAGCGTCGGCCGCGGTGACGAGGCGGCCGGGCCGGCCCTCGGGCCCAGGCTCGGCCACCCAGATGTCGCGCTTCGAGATCGAGAGCTCGCCGGCCACGTCGGCGGCCAGCCGGGCCGCGGCCCGACGCTCGCCGATGACGACGGTGACGGCACCGGGCTGGGCCGGGATCGGGGGGACCGACGGCAGGCGGAGCGAACGGAGCAGGGCGGCCACGGCCATGCCGGGGCTCAGGTCGGTGGGAAGCATCGACGTGGGGATGCCGAGCGAGAGCAGCTCGCGGTCGCACGCCGGCAGGGCGACACGGGCCGGTGCCGAGGCCGGGACGAAGACCGGAGTCGACTCGACGAACACGGGCGGCGCCTGCTCGGGCAGGGGAGCGCCGGCCTCGCTGGCGATGCGACGCAGCACGGCGTTGAACGAGGGACCCTCGGTCGACGGCACGTGCGCCGGCGGGCGGACGGTCGCCTCCACGGACGGTGGCGGGGGCGGGGATGTGGCCACCGAGACGGCGTCGACCTCGGCCTCATCGACCAGGTCGGCCAGGTCGAAGATCGACGCCGGCGGCGGCGTGAGCGGCGCCGCCGCCCGCTCCGGGGCCGCCGCTGGCGCCGGTGTCGAAGCCGGAGCCGGTGCGGCCGGTTCGGGCAACTCGACGGTGACCTTGAACGTCTCCTTGCTGAAGAAGCCCCCGAGCCCGCCGGTGCGGACCTTGGTGGCGTTCACGATCTTGGCGTCGGCGCCGGCCTCCTTCCGCACTCGGGCCAGGACGGCGTCGAGCTCGGTACCGTCAAACGTCTGCTGTTTGGGCAAGGCTGATCACCCCGATGGTCTCCACCTGCAGCTGGGTCCCCAGCTCGGCGTAGGACAGGACTGGGAGCCGCGGTGCCGCGGCTCGAGTGAGGCGGCGCACGGCGGGACGGAGCGGCGCCGAGCACAGCAGCACGGGCGTGGCCCCGCGCTGCTCGGCTTCCTCGGCGCGGGTCGCGGCTTCGATGGCGAGGCGCTCGGCCTGCGCCGGGTCGATGGCGAGGAACGTGCCGTGTTCGCCGCTGCGGAGCGCCTCGAGCAGCGACTGTTCGACGAGAGGCTCGAACGTGATGGCCTGGAGCTGGCCGTCGACGGCGTGGGCAGCGCTGATGGCCGGACCGAGGACGCCCCGGACCGCCTCGACCAGGGTTTCCGGGTCCTTGGTCAGCCGGGCCCGCTCCGACAGCACCTCGAAGATGCGGACGAGGTCGCGGATGGCCACATTCTCCTCGAGGAGGAGCTGGAGGATGCGCTGGATCTCGGCCAGGGAGAGGGCGTTCGGCGTCAGCTCCTCGACCACCGCAGGATCGCTGGCCTTGACCATGTCCACGAGCGCCTTCACGTCCTGGCGGCCGAGGAGGCGACCGGAGTGCTGACGCACAACTTCGGCCAGGTGGGTGGTGACGACGGAGGAGCGGTCGACGACGGTGGCCCCCATGAGCTCCGCCTGCTGGCGCAGCTCGATCGGCACCCAGCGAGCGGCCAACCCGAAGACGGGCTCGGTGGTCGGCGTCCCGGGCAGGTTGGTGAGGTCGTCGGCTATGGCCAGCACCGTCCCGGGCGGGGCCTCGCCCCGGCCCATCTCCACCCCGTGGACGCGGATGGCGTAGGTGTGCGGCGGCAGGTCGAGGTTGTCCCGCGTGCGCACGAGCGGGATGACCATCCCCAGCTCGAGGGCCAGCTTGCGGCGTAGGGCCCGCACCCGGTCGAGGAGGTCGCCTCCGCGGGTGGCGTCGACGAGGTCGACCAGGTCGTAGGAGATCTCGAGCTCGAGCGGCTCGACCTTCATCTCGTTGCGGATGGCGTCGGTGGGGTCGACCGGTGCGGGAGCGTCGGCCGGATCGGGCCCGGCGCCGTCGGGCTGGGATCGGTCGGCCTCCTTCGGCAGCCGGGCGGCGATGAACAGGACGCCGCCGCCGACGAGGAGGAAGGGCACCTTGGGCAGCCCCGGGACCAGCGCCAGCAGGCAGATGACCACGCCGCCGGTGCGGAGGGCCTGGCGCTGGCGGGCGAACTGGGCCAGCACGTCGGAGCCCATGTCGGCATCGGTCGTGGCCCGGGTGACGATGATGCCGGTCGAGATGGAGATCAGCAG
>JAOBWJ010000210.1 GCA_025463335.1 Acidimicrobiales bacterium
TGCCCGAGCAGCAGCTCATGGCGCTGGGTGCGCCGTACCAGGTCCAGGCCATCAACGCCATGGACTGGTGGGTCAACCAGAAGGGCAACAAGAGCTCCAAGATCTGCGTGATGTACCAGGACGACCCGTACGGGAAGGCTGGCCTCGAGGGCGTCCAGTTCGCCGGCGAGCAGATGGGCTTCAAGGTGACCAAGGAGGTCACGTTCGCCGTCACCGACACCGAGTTCGGTGCCCAGGTGAACCAGCTCAAGGCGTCGGCGTGCGAGCTCGTCTACCTCGTAGGCCTGCCCAGCGCCACGGGCGGGATCATGGGCGCCTCCGAGCAGACCGGCTTCACGCCCCAGTGGATCGGCCAGTCGCCCACGTGGGTCGGCCTGTTGTCGGGCAACACCTACATGCAGCAGCACTTCCTCATCGTCAACGAGGGACCGCAGTGGGGCGACACCACCTCCCCGGGCATGACGCAGATGCTCGACGACATCGCCAAGTACGACAAGCAGCAGCAGAAGCCCGACATCTACTTCGCCTTCGGGTACGCCCAGGCATGGTCGATGGCCCAGATCCTGGAGAAGGCCGTGGCGTTGGGCGACCTCTCGCGTGACGGGATCGTCACGGCCATGAACGAGGTGGGCACGCTGAAGACCGGCGGCCTGTTGGGCGACTACCAGTACGGCCCGCCGGCGGACCGCAAGCCCCCGCGGGCCGGCCGCATGTTCCAGGTCGACCCGGCCACGCCCGGCGGCCTCAAGGCGCTCACACCCCAGGAGTTCGTCTCCGACGCGGCCAAGAAGTTCACCTTCCAGTTCTAGGACGCGCCCTGCCGGCGTAGTTCCGTGGTCCCCACGACCACGGAACTACGCCGGGTCGGGCGGCATCAGGTCCTCGGCGGCCTGGCGGACCTGCCAGTCGCGGTCGGTGAGCGCTCGTTGCAACGCGGCGTCGACCTCGGGGCCCTCGAACGGGGCCAGGGCGAGCACGGCCCGGCGGCGCACAGCCGGCTTGTCGTCGGTGCGGGCCAGGATGGCCGGCAATCCGGCGGGGTCGCCGATGGCGCCGAGCGCGGCCACCGCCGCCTCCCGCACCAGGGCGTCGGCGTGGGCGGTGGCCGCCACCAGGGCGTCCACCGCTCCCGTCTCGGGGGGCTGGCGCTCCCCGCAGGCCCATGCCGCCTGTTCGGCCACGTCGTCGTCGGCGTCGCCCAGCAGGGGGACGACGGCCACGTCCGGGCGGTCGATGGCCAGGGCCACGGCCCGGCGCCGGACCGATGGGCTGGGGTCGGCAAGGGCCGCCCGAAGGTCGTTGTCGGTGAGGTGGCTCATGCGGGCCAGGGCCCCCAGGGCGGTGGCCCGCACGGCCGCGTCCGTCGATGCCAGCAGCCGACGGGCGGCCGCCTCGTCGCCCTCGTGGCCGGCCACGGCGGCGGCGGCGCGCTCGCCCAGGCCGTCGTCGGCTACCGTCCCGCGTTCGTCACTCACTGGCGGACAGTGTGGTCCGGGTTCGGAGCGCCCCGTGGAGCAGCGCAAATCCAAGCGTCAGGCCCAGGCCGCCGCCACCCGGGAGCTGCTGCTGACGACCGCCCACGCGGTGTTCGCCGAGCGGGGCTATCAGGCCACCACGGTCGGGGCCATCACGTCAGCCGCCAACACCGCCCACGGCACCTTCTACCTGTACTTCCGCAACAAGGAGGACGTGTTCGCCAAAGTGGTGGAGAGCGTGGTGCTCGAGATGTACGACCACACCTGGTCGGTCGAGCACCGCTCCGGCTCGCCGCGCGACGTGCTCGAGCGGACCTTGCGCGGCTACCTCGAGGTGTTCGTGCGCCACGCCGGGATCTGGCGATGCCTGCTCGAGGGGGCGTTCACCACGCCGTCGATCGAAGCAGCGTGGCGAGAGCTGCGGGGCGGGTTCATCACCCGTGTCGGGCAGTCGCTGACCGACCTCCTGGAAGCCGGTCTCATTCGTGACGTGGCACCCGACGTCACCGCCAACGCCTTGGGTGGCATGGTCGAGTGGGCGGCGACGACCCAGTTCGTGCTGCGCATGCCGCCGGTGGCCGACACCACGTTCGAGGAGACGGTCGCCACGTTGACCGACCTCTGGTACCACGCCCTCTTCACCGACGTGACGGCGCCACGTCCCTAGCGTCCCGAGTCGTCACTCGCCCCCGACGGTGGAGCGAACGGCATGGGCTACCGCCGCGATCACCAGGCCAATGGCGGTGGCGGTCAACACGCCGATCCCCACCGTCGAGACGAGCAGCAGGAGGCCCGAACGAACCGGCCGGTGTCGAGAAACAGGGCGGGGTCGAGAAAGTGGGCGGGCGCGTCGGGTCGGGGGCGGCGTCGTGGCACGCTTGTCCGTCCCCTCGCGCAACCCCTCGCGGAGGACGAGTGCGCCGGCAACACCGAGGACGACCAGGCACATGACGAGCGCGAGCACGGCGACCGACAGCGTACCGGGAGGTGACGAGCCGCCGGGCCCGCCGTCCAGGCCCCGGATCAGGCCGTGGCCGGTCGTCGCCGTGCTCGCCGTCCTGGCCTCGATCATCGGGGCCACGTCGTTTCGCATCCCGTACTACGCCATCGCTCCGGGGAGCGCACTACCGGTCGTGCCGTTGGTGAAGGTGACCGATGGCCCGTACTTCCCGCCAAAGAACCCCGTCTACCTGTGCACCGTGTCGCTCCAACGCACCACGGTGCTCCAGGCCCTCGAGGGCTGGCTCGACCCGACCGTCGACGTGGTCAAGCAAGAGACGATCGTCCCGAAAGACGTCGGGAACCAGAAGCTGACCCAGTTCAACCTCCAGCTCATGGACACCTCGAAGCAGAAGGCGCTGATCGTGGCCTTCCGCAAGCTGGGCTACGAGGTCGAAAAAGGAAACGGTGCCCTCATCGTCGACGTGGGCAAGGGCACGCCGGCCGACGGCGTGCTGCACCCCGACGACGCGATCGTGGCCGTCGACGACAAGCCGGTCGCCACCCACAGCGACGCCATCCGCCTGCTGGGAGCCCACACCCCGGGCGACACGGTGTCGCTCACGGTCGTCGCCGGGAACGCCCGTCGCACGGTCAGCGTGACGCTCGCCGCCAACCCGACCGACAAGAAGCGGCCGCTGCTCGGGGTCACCCTCCGCACCAAGGACCCGAGCTTCGACTTCCCCTACAAGGTCGACATCGCGTCCGAGCGCATTGGTGGCCCCTCGGCCGGCCTGGCGTTCACCCTCGAACTGCTCGACGTGCTGACCAAGGGTGAGCTGACCGGCGGGCACAAGGTGGCGGCCACCGGGACCATGGAGCTGGACGGGTCGGTCGGCGAAGTCGGCGGGGTGGCCCAGAAGACGGTGGCGGTGCAGGAGGCGGGCGTGAAGCTCTTCCTGGTGCCCAAGGCCGAGGTGGCCGAGGCCCGCAAGCACGCCAGCAAGGACCTGCGCATCGAACCGGTCCAGACCCTCGACGACGCGTTGCGTATCCTGGCCGGGTTCGGCGGCAACGGGTTGGCCCTCGAGCAGGCTCCGGGTGCCGGCGCCTGACCGGAGGTGAGTCGATGACCGCCACGCAGGCCCAGATCGCCTTTGCAGCCGAGTTCGTCCTGTTCCTGGCCGCCCTGGCCGGGGTGTCGGTGCTGGTCCTGCGATCCGCGTTGCTGGCCGAGGGTCGGCTGGCCCGATGGGCCATGGCCGCCGGCTTCCTCGCCGTGGGCGCGGCGGCGTTCGTGCACGGCTCGCTCGTCGAGCCGGACGGTGGATCGCCGGCCGTGGTGGTGCTCCGGCTCGTTGGCCTGGGCCTGCTCGGCGGAGCGACCATCGGCCGAGGTCGGGGTTCGTTGCCGGTGACGGCCTTGCGGCTGGCCGTCCTCGTGCTCGCCGCCGCCGAGATGCTCTCCGTGCTCGCCGATCAGCCGGGCACCGCGGTTGACGTCGTCCGCGTGGTCGGCGCCGTGGTCCTCGCCAGTGTCCTGTTCATCGTGTCCCGCCGGTCGATCCCGGCCCGGGTGGCGGCCGGCGCGGCCGGGACCGTGCTGCTCGTCGTGCTCGCCGTGTCCGTGACCCTCTCGACGGTCGTCGTCGACAACGTGCGGAAGGAGGTGCTCCGGCGCACGTCGATCCGCGCCGCGTCCGAGGCTGGCGCGGCCAGGCGGGCGCCCGACGCGGCCCGGATGCGGGCGGCGAGCGTGGCGCAGCTGTTCGTCGCACGGACCCTGGACTTGGCCGACGCCCAGGCCGCCAAGGCCCAGCAGTACCTCCTCGCGCTGGCCGCCGATCCGTCGTCACCGACGGGCGTGGATGCGGCGGACCTGCTCTCGGTGACTCTCCAGCAGCTGAGCGCCGACTCCGGCACCGGGTTGGTGACCGCCGAGGGGCTGCTCGCCTTCGTGACCCCCAGCGGCGTGGTCGTCCCCGGTCCTGGGCTCCCCGACAGCGGCAGCGTCCGCGCGCAGCTCGGCTTCCTCGACGTGGTCCAGGACGCCCTCACCAATCGCCGGCAGCCGGAGTCGGCGCCCGAGATCCTGAACGAGCGACTGCTGGCGGTGGGTGTGGCGCCGGTGGTGCTCCAGACGCGCGACGGCCCGCAGTTCGTGGGTGCCGTGGTGGCGGCCGACGCCCTGACCGACACCACCCTCACGGCGAGCATCCGCGACGATCCCGACCTCAGTCTGGCCATCGTGGGCGAGGACGGTGTTCTGGCCCACGCCGGGCAGCAGCCGACGTCCGCGGACCTGCGGGCCGTTGCCATCGAGGCCCTCCGCTCGGGAAGCGCGTCCGGCGCCACGACCGCCGGCCGGTTCCTCGCCGCCAGCCCGGTGCTCAGCGGGGCCCGGCCCATCGCCGCCATCGTCGCGTCGGCTCCCAGCCGGCTGGCCGACGTGACCCGGCAGCGGCTGTTCCGGACCCTGTTCATCGTGGCCCTGCTGGCCACGCTGGCCGCCATCGTGTTGGCCGCCCTCATCGGCAACCGCATCGGGCGAGGCCTGCAGCGGCTGACGTCGACGGCCGAGGAGATCCAGGCCGGCAACCTCGACGTCAAGGTCGGTCTCTCCCAGGCCGATGAGCTGGGAGTGCTCGGCACCGCCTTCGACCGGATGGCCGGTTCCCTCCGAACCATGACCGACGAGCTCCGGGAGGCGGCGATCGACGAGGCGCGGCTCCGCGGCCGGCTCGAGGCCGTCATCGGTGGCATGGGGGAGGCCCTCGTCGCCGTGGACGTCGCTGGCAACGTGGGCGAGTTCAACACCGCGGCAGAAGAGCTGTTCGGGGTGCCGGCCTCGGAGGTGCGCGGCCGGCCAGTTTTGGGGTTGTCCCTCAGGGGGCCGAACGGGGAGGATCTGGGGATGCGGTTGTCCCAGCCCGGGTCGCCGTGGGCGTCCGAGGCCACGGTGACCCAGCCCGACGGTGTCGTGGTACCCGTGGCCGTCAGCGGTGCCGCGCTCCGCGGCGCGGCCGGAGAGCTGGCCGGCAGCGTGGCCGTGGTGCGAGACATGCGCCGCGAGCGTGAGGTCGAGCGCATGAAGACCGAGTTCCTCTCGAACATCAGCCACGAGATGAAGACCCCGCTGACGCCGATCAAGGGCTACGCCCAGATGCTGTCGACGCGGGACCTGGCGCCCGAGCGGGCGCGCGAGTTCGCGGCCGAGATCATGTCTGGCGCCCGGCAGATGGAGCGGGTCATCAACCAGCTCGTGAACTTCGCCACCATGGCCGCCGGCCGGCTCGAGCCCCACCCCGAGACGCTCCGGGCCCGGGCCGTGCTCGACGGCCTGCTCGACCGCTGGGCCGATCGGATGGGGGAGGACCACGAGGTCGAGCGCCGGGTGTCGCGCGGCACGCCCGACCTGCTGGTCGACCGCCGGCTGCTCGACCTGTCGCTCGACGAGCTGCTCGACAACGCCGTGAAGTACTCACCCGACGGTGGCCGCATCACCATCACGGCCGAGTCCGACGGCAACGGCTCGGTCCTGGTGTCGGTGACCGACCGCGGCGTCGGCGTGCCCGAGGACCGGCGCGAGACGATCTTCGGCGAGTTCGCCCAGGGCGACGGCTCCTCCACCCGGGAGTTCGGCGGCCTGGGCCTGGGCCTGCCCATGGTGCGCCACGTGGCCCAGGTCCACGGGGGCGAGCTCACGTGCGAGTCGACCGTGGGCAAGGGCTCGACGTTCACCTTGCGCCTGCCGGCGGCCGTCTCGTGAAGCGCCTGGTGGCGGTGGTGGCCGCCGTGGTCGCCCTGCCGCTGGCCTCGTGCGGCGGCGGGGGGAAGAGCGACACCTACCTGCTCACGCTGGCCGGGACGGCGACGGTCTCGGCGCCGGGTGCCGACCAGCGCTTGGCCGACGGCCGGCACCGGTTGGAGCTCGGCCAGACCGTCACCATCACCTCCGGCTCAGCCGTGCTGGGCCTGCCGGGGGACACGTCCTTCGGGTTGCGGGCCGGCCGTCACGACTCCATGGTCAAGGTCGCCGCCCACCCGATGTTGATCGACGGCGACGCCCTGGCCATCGCCGGCCACGGCGACGAGCTGACGTTCGAGTCGGGCGGGGCGACCGTGGCCCTGCGCGACGGGGCCGCCCGGGTGCGGCGCTCGTCGGGCACCACCATCGCCGTCTACGAGGGTCGGGCCGACGTGGCCGCCCTCGGGCGCCGCATGACCGAGCCGGTGCGAGCCTTCCGCCAGGTCACGGTGGCCGACACCGGCGCCCTGCCCCGACGGCCGGTGCCCCTGGTGTTCGACCGGGCCGACCCCGACCGGTGGG
>JAOBWJ010000225.1 GCA_025463335.1 Acidimicrobiales bacterium
GCGGTCGAGCCCCACCGGCGGATCGCTCTCGCCGTCCCGCCCTCGCCGCTGATGGTGCTCGGCGATCCCGGGCGGCTGCGCCAGGTGGTCGACAACCTCCTGGCCAACGTGCGCGAGCACACCGACATCTCCACGTCGGTCCGGGTCGAGGTGGCGGCCGACGGGCCCGCGGCCGTCCTGCGGATCGCCGACGACGGTCCCGGCATGGGCGCTGACCTGGCGGACCGGGCCTTCGAACGCTTCCGGCAGGGGGAGCCCACCATCGACCACCCCCGCCGGGGCACCGGGCTGGGTCTCGCCATCGTCCACGACCTGGTGGTCGGGCACGGCGGGACGGTCGCCCTGGAGACGGCGCCCGGCGCCGGCGTCACCGTGCGGCTCTCGCTCCCACGGGTCGGAGGAAATTCTGAGGGAACCACCAGCGGCGTCTCAGGCGTTGGGGAGACAGTGGCGGAACACCATCAACCGAGGGGGACGCAGCTATGAGCAAGCGACTGTTGGCCGGGGGTGTGATCGCAGCCTCCGTGCTTGCCGGGGGGATCGGCGGAGCTCTCCTGTTCACCCCGCAGCTCTCGGACGCCAGCGTCCCGGCGCGGGCCGCAACAGACGTCGCCGCCGGCGAGGGCCGCGTCGAACGTCGCAGCGACGTGCTGACCACGGCCGCCACCGCCCTTGGCATCACCCCGGCCGAGCTGCGCACCGCCCTCGAGAGCGGCAAGACCATCGCCCAGGTGGCGAAGGACAAGGGCGTCGACGTGCAGAAGGTCATCGACGCCCTCGTGGCCCAGGCCAAGCAGCGCCTCCAGCAGGCCGAGGCCAACCTCCCCAGCCGCATCACCGACATGGTGAACGGCACGCTGCCGCTGCGCGGCGGACACAGCGGCGAGCGCGGGAGGGGCGGGATCAGAGCCGGCCTCAGTGAGGCCGCGACTGCCCTCGGCATGACCGAGGCCGACCTGGGCGCCGCCCTCAAGAGTGGCAAGACCATCGCCCAGGTAGCGCAGGACAAGGGCGTCGATGTCCAAAAGGTCGTCGATGCCCTGGTCTCGGCCGGGTCCGCCCGCATCGACGAGACCGTCGCCGCCGGGAAGTTGACCCAGGAGCAGGGCACCGCCCGAAAGGCCGAATTGAAGACCCGGGTCACGGCCTTCGTCAACGGAACGCTGCGGGCCGGCGGCCGCCGCTCCGGCTACCGACCCCGCGCCGACGGCGCGTCCAGCACGACCGGCCAGGGCACCGGCACCACGTCCTGACCCAAGGTTCCCCTCCCCTGGGGTTCGACGCGAGGCGGTGGTGTGGGGCCACCGCCTCGCCTCGCGTCCGGGGTCAGTCGGGTGCGGCCCGGTCCCCTCGTTTGGGCAGGCGCACGCCTCGATCACGCGCCCACTCGGCGGTTCGGGGTGCGGCCTGGTCGGCCTCGTGGGTGACCCGCCGCAGTTCCTCGGCGCCGCGCTCGGACTCGTCGCCGCTGACTCGGAGCGAGAGGTAGGAGAGCGCACCGAGGGGGATCGGCAGCCAGAAGTTGAGGAGGCGGTAGCTCACCACCCCGAGCAGGGCCACCCCGCGAGGGGCACCGAAGCCGACCAGCGAGGCGGTCAGCACCGTCTCGACCACGCCGAGACCGCCCGGGGTGATCGGGATGGCCGCGGCGACGTTGGCCAGGCCGTAGCTGATGATGAGCCCGTCGAGACTCATGCGGTAGCCGAAGGCGGCGAGGAACACCCACAGCGAGGCGGCGTCGAGGAGCCAGTTGAGGGTGGCCCAGCCGACCGCTCGGGCCAGCAGCTGGGGGTCGGCAGCCAGCGTCCGCAGGCGAACCGACACCCGGCGCAGGACCTTGGCGACCCCGTCGCCATCGACGAAGGGGATCCGCCCCGCAATCCGGCACACCACGGCGGCCACGTGCTCCTCACCCTTGGTCAACAGGACCACGGAAACCCCGACAGCGAGGAGGAGGAGTGAGCCGAGCAGGGCGGCGGTCCCGTAGGCCGCGTCGAAGCCCCGGGCCGGGATGGACACGACCAGGCCCACCCACAGGAGCACGTTGAGCACGACGGCGGAACCGATGCTCTCGGTGGCGAGGGCGAAGGCGGCGTCGGTGCCCCGCACCCCTTGGTTGACGAGCAGGCGATAGCCCATCGAGGTCCCCACCGCCGTCCCGCCCGGCACGACATGGCTGAGGCCGAGGGTCGACAGCGTGATGCGCAGGATCGTGCGGAACCGGGGTCGCTCGTCCGTCGGCAGGAGGGTTCGGGTGAGCTCGGCGTAGCTGGCGATGGCGGCCGCCTCCAGCACGGCTCCGGCGACCAGCCAGGCCGGCTGCACCTGACCGAGGAGCGACAACGCCTTGCGGGCCCCGGCGATCTGGGGGACGACCAGATACTCGACCACGACGGCGCCGACGAGGATCAAGGCGATGCGCCGGATCCGGCGCCCGGTCACGCCGGTTCGCTCCTCGTTGCGCTGGACCACGCCGACGAGGATGCCCCACTCAGGCCAAAAGCAGTGGAATCCCAAATGCCTGCCGAGTCCGTGGCTCCGGAACCGGGTGACCTGACTGCTAGGGTTCTCCAGCCCCCGGGCGGTTAGCTCAGTTGGTAGAGCACTACCTCGACACGGTAGGGGTCGCTGGTTCGAGTCCAGTACCGCCCACTCGCAAGCGCTGGAAGTAGGTCGTCACGCCGGGCTCGGTACGCCCTACCGTGGCGGTCACGACCACGCCGACGCTTGTCCCCAAGGACCTGATCATCGACGCCCTGTCCGGGGAGTTCGCCGCCCTCGACGTGCTGCTGTCCGATGTGGACGATGCCGGCTGGAAGGCCCCGTCGCCGTGCCCGGGCTGGGACGTGCGGGCGGTCGTGGCCCACATCATCGGTACCGAATCGATGTTGGCCGGGGCGCCCACGCCCGACATCACGATCGACCGCGACGCCGCGCCCCACGTCCGCAACGACATCGGCGCCTTCAACGAGGCGTGGGTCGCCGCCCTGGCCGAGCTCCCGACCAGCGAGCTGCTGGAACGGTTCCGAGCCATCACCGCCACCCGACTTGACGCGCTGCGGTCGATGGACGAGCCGGCGTGGGACGCCGTGGGCCCCACCCCCGCCGGCCCCGACAGCTACGGCCGCTTCATGCGCATCCGGGTCTTCGACTGCTGGATGCACGAGCAGGACATACGCGACGCCGTGGGGCGGCCTGGCCATGACGCCGGGCCGGCCGTCGACCTGACGCTCGACGAGATGACCGGCGCCCTGGGCTTCATCGTGGGCAAGAAGTCGGGTGCGCCCCCGGACACCGACGTGACGTTCAACCTCACCGGCGGCAGCGGGCGGCAGATCCACGTCCACGTCGGCGAGCGGGCGGCCGTCGTCGACTCGCTCCCGGGCCTGGCCACGGTCACGATCACGATGCCGGTGGGCGAGTTCACCCGGCTGGGCGGCGGGCGGGTGCACGCCGGCGACGTGTGGGTCGAGCTCGACGGCGACACCGCCCTGGGCCGGCACATCCTGGAGAACTTGGCCTACACCATCTGACTGCCGGCCTCAGTCGGGCCAGAACGCCATGCGGCACCATGGAGCGCGTGGAGACGCGAACGGTTCGGCCTCGAGGTACGGGTAGCAGTCGGTTCCCGGCGTGGCTCCTACCCGCGGCGCTCGCTCTCTTCGGCGTCGTCGCCCTGCTCATCGTTCTCAACCGGGACGACAACGCCGGGACGGTCAGCTTGAACGATGTGCCCCAGGGGGTCTCCGCTCGAGACCTCGGCGGGCAACCGGTCTTCCTGGTGCGAGACGGTGATGAGGTGCGCGTGTTCCTCGCCGACACCCGACACCTGCCGGATGACACGTTGTGGTGGTGCCCCAAGGAGCAGGTGTTCGTGGGCGTCGAGCACGGGGAGCAGTTCACGCGAGAAGGTCTGAGGATCGGCGGCCCATCCCGGGGCGGCCTCAACGAGTACCCCACCGACGTGGATGGGCGAAACCTGATCATCGACACCGGGCAGGTCATCGAGGGAAGCGCCGCTCACGGGGACGCCCCGCCGGAGATGCGGGGCGCCAACTTCGCGGAGCCCTACGACTCGGGGCCGGATTCCTTCTGTGCGGGTGCGGTGGGGCGCTCGGACTGACCGCTCAGTCGGGCCAGAGCTCGTCGACGTAGCGGTCGGTGCCCATGTGGGTCTGGGCGAACGGGGAGGCGTAGACGACCCGGCCGACGCCCGACGCCGCGAGCTTGGCCGCCAGGTCCTCCCACCGGTGCCATTCGGCCAGCGGATCGCCGTCGACGAAGTGGACGTGCAGGATCCGCTCTCCGGCATTGGGGTCGACGGGCACGAAGTCGGGCTTGGTGTCGAGCAGGGGCTCGGGCGTCCAGGCCGAGACGGTGCTGACCGGCGAACCGTCGAGCCAGGCCGGCAGCTCGGCGTCGAACCACTCGTCGACGGCCTCCTGGCTCCCGGTGGGCTCGACGAACAGCGAGACCATGCCCGGGTAGCGGGCGTCGAGGGCCAGCTCGAGCGGGATCGGGTCGGGGTCGCGATGGGCCCGCCACCGGTGACGGTAGACGCCGGTGTTGTAGTGCGTCCGGGCCTGGAAGCCGCGGTCGGCGGCGTAGAGGGCGTGGAGCTGGGGGGTGGCCCAGTCGAGCCACCCCTCGTGCTGGCCGTCGAGGATGTAGTACACGCAGGCGTAGGAACCGTCGGCCAGCTCGAACGGCATGGGTGACGTCTCCGGGAAGCGCACCGCCTTGTGCCGACGGGTGGCGACCCAGCGGCTGCCGGCCACCGTGTTGGCCCCGATCATGCAGCCGGCGTAGTAGTGGTCGCGCTCGTACCAGCGGTTGTAGGCGAACTCGTGGCCGCGGTGGGGGTCGGTGAAGACCCACAGCATGCTGCCCACCCGGATGGGCTCGTCGACCGAGCGGATGAGGCGGCCGGGGGCGAGCTGTTGCGGTTGGGCGTAGCGGTCTTCGGGCGGCATCAGAGTCCCTTCCA
>JAOBWJ010000235.1 GCA_025463335.1 Acidimicrobiales bacterium
CGCCCGACCGGTACGCCGAGATCCTCGACGACCTCGGCTTCGCCCACCAACACGTCCGTCTCCAGGTGTTCGGGCACCACCTCGCCTCCACCGCCGAGGTCGTCGAGTGGACCAGGGGCACGGCCCAGCTCCGTGCTCGCCGTGCCATGGACGAGTAGACCTACGAGCGCTTCCTCGCCGAATACCGCCGCCGCTTGGTCGCCGCCCTCGGCGACCGGGCGCCCTACTTCTACGCCTTCAAGCGCATCCTGTTCGTGGGGCGCCGATGAGCCAGGTCCAGCTGGACGTGGTTTCGGCGACGACCATCCGAAGGAGAGGGCAGCGAGACTTGACCTATGTCGATGCGTGAAGATTGCTGCCACTACGAGAGCCGAACCTACGACGACGGTGAGGCTGCCCGATTCTGTACGAAGGACCTCGCCCCAGAGGCGCCGTGGCGATGCCCCGATCCGTGTGCCGGGTACGAGCACATCGTGATGATCGCCGGCGACTTCGAGGCGGGGACGCTCGGCAGCACGCCCAAGGTCGAAGACGAACCCGAAGTGCCTGTCGCGGACCTCGTCGATGTTCTCGCCGATGCCGAAGCGATCGTGTCATCGGCCGCCCCGGACATCGTCGCCGAGCTCGACCGCTCGCAGCGGAAGCGGACGTCCTGGTGGCGCCGTCGGCGGAGCGGTGGCGACGACGACTTCCGACTCAGCAGCCGATAACTCCGATCCGACGCCGCGACGGAACCCAGCTTGGCCATCACACGCCGTGGACGGTGATCTTCGAACGCACCGAGTTGGCGATGAAGCACCGCTCGTGACTGGCGTGGTGCAGCGCATCGACGTCTGAGGACGACGGAGCCCGCCCCGCCCACTCGATGGTGGGCCGGAGGTCGACCTCGCTGATCCAGGTCACACCGGTTGCGTCCCGCTGCATCGTCCCGACGGCGTTGTCCACGTAGCGGTCGACGACATGGCCGTGGTCGGCGGCCAGGTGCAGGAACCACAGCATGTGGCAGCTCGAGATCGCGGCGACGAACGCCTCCTCCGGATCCACCCGGGTCGGATCGCCGAGCAGACCCGGGTCCGATGACGCCGGCACCTCGATGCCGCTGTCGAACCGCCACACGTGCGCCCGGTCGTACCGAAGCCCGAAGTCGGCGCCGCCGCGGATCCATTCGACCTCGACGCAGTGCTCTGACAACAGGTCCTCCTCCAATGGCCGTCCGAACGTCACGGTGTAGCTCTGGACAGCCTGGGGAGCTTGGCAGGCGTTCAGGCCTGGAGCCGCCTCGTGAGGTTGGCCACTCAGTTGTAGAGCAAGGCCGTCAGGGCCAGGTTCATGTCGAGACGTTCGCCGCCCCAGCGGGGCACGGCAGTCATCTCGTCAACGTCGGCCAGATGAGTGACGGCGGCGGCGTTACCGCTATCCGGCTCCTCGTGCTCGATGGGCGTGCCGTCGGGCCGGCAGAACGCGAACCCGCCTGACCCGTCGGCCATGACCATGAGGCCTCCCTGGTGCACGAGGCGGTGGTGGTAGCCGCAGAGCGACACCAGCACCCCGAGGTTGGTCTCGCCCTGATCGCGTTCCCACCAGTCGACATGGTGGGCATCGACGAACCGGTTTGCCGGACACCCCGGGAAGCGACAGCCCCCGTCTCGCCGTTTCATGGCCCGCCGCTGGGCTCGGTTCGGCCGGCGGGTTCGGCGGCCGAGGTTGAGCAGCTCACCGTCGGCGTCCTCCGCCAGCCGCACCACGGCCGCATCACACGCCAACCGCTCCACCGTCTCCGGCGCCAAGGCGGGACCGTCCGCGAGGTGCGCGTTGCCGTCGGCCTCGACCACCACAGTGATCTCGCACGGGATCGCCGCCCCGTCCCCGCCGACCGCCGCCCGCACCACGTCGACGAACCCGTCGGCCCGACGCTGCTCGAGCGACGATTCCGCGGCATCGCTTTCTGACGCTTCGATTGCGGCGACGACCAGCGCACCCTCCTCGGGAGAGAGCCGGGCGCGAAGAACCAGGCTGCCGTCATCGTCCCAATGCCAGGTGACGGATCGCCGGTCGTGACACTTGGCGGCGTCACCGCGCGTGGCCCGGTTGTAGGCCCGGAGGATACGTTCGAGGTGGGCGCCGGTCGCGTGACGGGCCAAGGTCACCAGTTCGATCTCGTTCTTGGGTGTGGCCATGCGCGCCACCGCCCGCACCTGCGTGTAGCTGAGCCGTCCGGCCGCGAACTCCGAACGAAGGACCGGCAGATCCTCCAACGCCCGACCGACCCGCACATGCTCCCGGCCGGTCACCAACGCGACCCCACACCGCAACGACAACCAGTGCGCACACGACTTGGTGCCCCACGACAGCCACGCTTCACGGCGATCGAGCTCGGCCACCAGCAACAACCACCGACAGGTGGCGGCGGCCAAGTGGGCGGCCAGGGTCGTGACCTCGTGCTCCAGGCGCTCGGTCGGCAGGTTCCCGGGATCGGGCATATCGGTCATCCCTCCATCATGACGAGGGGGTGCGACACTCAATCCGGGGGCGGGACCCCACGTGGAAGCGTTCGTCAACGTTGACGAACGCTTGGGCCGAGTGCACGGTCAGCACATGGACGATCGACGCCGCCATGTCATCGAGAGCCTCCGCTGGCAGGTCGACAACACCTCGGACCCCGTCACCGCGGCCGTGTTGCGCGCCGCCGCCGAGGACGCCGAGCGGGGCGGACCGACGTGGGATCGACTCGCGCCTCACGCCGAGCTGCCACCGGGTGCGGCCATCGCCCTGCGCCTGGCCGGGGCCGCCCACCGCTTGGCCCTCGCGGGCGAGGCCCCGGAGTACGCCGCCCACCTGCCAACGTGCGGCGGCGACGGCGACACCAAGGCGGCGGCGAAGGCGTTCGTGGCCCTCATGGACGACGACCGCCTCGACCTCCGGCCGGTGCAGACCAACGAGCCCCGCCGCACGGCGCCGCTGGCAGCCGCCTTCCACGTCGTCCATCAACGCACCGGACTGCCCTTGCGCCTGCTCGAGCTCGGGGCCAGCGCCGGCCTCCTCTTGCGCTTCGACGACTACGCCTACGAGCTGGGCTCGACGGTCGCCGGCAACGCCTCGTCGGCCGTGCGGATCAGGGTCGACCTCGACGGCCCGACGCCCGCCGTCGGACCAACGCCTGTCGTGGCCCGCCGGGGCTGCGACCCCAACCCCCTCGACCCGGCTTCACCCGAGGACCGGCTGCTCCTGCTGTCGTTCGTGTGGGCCGGAGAGGTCGAGCGGTTCCGGACCGTCGAGGCCGCCATCGACGCCGCTGCCGCCGACCCGGCGCCGGTCGACCGGGCCGATGCCGCCGCCTGGCTGGCCGACCATCTCGCGCCGGCCAGCGGCACGACCACGGTCGTGTTCCACTCGATCGTGCAGCAGTACCTCTCCCCCGCCACCCGTTCGGGCGTGAACGCCGCCATCACTGACGCCGCCACCCGGGCGACGGCCGACGCGCCATTGGCTCACATCACGTTCGAGCCCGGTGAAGGCCGGGCCGAGACCCGCCTGACGCTGTGGCCGGGCGGCGAGGAGCACCTGGTCGCCGTGTCCGGCTTCCACGGGAGTCCCCTGGACTGGCGCGGCTACAGGTAGAGGCCGGTGCTGCCGCCCTCGATGCGGGCGGCGGCCACGGCGTGGATGTCGCGCTCGCGGAGGATCAGGTACTCCTCGTTCTGCACCTCGACCTCGAAGCGGTCCTCGGGGTTGAACAGCACCTGGTCGCCGATCTCGATCGACCGAACGTTGGGGCCGGCGGCCACCACCTCGGCCCAGGTGAGGCGCTTGCCCATGACCGCGGTGGCCGGGATGAGGATGCCCGACCGCGACCGGCGCTCGCCCTCGGCCGCCGGGATGTGCACCAGCACCCGATCGTTGAGCATCTTGATGGGCTGCTTGTCATCCGGCGCGGGCACGACTCGACCGTATCGTCAGTGGCCCTGAACGGTGACTTGCTGGCTCACCTTCAGGTCGTCGCGGTTCGAGGTCGCCACCGTGGCCGTGAGGGTGTACTCCCCCGGGTCGACGTCGAGTCCGGGCTCGTCGAGCACGAACGCCTTGTTGCCACCGGCCGGCACGGTGAGATGCTCCACCATCTGCGTGAACGCCATGGCCCGGCTCCACTGGTAGACCGCCTCGCCGTCGCGGGTGAGCGTGATGTCGGCCCGCTTGCCGCTCGGGAAGGTCAGCTGCAGGTCGTCGGTGGTGTCGTTGGTGATGGTGACCGTCCACGTCACCGGCCCGACCTCGAGCGGGTCGGGCGTGAACCTCACCCGGACGTCGGCCGACGCCCCCGCCCCCGCCCCCGAGGCACCGTCCGTGCTCGAACCTGCGCACGAGACCAGCAGCACCACGGCCGCCAGCAGCACCAGGCGCCTCATCAGGCCGGACGCACCCGCAGGCCGGCGGCCGCCATCACCTGCTTGGCCTCGGCCACGGTGTGCTCCCCGAAGTGGAAGATCGACGCCGCCAGCACCGCGTCGGCACCGCCCTTGGTCACGCCTTCGACCAGGTGGTCGAGACAGCCGACCCCGCCGCTGGCGATGACCGGCACGTTGACGGCGTCGGACACGGAGCGGGTCAGCTCGAGATCGAAGCCGTCACGGGTGCCGTCGCGGTCCATCGACGTGAGGAGGATCTCCCCGGCGCCCAACCGTTCGGCGATGACGGCCCACGTGACCGCCTCCAACCCGGCCGGCTTGCGCCCGCCGTGGGTGTGGACCTCGAAGCCCATGGCCGTGCGCCGGGCATCGATGGCCACGACCACGCACTGACTGCCGAACACCTCGGCGATCTCGGCGATGAGGGAAGGGCGCTGGATGGCAGCGGTGTTGATGCTGACCTTGTCGGCACCGGCTCGCAGCAGCGTCCGGGCGTCCTCCACGCTGCGCACGCCACCGCCGACGGTGAGCGGGATGAACACCTGCTCGGCCGTGCGCCGCACCACGTCGACGATCGTGTCCCGGGCGTCGGACGAGGCCGTGATGTCGAGGAAAACGACTTCGTCGGCCCCCTCGGCGTCGTAGCGGGCGGCCAGCTCGACCGGGTCGCCGGCGTCGCGGTGGTCGACGATGTTCACGCCCTTGACGTCAGGGCCGCCGTCGTCGTCGAGGCAGGGGTTCACGCGGGCGTTCGTCATCGTCATGCCATGGCGTCGAGGTCGAGGAGATCGTCGGTCCAGTAGTCGAGCTGGCCCTCGGGCATCAGCAGCACCCGCTGGGGCTGAAGCTCCCGCACGAACTCGGGATCATGGGACACCAGCACCATCGAAC
>JAOBWJ010000148.1 GCA_025463335.1 Acidimicrobiales bacterium
CTGGTGACAACACGCAGATGACGGTGGAGTTGATCGCGCCGATCGCCATGGATGAGGGCCTGCGGTTCGCCATCCGTGAGGGTGGCCGTACCGTCGGCGCCGGCCGCGTCACCAAGATCATCAAGTAGCTCCCTCTCGTCGGGGAGCTCGCTGCGCTCGCTCCCCTCCTCGAACTGGTTGGAGCGGCTGACGCCGCGCTGCCTGCTCAGGGACGACCGGCACGCCGGATCGTCCCTGGGTGGGGGGCGCTAGGGCTGGGGTGGCCAGGTGGTGAGGTCTTCGGCGGTGTCGATGTCGCCGGGGACGCCGGGGCAGGCCACCTCGGTGACGAGGTCGGGGCGTTCCCGGAGGAGCTGGGCCGCGCCTCGGTCTCCGGACGTGGGCAGCAGGTCCCAGATGGCCGCGTCGAGGCGAACCGGGTGGCCGGGGCGTCCGTCGTAGGTCGCTCGCGCGATCGGGGTGCCGCAGGCGGCGGCGACGGAGCGCCACGCCTCGGGGTCCAGGCCGGGTTGGTCGCCTAGGCCGACGACGACCGCGGTGGCGCCCGAGGCTCGGGCCCAGTCCACCCCGACCCGCAGCGAGGACGCCTGCCCTGACCGCCAGGCAGGATTGGGCACGACCGTCACCGTGTCGCCGAGCAGCGCGACCAGCTCGTCGGATCCCAACGCGCCAGCTACGACGACGACCGGCCCGATGGCCGCCTCCACGGCTTGGCCGACGGCCACCGCCAGCACGGTGCGGCCATCGGTGAGCGGAGCGAGGAGCTTGTGGCCCGGGCCAGTGAACCGAGTCCCCGCACCCCCGGCGAGCACGACGGCGACGGTGCCGGAGCCGGAGCCGAACAGGATGCCTCGCCGGCCGATCAGCCGGCGAGGGGGAGGCGGCCCTTGCGGCCGCGGCTCACCAACACGATGGCAGCGCCGGCACCGGCCGCAGCCGTGGCGGCGGCGATCCCGCCGAGGTAGGCGACCTTGCGGCCGGTCAGTGCGGCCCGCACCGCGGAGCGTTCACCGGCCGCCTCGAGGTGCGCCAGCACATCCGTCACGAGGCCGGTGGGCACCGGGGCCGTCGACGTGCGCAGTGCCTGCATGGCCCGCAGGAGCTTGCGATATTGCGCCAGCTCGGCCTGGCAGCGGAGACACTGCTCGACGTGGCGACGGTCGGCCCGGTCGAGCCGGATCGAGCCGTCGACGACGCCAGGCAGCGCGGCGGCGACAGCGGTGCAGGGCTCAGTCGGCGCCTGTCGGTCGCGAATGCGTTCAGGAAGCATGGGCCTGGTCCTCCACCTCGTGGTCGAGCGGCTCCTCGCCGCGCAGCGGGAACACCTGGGTGCGGAGGCGACGGCGGGCGCGGTGCAACCGGACCTTGGCGGCCGACTCGGTGATGCCGAGCTCCTCGGCGATCTGGGCGTGGTTGAGGTCGTAGATGTCGCGGAGCACGACGACGGCCCGAAGGCGTGGCGGCAGGTCCGCGATGGCGACCTCGAGGCGGTCGCGCAGGAGGGAGGCGGTCGCCATCGCGGCCGGGTCGTGGTCGGGGCTGGTGTCGGGCACGTCCACCTCCTCGTCGAGCTCATCGTGGCGGTGCCGACGCCGCCGCCCGAGGTGGGTGGAGGCGCAGTTGGCGGTGATGCGGTAGAGCCAGGTGGAGAACTGGGCGTCGCCCCGGAACCGGCCGATCGAGCGGTAGGCCCGCAGGTAGGCCTCTTGGACGACATCGCGGGCATCCTCCTCGTCGGAGACGAGCCGGCGGGCCAACGTGTAGGTGTCGGCGTAGGTGCGGCGGACCAGCTCCTCGAAGGCGACGTGGTCACCCGTCCGGGCCGCGTCGACGAGATCATCGACCAGGGCCGTGGAGGGGTCAGCGAACCGCATCGGTGCGTCCGACCTCGACACCAGGTGGGGCGTTACGCCCTCTTTGGGGGGATCGACGGGTTCCGTCGGGCTCGAGTCCACCGGGCCAGCCTGCCACGATCGGGGCCCGACGCCGCCGACGGGGGCCGTCTGGCCGAGTTGGCCGCCCTCCCGCAAGAGCCTAAGGTGGTCGGCCGAGCAAGAACCTCCCGAGGGCAGTAGCTCAATTGGTAGAGCACCGGTCTCCAAAACCGGCGGTTGCGGGTTCGAGTCCCTCCTGCCCTGCTCCACGTCCCTTCCCACCACGCGCCGAGGCCCGCAATGGCGATGAACCGAGAGACCAAGCGACGCCTGCAGCGCCAGGGTGAGCTGGGCGACGACGGTGCGCCGAAGCCGGGCGCCCGCCGCCCCGCGCCCTCGCCGAACGCGCAGCGCGAACCGCGCACCAAGCCCCGCGAGTTCGTGCGCGAGGTCAACGCCGAGATGCGCAAGGTGGCGTGGCCCACCCGCAGCGAGACCATCAACCTCTCGGTGATCGTGCTCGTCTTCCTCGTGGTGCTCACCGCGATGATCGCCGGTCTCGACTACGGGTTCTCCAAGATCGTGCTCTGGATCATCGACCAATGACCCTGGCCCGGTCCCCGCTTCCCTCGCCAACGGTGCCTCACCCATGACCTTCGACGAATCCTCCGACACCACTGAGCCCGACGCCGGCGCTGCCGCCGTCGAGTCCGACGCGGCGACCCCGCCGGTCGACCTCAGCCCAGACGCCGAGGCGCCCGCGCCCAGCGCCCCGCCTGAGGATGCCGCCGCCGCGGCACCGCCGGCCGTCGATCCGGAGACGGGCGAGATCCTCGCCCCGGCGATCGACGCCGAGGACCTGCTCTTGGAATCCGTCCCCGACGACAACCCGGCCGACCGGCCGGGCAAGTGGTTCGTCGTGCACACGCAGTCGGGCTACGAGAAGAAGGTCAAGCAGAACCTCGAAGCCCGGACGTCGTCCATGAACATGGAGGGACGCATCCACGAGGTCGTCATCCCCATGGAAGACGTCGTGGAGTTCAAGAACAACAAGAAGGTCGTCGTCCAGAAGAAGATGTTCCCGGGCTACCTGCTCGTGCGCTGCCACCTCGACGACGACTCCTGGTACGTGATCCGCAACACCCCGGGCGTGACCGGCTTCGTCGGCCAGGGCACCAAGCCCTCGCCGCTGCGCCGCAAGGAGGTCGAGACCTTCCTGCGGGTGAAGCCCGAGGGTGAGGAGACCGCACCCGGCAAGGCCCGTCCCCGTCTCGAGTACGAGATCAACGAGACGGTCCGCGTCAAGGAAGGTCCGTTCGCTGATTTCAGCGGCCAGATCGTCGAGATCAACGAGGACCAACTCAAGGTCAAGGTCCTCGTGAACATCTTCGGCCGGGAGACCCCGGTCGAGCTCGATTTCTCTCAGGTGGCGAAGCTGTAGGCCCACTGCCTACGCTCGCCCGTCCCCAAGTTTCGTAGGAGCAAGCAGAACCATGGCCAAGAAAAAGGTCAAGGCCGTCGTGAAGATCCAGATCCCTGCTGGTCAGGCAACGCCCGCGCCGCCGGTCGGCACGGCGCTCGGCCCGCACGGCGTCGCGATCATGGACTTCTGCAAGGCCTACAACGCCCAGACGGAAGGCAGCCGCGGCACGATCGTCCCGGTCGAGATCACGGTCTTCGAGGATCGCTCGTTCACCTTCATTACCAAGACCCCGCCGGCCTCGAACCTGCTGCGTGACGCGGCCGGTGTCGCCAAGGCCTCGTCGAACCCTGGCAAGGAGTCCGGCGGCTCGGTCACCAAGGCGCAGATCACCGAGATCGCCAAGATCAAGCTGCCCGACCTCAACGCCAACGACCTCGAGGCCGCCGAGCAGATCATCGCCGGCACCGCCCGGTCGATGGGCATCGCCGTCAAGTAGTCCACCTCGCCCGCAACCGCGGGTGAGCCACCACGGCTCGACCGGGACGACCTCGCCCGGCGGCCGATCCACCGAGGGAGCCACACCATGGCGCAAGGCAAGAAGTACTCCGACGCGAAGAAGCGCTACGACAACGACGCCCTCCACGGCGTCGGCGAGGCACTCGCCCTCGCCAAGGGCCTGGCGCCGGCCGCGTTCGACGAGACGATCGAGCTGGTGGTCCGCCTCGGCGTCGATCCCCGCAAGGCCGATCAGATGGTGCGAGGCACCGTCGCCCTGCCGGCTGGCACCGGCAAGGACGTGCGCATCGCGGTGTTCGCCCAGGGCGACGCCGCGGCGGCCGCCCGTGAGGCCGGCGCCGAGTTCGTGGGCGCCGAAGACCTCGCCGCCGAGGTCGAGGGCGGCATGCTCGACTTCGACCTGGCCATCGCCACCCCCGACCAGATGCCCATCGTCGGCCGCCTCGGTCGGGTGCTCGGGCCGCGTGGCCTGATGCCCAACCCCAAGACCGGCACCGTCACCACCGACGTCGCCAAGGCCGTCGCCGAGTTCAAGGGCGGCAAGGTCGAATACCGCACCGACCGCTACGGCAACGTCCACGTGCCCCTCGGCAAGGCGAGCTTCGAGCCCCAAGCCCTGGAAGACAACTTCCGCGCCGTGCTCGACGAGCTCCAGCGGGCCAAGCCGGCCTCGGCCAAGGGCCGCTACCTCAAGAAGATCTCGGTGTCGTCCACCATGGGTCCCGGCATCAAGGTCGACGGCAACCGCCTCAAGCCCGACGTCGACCTCTAGCAACCGATTTCTCCGCTTCGGGGGTCGGCCGGTACGGTCGACCCCCGCAAGCCACAACTGCATACCTGCTTCGCCGAAGACCTCTGGTTGCGCCCCCTGGGCGCAGAACCGGCCCCCGGGCCTGCCAGACCAGGTGGACGACTTCCGTCTCCTTGGGGTGTTCGCGCGATGCGGACACCCTGATCGCTTTTTCGAACCAACCAGACAGACGGAAGGAGGTGCCCATGGAGAACCCCAGGCCTGAAAAGGTCGCTGTGGTCGACGAGGTCCGAGCCAAGCTCGACTCCTCGGACGCCGCGGTGCTCACCGAGTACCGGGGACTCAACGTGTCGGCCACCGCCGAGCTGCGTCGTGCCCTGCGCGACGCCGGCGGCGAGTTCAAGGTCTACAAGAACACCCTGGTGCGGATCGCCGCCCGGGAGCTGGGCTTGGAGATCGACGCACTGCTCACCGGTCCCACCGCCATCGCCTTCATCGACGGCGACCCGGTCAACGTGGCCAAGGCCCTGCGCGACTTCGCCAAGACCAACCCGGCCCTCGTCATCAAGGGCGGCCTCCTCGGTGACTCCGTCATCGACGAGAAGGGCGTCACCGCCCTCGCCGACCTCGAGCCCCGTGAGGTCCTGCTGGCCAAGCTGGCCGGTGCCCTTGCCGCTCCGATGCAGCAGTTCGCCGGGCTCCTCGAAGCGCTGCCCCGCAACTTCGCCTACGGCCTCAAGGCCCTCATCGACCAGGGCGGCGCCCCTGGCGCCCCCGCCGACGCCCCGGCTCCCGCCGCGGCCGACGAAACCCCCGACGCCGAGGCTCCTGCCGCGGTTGACGAAACCCCCGACGCCGAGGCTGCTGCCCCGACCGACGAACCCGCCGCTGAGGCCACCGAGGCCCCCGCTGCCGACACCGACACCGACACCCCGGCCGCGGAGTCGGCCGACACCACTGAAAGCGAGAGCTGAACCATGGCTACCCAGGAAGACATCCTCGAGTCCATCGCCAACCTGTCCGTGCTGGAGCTCTCCGAGCTCCTCAAGGCGTTCGAGGAGAAGTTCGGCGTGACCGCCGCTGCTCCCGCCGCCGTGGCCGTGGCCGGTGGCGGCGCCGCCCCCGCCGAAGCCGTCGAAGAGCAGGACGAGTTCGACGTGATCCTCACCGCTGCCGGTGAGAAGAAGATCAACGTCATCAAGGAGGTGCGTGCCCTCACCAGCCTCGGTCTCAAGGAGGCCAAGGAACTGGTGGACAACGCCCCCAAGCCCGTGCTCGAGAAGGCGTCGAAGGAAGACGCCAACAAGGCCAAGGACGCCCTCGAGGCGGCCGGCGCCTCCGTCGAGCTCAAGTAGCACCCTCCACGGGGGCTCCGCCCCCGTGGACCCTCGGACCCCCGCCTCGCGTGGGGGCTCGGGCACATGCAGCAACCGACCGCCGCCGTACCCGCGAGGACGGCGGCGGTCGCGCGTCCCGGGTCGGGTCAGTCGGGCGGAGGCGGCGGGTCGGGAGGGCCTCGGCCACCCGGTGGCCCGAGCGCACGGCGCTCTCCATGTAGCCGGCGAGGGTCTCGGCGTGCTCGCCGACGAAGCGGATGCGGCCGGTGCCATCGCGCAGGACCGGCCACCCCTCCACCATCTGTCCGGGTCTCGAGACGCCGTAGTCGCCACGGGTGAAGGCCTCGTTCGCCCAGGCGGTCGTGCTCTGGTGCGGATCGTCGTGGAGCGATCGGCCTTCGGGTACACCCGGTCGAACTGGGCGCGCACCGAGGAGATGCGGCCCTGGTCGCTCTGGCGGGCGGCCGTCACGGCGGCGTCGCCCGGACCGGCGAGACCCTATGGGTCCTGCTCCTCCCTCGACCGAGGTCCGGACGGCACGACCGGTCCGGGCCTCAGGCTTTGGCGAGGGCGAAGCTGGCGTCGACGCCGTCGACCTTGGCGGCGATCGGCTCGGTGCTGTCGACGTAGACCACGCTCGTGGCCAGCACGCTGTCGGCCAGGTGGCGTTCGTGGGCCTCGACCATCGTCCGCTGTTCGGGCGGGAGCCCGAGGGTGAGCTCGATGCGATCGGTGACGTCGAGGCCGGCGTCGCGGCGGGCCTGTTGCACGAGGCGCACGAGGTCTCTGGCGACGCCTTCGGCGTGGAGCTCGGGGGTGACCGTGGTGTCCAGGGCGACCACCAGGCCGGTGTCGATCGTGCGGCCCTCGGGGTCGACGTAGCGCACCGGCGCGGCGGCCAGGTCGTCACCGGTCTGCAGGACGAGCTCGTACTCGCCATCCTGCAGGACGTGCCCACCGACGCTGACCGAACCGTCGTCGGCCCGGCTCCAATCGCCGGCCCTGGCCGCCTTGATGACGTCTTGCACCTGCTTGCCGAGCCGCGGCCCGAGGGCCCGGGGGTTGGGCCGGACCACCTCGGTGCCGTAGGCGGTGCGATCGGTCGACACGGGCACAGCCTTCACGTTGAGCTCGTTGGCGACCAGGCCCACGAACGGGGCCAGGGCTTCGGCTCGTTCGCCGGCGATGGCGAGCGATTGCAGCGGCAACCGGCTGCGGAGCTTGTGCTCCTCGCGGAGCCCGAGGGCGGTCGAGCACACGGCGCGGACCTCGTCCATGGCCAGGACCAGCTCCGGGTCGCTCGGCAAGGTGGAGGCGTCGGGCCAGTCGGTCAGGTGCACGGAGCGCTCGTCGGTGAGGACCGTGTGGATCTCCTCGGCGAGCATCGGCAGCAGGGGAGCGACCACCTGCGCCAGGGTGACGAGCACGGTGTAGAGCGTGTCGAAGGCATCCGCCTTGTCGGCGGCGGTGCCCTCGGCCGAGGCATCCACCGAGCCGGGGGCCCAGAAGCGCTCGCGGCTCGAGCGGATGTACCAGTTGTTGAGGGCATCGAGGTAGGCCGTGATCTGGTTGCACGCCCCGGCCAGGTCGTAGGCATCCATGGCCTCGGTGACGGCCTCCACCAACGTGCGCGTCTTGGCCAGGAGGTAGCGGTCGAGCACGCCGGTGGCATCGGTGCGGAACGTGGCGCGGTAGCCATCGGCGTTGGCGTACAGCGTGAAGAAGTGGAAGGCGTTCCAGATCGGGTTGAGCACCAGGCGGACCTGGTCCTTGATGCCTGAGCCGTCGGGCGCGATCTTGAGGTCGCCGCCCCGCAGGATCGGTGAGGCCATCAGGTACCAGCGCAGGGCGTCGGACCCGATCGTCTCCATGACCTCTTCGGGATCCGGGTAGTTGCGCAGCTTCTTGGAGAGCTTGCGTCCCTCGCCGTCGAGCACCACGCCGTGGCAGTTGACGTTGCTGAACGCAGGCCGGTCGAACAAGGCCACCGACAAGACGTGCAGCGTGTAGAACCAGCCGCGCGTCTGAGCGATGTACTCGACGATGTAGTCGGCGGGCGCGTGGGTGTCGAACCAGTCCTTGTTCTCGAACGGGTAGTGGACCTGCGCGTAGGGCATCGACCCGGAGTCGAACCAGCAGTCGAGGACCTCGGGGACGCGCCGCATCGTGCTCTGCCCGCTGGGGTCGTCCGGGTTGGGTCGGGTGAGGTCGTCGACCACGGGGCGGTGCAGATCCGTGGGCCGTACGCCGAAGTCCCGTTCGATCTCGTCGAGCGAGCCGTAGACGTCGGTGCGGGGGTGCGCGGGGTCGTCGCTCTGCCAGATCGGGATCGGCGATCCCCAGAACCGGTTGCGGCTGATGGACCAGTCGTGGGCCCCGGCCAGCCACTTGCCGAACGAGCCGTCCTTCACGTGTTCGGGGATCCAGTTGATCGACTGGTTGTGGGCGAGGAGCTTGTCGGTGAGGTCACTCACGCGCACGTACCACGACGACATGGCTCGGTAGATGATCGGCGTGTCCGTGCGCCAGCAGTGCGGATAGTTGTGGTCGTAGGTCTCGTGGCGCAGCACCCGGCCTTCGGCCTTGAGGTGGCGGATGATGTCCGGGTTGGCGTCGAAGACGTTGACGCCGGCCCACTCCGGCACGTCGTCGGTGAACTGGCCCTTCTCGTCGACTGGGACCACCAGCGGGATCCCCGCGGCATCGCATGCGCGCTGGTCGTCCTCGCCGAAGCCAGGCGCGAGGTGGACGACGCCGGTGCCCTCGGTGGTGTCGACGAAGTCGCCGGCCAGCACGCGGAAGCTCGCCGGGTTGTCGGCGAAGAAGGGGAACATCGGCTCGTAGGTGCGGCCGACGAGGTCCGAGCCCCTGAGCACGGCCACCGTCTCGCCGCCGCCGAGTTCGGCGGCGTAGCGCTCCAGCGACGCGGCGCCGATCACGTAGTTGGTGCCGTCGACGGCGACGACCGCGTAGTCGAGGTCGGGGCCCACGGCGAGGGCGAGGTTCGAGGGGAGCGTCCACGGCGTGGTGGTCCAGGCGAGGATGCGCAGCGGGCCCGGGTCGCCGTCGGCGGGCGTGAGGTCGAAGCCCACCGTGAGGGCTGGGTCCTGGCGGGGGCGGGTGGCGTCGTCGAGGCGGATCTCGAAGTTCGACAGGGGGGTCTCGGCCCCCCAGCTGTACGGAAGCACCCGGTAGGCCTCGTAGATGAGGCCCTTGTCCCAGAGCTGCTTGAACGCCCAGATCACGCTCTCCATGTAGGAGAGGTCCATCGTCTTGTAGTCGTGCTGGAAGTCGACCCACCGAGCCTGGCGGTTGACGTAGCGCTCCCACTCGGCGGTGTAGCGAAGGACCGACGTGCGGCAGTAGTCGTTGAACTTGTCGATGCCGTACTCGTTGATCGCCTTGTGGCCGGCGATCCCAAGCTCCTTCTCCGCCTCCATCTCTGCGGGCAGGCCGTGGGTGTCCCATCCGAAGCGTCGGGCCACTCGATGGCCGCGCATGGTCTGGTAGCGCGGCACGACGTCCTTCACATAGCCGGTGAGGAGGTGGCCGTAGTGCGGGAGGCCGTTGGCGAACGGAGGGCCGTCGTAGAACACGTACTCGTCGTCGGCCGGCCGCTGCTCCACCGAGGCCTCGAAGGTGCGGTCGGCGGCCCAGCGCTCGAGGATCTGCCGCTCGATCGCCGGATAGTCCGCGCGGCTGGAGACCTTCGGGTACGGCTGGTCGGCGTCGCTCACGGTCGACGAGCCTACCGACCACCTCCGATGGCCCAGCCAGCCGTTCTCGGCGCTGGACGCGCCCGGAGCGCGCCCCGCGTCGGTGGTGCGATCATCGACGGGTGCGCCACGTGCGATTCGACGTTGCCACCCTCGCGGTGGAGCAGGTCCCAGTTCCGATCAAGGCCGCCTACCTGCTGGTGGCCGAGCAGGAGGGCCTGGCGCAGCTCCAGTGGGAGTGCCTCGCCTACGCCTTCGACCCCGCGACCATCGCCCGTGGCCGTTACCGCGTCGACGTGACCACCCTCGACGGACGCGTGCTGCACGGCCCCGCCGTGCTCGTGCGGTCCCACGAAGGCGCTCACGTGCTGCGGGGGGACGGGCCGCTCGAGGGCGTCGAGCCCGAAGACCTCACCTGATCGGTGGCCCTGCCTCCCATCAGCTGCCGGTGTCGGCCTGGCCGTCGGGCTTCTGGTCGATGACGTGGAAGTCCTGGTCGAGGTGCACATCCACCGACGTCGCGTCGGCTCGTCGCACCTCCACCTCGTAGGCGCCCTCCTCGTCTCCCTTCTCGGTCTGGGTGACCTTGCCGCCGCCGGTGGTCTGGAGCGCGACGCGGCTCGCCCGCTCGTACTCGCGGCCCGTGATCGGGTGCTCCGGGTCGTGGCCTCCGCCGGCCGACGCGACCGTGGCGGCACCGATGCCGAGGGCGACGGCTCCCGCTCCGATGGCTCCGGCGATGGTCGCCTTGCGTGTGTTCATGACTGCTGCTCCTCGTGATGGGCGATGGGGCAAGGATGCGTGCTCCTGCCTGAACCGGTGCTGACTGCGCTCGTCGCCCTCACCCGGGCTGGCCACCGGTGTGGGACGCCAGCTCGATCCGGCCGGTCCCACCGGCCACCGTCTCCTCGACCACCAGCCCGATGCCACGTGCGTAGGACTTGTGCTCCACCACGTCGGGCTCGAGGGGCGTCCAGTCCTCAGTCCGCACGACCCGTCCGAACGAGGTGGCCCCGGCATGGTCGGTGCCATCGGTGCTGAGGATCTGGAACATGTCCTCGGCCTGACCTTGCTCGAACTCCTGGCGGTAGACCGCGCCGCGGCGGGGGAGCACGGGCATCACGATCCCCGGAAGTGCGCCCCGCACGCCGGCCTTCCAGGAGCCATGCGTCGAGGAGACCTTGCCGTGCTCGTACTCCTTCACCGCCTCGCCGAAGTACCAGACGTTTCCCCTGCGGTCCTGGGCGAACCAGTCGACGGTGTCCTCGGCGAGCTCGCCCTCGATGTGGACCGTGTCGCGCGCGGCGGTCACGGTCACGCCCATCAGCACGTCGTGGTCGGGGAGCACCGCCACGACGATCCGTTGCGCCTTTCCGTCCTCCTTGCCCTCGTAGACCCAGCGCTCGCCACGCACGAACGGGAGGTACGGGTTGTCCACCGTGGCCACGAAGTCCGTCGGGTGGATCGTGGGGTGGTAGTTGCCGCCATCACCCGGATCGATGACGGCCGACGTGCGGTTGGTGGTCGAGGTCGCAGGTGGGCGATGGCTGGTCGCGGGGCCGTTGCTGCTCCCGCAGGACGCCAGTGCGAGGGCGGCGGCGGACACGAACGTCGCGGCCATGGTGACCGACGGTCGGTGCCGGCGGTGGATGTCTGGCTCGGGCATGGGGATGCTCCTTCCGAAGCCGCCACCACGGCGTGGCGGTCGCCCTGAGCGTGGACCGACGCCGCTGACCGGGTGCTGAATGGCCCGGTCGGCTTACGGGCGCGGTTCAGCGCCCGTTCAGCGCAGGTCGGCTAGCCATGGGTCGTCGCCGGTGCCGGAGGTCTCGGTCGTGAAGGTGCTCCTGGTCGAGGACGACCCCGACATCGCCTCAGCGGTGCGGCGCGGCCTCGAGGCCGAGGGCTACACGGTCGAGGTCGCATCGGACGGGCCTCAGGGCATCTGGTTGGCCACCGAGACCACGTTCGACCTGATCGTGCTCGACATCTTGCTGCCCGGCCGCAACGGGTTCCAGGTCTGCGCGGACCTGCGCGGCCAGGGGATGACCACCCCGATCCTCATGCTGACCGCCAAGGACGGCGAGCTCGACGAGGCCGAGGCCTTGGACACCGGGGCCGACGACTTCCTCTCGAAGCCGTTCTCGTTCACCGTGCTGCTCGCTCGCATCCGCGCACTCCTGCGGCGCGGCGCGAACGGCGCCCTCGCGCCGGTGCAGGTCGGTGATCTCCGGCTCGACTCGGCCGCCCGTCGTGCCTGGCGAGCGGAGATCCCGGTCGGTCTCACCGCTCGCGAGTTCGACGTGCTCGAGTTCCTCGTGCGCCGGCACGGCCAGGTCCAGTCGAAGCAGGCGATCCTCGCCGGGGTCTGGGATCTCGCGTTCGACGGTGACCCGAACATCGTCGAGGTCTACGTCCTTCGGCTCCGCCGCAAGCTCGATGCGGACGCCGGTCAGGTGTTGATCCACACGGTCCGGGGCGCGGGCTACATGGTCGAGGTCGCACCCCCGGATGCGGCCGAACGGTGATGGCCGAGCGCCGCCATCGCGTCGGGTCGGTGCGGTTCCGCTCGACCGTCGCCGCCACGGTGGCCGTTGGGGCCGTGCTGCTCGTGGCATCGGTCGGGCTCGTCGCTGCGCAGTCTCGCCAGCTCCGGGTGAACCTCGACCGGTCGCTCCAGCAGCGTGCCGACGATCTCGAGGCCGAGCTGCGGTCGTCCGGGCCGCCGCGCCAGCCGGCGGCGCGGCGGGGTGGCGATCCGGGCGTGGCCCAGATCATCGACGGGCGCGGGCAGGTCGTGTCGGCCAGCGCGGGGATGGTCGGCCAACCGGCGATCGCTCGGCCGCCGCCGGGACACCAGCGAGAGGCCTTCCGGTCGGTGGACCGCCTTCCCGTCGACGACGACCACTTCCGGATCCTCAGCCGGCGCGTGACAGCGAGGGGGGCCGGCTGGGTGATCCACGTCGCGGCCAGCGCCGACCCCATCGAGGAGGACCGAGTCGCCCTCCGCAACTCACTGCTCCTCGGCGTGCCGGTCGTGCTCGCGGCCGTCGCCGCCATCACGTGGTTCCTGGTCGGTCGCACGTTGCGGCCGATCGAGTCGATCCGCGCCGAGGTGGCATCGATCGCTGGGCGCGATCGTGGCCGCCGGGTGCCTCGGCCTGAGGGCGACGACGAGGTCGCGCGGCTGGCGGCGACCATGAACGAGATGCTCGAGCGCACCGATGTCGCCGCCGAGCACCAGCAGCGCTTCGTGGCCGACGCCTCTCACGAGCTGCGCAGCCCGCTCACGCGCATGCGCACCGAACTGGAGGTCGACCTTGCGCATCCGGAACTGGCTCAGCCGATCGAGACCCACCGCCGGGTGTTGGCCGGCATCGACCGCATGGAGCGCCTGGCCGACGACCTGCTCGCGCTGGCCAGGGGGGAAGGCGGGCTGCTTCGCCGGCGCGAGGTGCTCGACCTCGATGACGTCGTCCTCGACGAGGTCGCCCGGATCCGTCCGAGCACCACGGTCACGCTCGACGCGTCCCAGGTGTCAGCGGCACAGGTGGCCGGCGATCGAGTTGCGTTGGCCCGCGTGATCTCCAACCTCGTGGACAACGCCGTGCGACACGCCGTGAGGTCGGTGCGTGTCACGCTCCAGGAGCGGGGCGATGTCGTGCACCTGACCGTCGCCGACGACGGCCCGGGGATAGGGGCGGCCGATCGCGAACGGATCTTCGACCGGTTCGTCCGGCTCGACGACGGACGATCGCCGAACGGAGGGAACGGCCTCGGCCTCGCCATCGTCCGCGAGCTGGTGGTCGCCCACGGCGGGATCGTCTCTGTCGGCGAGCGCGCCGAGCGCGGCGCGGTGCTCGTCGTCACCCTCCCGGCTGCGCGCGATGCGGCGGTGGCCGAGGCCGTCAGGGTCGACCGCGCCCCAGGACGTAGCAGGCGATCCCGGCGGCCACGCCGACGTTGAGCGAGTCGACGCCGCCGTGCAAAGGGATGCGGATGCGCCGGCCGATCCGGTCCATGGTCTCGTCGGTGAGGCCGGGTCCCTCAGCCCCGAGGACCAGCGCGGCCTTGTCGGAAGGGTCCAGCACGAGGTCGTCGATCGACTCGGCGGTTGGGTCCGGGGTGAGGGCCAGCAACGAGAACCCATGATCGGCGAGCACGTCGAGTCCCCGAGGAAACCGTTCGGTCCGGGCCCACGGGAGCGCGAACACCTCACCCATGGCAACCCGCGAGGCCCGGCGATAGAGCGGGTCACAGCACGACGGGTCGAGCAGGAGGCCGTCGATGCCCAGGGCCACTGCGCTCCTCGCGATCACGCCGAGGTTGGTGGGGTTGTTGACGTTCTCCAGCACCACCACGCGGGTGGCGCCGGCAAGGACCTCGGCCGCCGTTGGTTCGATCCGCCGGTCCATGGATGCCATCACGCCACGGTGGACGCCCATGCCCGTGATGCGCAGCACCACCTCCGGCCCGGCGGCGTACACCGCCACGTCGGGGCCGATGCCGGTGGGGAGGGGAGCGCTGCGGGTCGCGTCGACCAGGGCAGACCGCATCCGGTAGCCGGCCCGCAGCGCCCGCTCGACCACGATGTCGCCTTCGACGATGAAGATGCCCTCGAGGTCGCCGCCGGGTGCCTCGCGCCGCCGCCGGAGCTCGTGGTCCCGCAACCCGAGGAACTCCTCGATCCGCGGATCGGCGGGGTCGTCGACGGGGATCCAGGCCATCGGAGGAGTCTGGACGACGGCGTTCGGCGCGGTGCCACCCGGGCATGCGCCGAGCCGTCAGGGTCGGACGGTGACCCCAGCCGCGAGCCGTTCGATCGCGGCCCGGCTACCGATGTCGGTGGAGACCTCGAGGACGTGGTCGCCCTCCACCACGAGCACTCGGACTCGACCGCGGGGGGAGCCGACTGCGTCCGCCCGACCGGTCAGCACCGTCGCCGGTCGCCCTCCGACCCGGGTCGACGCGGCGACCATCGCCCGCCGATCGACTGCGAACGCGGTGGCCTGATCGACGTAGGCCTTCGGGTCCACCCCGCTGATCACCTCGACCTCGATCCCGGCCCGGCTGGTCGGCGTGACGTAGGTGATGCCCACGGTCTGGCCGGCACGGCGTGAGCTCTGCTCAGGGTGGATCTTGTCGGGTTCCCACCAATAGGAGCGCGGTCCCCGCCCGGCGATCTGGGCGTCTGGAGGCAGCGCGCCGGGGTCGACCTCGAAACCGAGATCGATGGGATCGAGCCCGAGGCCACCCACGAAGGTCGCGACTTGCGCGTCGACCTCCGCGGCCGATACCCCGGTGCCGCCCGAGACGTTCAGCTGGACGACGCGGGTGCCGAGCAACACCTCGTAGGTCCGGCTGACGATGGTGGGGAAGCCGTCGACGCGCAGTTCGTCGGTGATGCCGAGCTCGAGCACGGTCCGCCCGGCGAGCGTCGCAAAGCGCGCGGCCGTGCCGGTTGCGAGATCCGCGGCTGCCGCGGTCGCGTCGCCGCGGTCCCACGCCGCGAGCGCCGCCGCGCTGACCGGCTCGTCGTGCGTCGCAATGTTGACCCCGTCCATGTTCGGCGTCGCCGGGTCATCGAACGTGCAGTAGCTGAACGCCTCCCCCGGGATCCGGCGGCAGGCCCGGAACGCCAGCCCGTCAGGCACAGCCGAGATCACGAGCCCTCCCTTCGCCGCTGGCTCGATCGGCGGACTCGTGGTCGCCGTCATGGTGGTCGCGTCGGCCGGGGATGCCGGCCCGGTCCGCGTGGTGATGGGCGCCAGAGCCGGCCGGGCGGCCGCGATGGCAGCACCGGCGACGATGGCCACGGCACCGAGGCCGGTCGCTACCACGACGCGCCGCCGTCGGCGTCGCCGGCCTGCGAGCCGGGCCAGGACCGAGACGTCCGTGCGGTTGGCAAGGACCACCCCGGCGATCGCATCGAAGCGCGAGGTCAGATCAGCGTCGTCCATCAGACACCTCCGTGGTCACCGCGCTCGTCGCATGGCCGCGGCCGAGGCTGGTGGGCGTCGGCGGCTCGCCCAGCTCGGCCCGCAACCGATCGCGGGCCTTCGACAGCGTCGCCGCCACCGTGCCTGGGGCGATGCCCATGGCTTCCGCCACCTCACGCTCGCCGAGGCCGCCCACGTACCGGAGCACCACCGCAAGTCGAGCCCGATCGGGGAGCGCACCCACCGCTCGCCACAGCTCGACGGCGGGTTCGGGCAGCTCCACAGAACCCGGGCCGATGGCGAGGATCGCCAGGTCGTGCTCTCGCCGCCGTCGGCGCCAGCGTCGGCGGAGGAGGTTCACCGCCACGCGGTAGGTCCACGCCGTGGGATCGTGAGGCCGCCGGCCGCCGTCCCAGCGCTCCAAGCACCGGGCGAACGCCTCGTCGGTGACCTCGCGGGCCACCTCGAGGTCACCGGCCGCCAGTGCGATGGCGTTCAGCAGTCGGGCGTGAGCCTGGCGGTACCACTCGTCAAACGCGCTGTCGCCGGCCATGTGCTCCGTGAGAGCCCTGGGTGGCCCGAACCCTTTACCCGGGCGATCCACCCCATCCCGCCCGAGCACGGGCTGAACCTGCCACGTCAGGGCCGTGTACGCCCGCCGAACGGGTGAGATCGGGGCCAGGAAATCCTTGACCCCGCGCGGGGTTCGGTTTACCGTCACCCCCAACCTGAGCAAGGAACACCACGAACCGGCGGGTCGTGGTTGGCATCGCGCGGCTGGGCCCTCTAGCATCGTCCGTTGCCGTGGTGCAGCGTGCTGGCTCTCAGAAATGGTTGATCGAAGCGACGCGCCCTGCCACGAGTACCGCCGCGTGATCAACTGCATCTGCTGAGGAGCCTGCGTTGTCCTCTCGTTCCACCATCCGGGACCGTTATTCGTTCGCGAACCTTGACGACGTCCTTCCCCTGCCGGACCTCATCGCCATCCAGCGTGAGTCGTTCGACTGGTTCCTCGATCAGGGATTGGCGGACACGTTCCGCGACATCTCGCCGATCAAGGACTTCACCGAGACGCTCCAACTCGAGCTCGAGTTCGACCCGAACGACGAAGACCTCCGTCCCACCCCCAAGTTCTCCGTCGAGGAGTGCAAGGAACGGGACATGACGTACTCGGCCCCCATCTTCGTGCGGGCTCGATTCATCAACGCCAACACGGGTGAGATCAAGGAGCAGACGGTCTTCATGGGGGACTTCCCCAAGATGACCACGAAGGGCACCTTCGTCATCAACGGCACCGAGCGCGTGGTCGTGAGCCAGCTCGTGCGCTCGCCCGGCGTGATCTTCCAGCCCGGTGAGCGGTTCCGCCTGCGAAACCTGACCAAGCACCAGCTCGTCACCGGCACGATCCACCCCTACCGCGGCGAGTGGATCGAGTTCGACGTCGAGCAGAAGCCCGGCAAGGACGTCACGGCCGGCACTCGCGTCGCCCGCAAGCGTCGCCTCGGCATCTTCGTGCTCCTCCGTGCCCTCGGGTACGACGAGACCAACGCCCCCGGCTTCCTCGAGGCCTTCGTCCGCCACTTCGACTTCCTCGAAGGCCAGTGGGAGAAGGAGCGAGACATCGCCACCACCCAGGACGAAGCCCTGGTGGAGATCTACAAGCGGGCCCGTCCCGGCGAGCCCCCGTCGGTGGAGTCGGCCAAGGCCTACTTCCGCAACGCCTTCTTCGAGTCCCGTCGCTACGACCTCAGCCGGGTCGGCCGCTACAAGCTCGACCGCAAGCTGGGTGCCGAGATCGAGAAGATCGCCGAGCTGTTCCCGATGCTCGAGGGCCGTGGCAAGGCATCCGAGGCGGTGACCGGCGGCCTGATGGCCGACGGCGTCACCCCGCTGCTCGACCGCCCCGAGACCGGCCAGCCGGTGCTCAGCCGCTGCGAGGTCCTCGCAGCGTGCACCTACCTCCTGCACCTCGTGCAGGCCACGCCGGGCTACCGCCTGGACGACCAGGACCACTTCGCCAACCGTCGCATCCGGTCGGTCGGCGAGCTGATCCAGAACCAGGTCCGCATCGGCCTGTCCCGCATGGAGCGGGTGGTCCGCGAGCGCATGACCACCCAAGACGTCGAGGCCATCACGCCCCAGACCCTGATCAACATCCGCCCCGTGGTGGCGGCGATCAAGGAATTCTTCGGCACCTCGCAGCTCTCGCAGTTCATGGACCAGGTGAACCCCCTGTCGGGCCTCACCCACCGTCGCCGCCTGTCGGCCCTCGGCCCGGGTGGCCTGAGCCGTGAGCGCGCCGGCTTCGAGGTTCGAGACGTGCACTTCAGCCACTACGGCCGCATGTGCCCGATCGAGACGCCGGAAGGCCCGAACATCGGCCTCATCGGTGCGCTGTCCACGTTCGCTCGGGTGAACGAGTTCGGCTTCATCGAGTCGCCGTATCGGGTGGTCAACAACGGCAAGGTCTCCAACGAGATCCTCTACCTCGCGGCCGACACCGAAGAGGAGTACGTGCTCGCCCAGGCGAACACGCCGATCGCGCCCGACGGCACCTTCGCCCAGGAGCGCGTGCTGGTGCGCCGCTCCCCGCAGGCGGCATCCCTCGAAGACCTCCGCCTCCAGCTCGAGCGGGACATCTTCTTCGGTGCCACCACCGACATCCAGTACGTGCCCGGCATCGAGGTCCAGCTCATGGACGTCTCGCCGCGCCAGATCGTCTCGGTGGCCACCGCGCTGATCCCGTTCCTCGAGCACGACGACGCCAACCGCGCCCTCATGGGCGCCAACATGCAGCGCCAGGCCGTGCCGCTGGTGCGGGCCGAGGCCCCCTACATCGGTACCGGCATCGAGGCCCGTGCGGCCCGTGACGCCGCCGACATGATCATCGCCACCGATGACGGCGTGATCACCGAGGTCGACGGCACGATCATCAAGGTGGCCTACAAGACGCAGGGCAACGTCACCTACAAGCTGAACAAGTTCGAGCGCTCGAACCAGGACACGTGCATCAACCAGCGCCCGATCGTGAGCGCCGGCGAGAAGATCAACGCCGGGGACATCCTCGCCAACGGCCCCTCCACCGACAACGGTGAGCTGGCCCTGGGCAAGAACCTGCTCGTGGCCTTCATGCCATGGGAGGGCTACAACTTCGAGGACGCCATCATCCTCAGCCAGCGCCTGGTGAAGGACGACGTGCTCACGTCGATCCACATCAAGGAGCACGAGATCGATGCCCGCGACACCAAGCTCGGTCCCGAGGAGATCACCCGGGACATCCCGAACCTGAGCGAGGACATCCTCGCCGACCTCGACGAGCGCGGGATCATCCGCATCGGCGCCGAGGTCGAGGCCGGCGACGTGCTCGTCGGCAAGGTCACCCCCAAGGGCGAGACCGAGCTCACCCCCGAGGAGCGCCTCCTGCGCGCCATCTTCGGTGAGAAGGCCCGCGAGGTCCGTGACACGTCCCTCAAGGTCCCGCACGGCGAGACCGGCAAGGTCATCGACGTCCGGGTGCAGACCCGCGACGACGGCCACGAGCTGCCCCCCGGCGTCAACCAGCTGGTGAAGGTCTACGTCGGCCAGCGCCGCAAGATCAGCGTGGGCGACAAGCTCGCCGGTCGCCACGGCAACAAGGGCGTCATCAGCCGGATCCTGCCCATCGAGGACATGCCGTTCCTCGCTGATGGCAGCCCGGTCGACATCATCTTGAACCCCCTCGGTGTCCCATCCCGCATGAACGTGGGCCAGGTCATGGAGGCCCACCTGGGCTACGCCGCCCGCTGGGGCTGGGATCACGAGAAGTCCGGCAAGGTCGGCGACGAAGCGATCCGCAACGAGACCAAGACCCGTCCGGCCACGGCCCCGGCCAAGCTCATCGCCACCCCGGTGTTCGACGGTGCCTTCTGGGACGAGGAGACCGCGGCCAAGAAGCACCCCACCATCCAGCAGATCCTCACGAACCTCACGCCCGAGTCCCCGTACGAGGAGTACGGCGACGGCGGCCGGCTCATCCAGGCCGACGGCAAGACCATGCTCTACAACGGTCGCACCGGCGAGCCGTACGACAACCCGATCACCGTCGGGTACATGTACATCCTGAAGCTGGCCCACCTCGTGGACGACAAGATCCACGCCCGGTCCACCGGCCCCTACTCGATGATCACCCAGCAGCCGCTGGGCGGGAAGGCGCAGTTCGGCGGCCAGCGCTTCGGTGAGATGGAGGTGTGGGCCCTCGAGGCCTACGGCGCCGCCTACTGCCTGCAGGAACTGATCACCATCAAGTCCGACGACGTGCTCGGTCGCGTGAAGGTCTACGAGGCCATCGTCAAGGGCGAGAACATCCCCGAGCCCGGCATCCCCGAGTCCTTCAAGGTGCTCATCAAGGAGATGCAGGCCCTGTGCCTCAACGTCGAGGTCCTGGCCGTCGACGGCAATGAGATCGAGATGCGGGAGCTCGACGAAGACGTCTTCCGCACCGCTGAGGAGCTCGGCATCGACCTCTCACGGCCCGAACGTGGGTCGGACGAAGAGGACGAGCGTCGCCGGGCCGAGCGCGTCTGATCCGGATCTGATCGAGAAGAGAGAACAAAACACATGCTCGACGTCAACAACTTCGACCAGCTCCGAATCGGCCTTGCCACTGCGGACTCCATCCGCATGTGGTCCAACGGCGAGGTCAAGAAGCCGGAGACCATCAACTACCGCACGCTCAAGCCGGAGAAGGACGGACTCTTCTGCGAGAAGATCTTCGGTCCGACCAAGGACTGGGAGTGCTATTGCGGCAAGTACAAGCGGGTGCGCTTCAAGGGCATCATCTGCGAGCGCTGTGGCGTGGAGGTCACCCGCTCCAAGGTCCGGCGCGAGCGCATGGGCCACATCGAGCTCGCCGCCCCCACCGTCCACATCTGGTACCTCCGCGGCACCCGCTCGTGGCTGGCCTACCTGCTCATGGGCACCGAGCCCCGTGAGGAGCTGAAGGCCAAACAGCTGGAGAAGGTCATCTACTTCGCCGCCAACCTCGTCGTCTCCGTCGACGAGGAGAAGCGCGACCAGGACCTGCCGTCGCTCGAGGCCGAGGTGCTCGCCGAGCGCGAAGCCATCGAGAAGGACCGCGAGCTCGAGCTGGCCCGCCGCATGGAAGACCTCGAGGGCGAGATCGCCGGACTCGAGAAGGAAGGCGCCAAGGACGCGGACCTGAAGGCCCGCCAGAAGCAGGCCGACAAGGACCTCGCGATGATCCGCGAGCGCTACGAGCTGGAGCTCGACGTGCTCACCCGGGCCTTCGACGAGTTCAAGAGCCTGTTCTCCCGCCAGATCATCGAAGACGAGATGCTGTGGCGCGAGCTCGAGGACCGCTACGGCGAGTACTTCGAGGGCGGCATGGGCGCCGATGCCATCAAGTCGCTCATCAACGAGCTCGATCTCGACGTCGAAGAGGTCAAGCTCCGCGCCGCGATCGACCCCCAGGAGGGCCAGCGCCCCCTGTCGGCCCAGCGCAAGCAGAAGGCCATCAAGCGCCTGAAGATCGTCGCCTCGTTCAACCAGCGCGACGAGCACGGCAAGCGGATCAACGACCCCCGGGCCATGATCCTCGACGTCGTGCCGGTCATCCCGCCCGAGCTGCGCCCGATGGTCCAGCTCGACGGTGGCCGCTTCGCGACCTCGGACCTCAACGACCTGTACCGCCGCGTCATCAACCGCAACAACCGCCTGAAGCGCCTGCTCGACCTCGGGGCTCCCGAGATCATCGTGAACAACGAGAAGCGGATGCTGCAGGAAGCGGTCGACGCCCTGTTCGACAACGGCCGTCGTGGCCGTCCGGTCACCGGCCCGGGCAACCGCCCCCTCAAGTCCCTCTCGGACATGTTGAAGGGCAAGCAGGGCCGGTTCCGCCAGAACCTGCTCGGCAAGCGCGTCGACTACTCGGGCCGTTCGGTCATCGTGGTCGGCCCCACGCTCAAGCTGCACCAGTGCGGCCTGCCCAAGCTGATGGCCCTCGAGCTCTTCAAGCCCTTCGTGATGAAGAAGCTGGTCGACGCCGAGCTGGCCCAGAACATCAAGTCGGCCAAGCGCATGGTGGAGCGTCGCCGGCCCCAGGTCTGGGACGTGCTCGAGGAGGCGATCAAGGAGCACCCGGTCATGTTGAACCGGGCGCCCACCCTGCACCGTCTCGGCATCCAGGCCTTCGAGCCCGTGCTCGTCGAGGGCAAGGCCATCCAGATCCACCCGCTGGTGTGCACCGCCTTCAACGCCGACTTCGACGGCGATCAGATGGCTGTCCACCTGCCGCTGTCGGCCGAGGCCCAGGCGGAGGCTCGAGTGCTGATGCTGTCGGCCAACAACGTGCTGTCGCCCGCCCACGGTCGCCCGCTGGTCACGCCCACCCAGGACATGATCATCGGCGCCTACTACCTCACCGAGGAGGTGGCAGGGAGCCACGGCGAAGGCCGTCCGTTCCGCCGCATCCACGAGGTGGAACGGGCCTATGAGGCCGGAGACATCGCGCTCCACACCCTCATCGAGTACCGCGGGCTGGACGAGCGCGGCGATCGCGTGTGCGAAGAGCGCACCACCGCCGGCCGGCTCTACTTCAACCAGGCGCTGCCCGAGTCCTTCGAGTACATCAACCGCCGTGTCGACAAGAAGGTGATGGGCGACATCGCCAACCGCCTCGCCAACCACGAGGCCAAGGGCACCGTGGCCGGCAGCCTCGACGCCATCAAGAACCTCTGCTTCCGCTATGCGTCGCAGTCCGGCATCACCATCTCCATCGACGACGTCAAGACGCCGCCGGAGAAGGCCGGGATCATGGAGGACCACGAGCTCCAGGCCCAGAAGGTCGAGGACCAGTTCCGTCGGGGCATCATCACCGACGGCGAGCGGCGCCAGAAGGAGGTGGAGATCTGGACCGATGCCACCGACATGGTGCGTACCGCGATGGAGAAGAACCTCAAGAAGGTGCAGTTCAACCCCATCGACATGATGGTGGGCTCGGGTGCTCGCGGAAACATGATGCAGGTGCGTCAGATCGCCGGCATGCGTGGCCTGGTGGCCAACCCTCGTGGCGACATGATCCCCCGCCCCATCAAGTCCAACTTCCGTGAGGGGTTGGAGATGCTGGAGTACTTCATCGCCACCCCCGGCGCCCGCAAGGGCCTGGTCGACACCGCCCTGCGGACCGCCGACTCCGGCTACCTGACCCGGCGCCTCGTCGACGTGGCCCAGGAGCTGATCATCAACGACGAGGATCCCTTCGTGCGGGCCGAAGCCACCGGCTCCCCGATCCGTGGGATCTGGCTCGAGGACATCGGGCCCGACACCGGTGCCAAGCGCACCTACATGGAGACCCGCCTCTACAGCCGCACCCTCGCCAACGACGTGACCTGCGTCGACGGCACGGTGTTCCCCAAGGGCACCGTCGTCGACCAGGACATCATGGAGAAGCTGCGCGACGACGAGTCCGTCACGCGGGTCCGCGTGCTGTCGCCGCTCACCGACGACTCCGTCGCCGGCATCTCCGGTGCCAGCTACGGCATGTCGCTGGCCACCAACAAGGCCATCGAGGTCGGTGAAGCGGTGGGCGTCATCGCCGCCCAGTCGATCGGCGAGCCCGGCACGCAGCTCACCATGCGGACCTTCCACACCGGCGGCATCGCCGGCTCCGACATCGCCGGCGGCCTCCCCCGCGTGGTCGAGCTCTTCGAAGCTCGGTCGCCGAAGGGCAAGGCCACCCTGGCTCGCACCTCGGGTGTGGTCCGGATCGGCGAGGACGAGGGCAAGGGCCGTGTCATCACCATCGTCGGCGACGACGGCACCGAGGACGCCTACATCGTCCCCGGCGTGGCCCGCCTCGAGATCGAGGACGGCGCCGAGGTGGAAGCCGGCGACGCCCTCGTCGAGGGTGCCCGCGACCCCAAGGAGCTCCTCGAGATCCGCGGCGTTCGGGAGACCCAGAGCTACCTCGTCGAGCAGGTCCAGAAGGTGTACCGCGAGCAGGGCGTGTCGATCCACGACAAGCACATCGAGCTCATCGTCCGCCAGATGACCCGCCGGGTGACGGTGCTGGAGACCAACGACTCCGACTTCCTTCCGGGGGAGCGGGTCGACCAGAAGGCCTTCGCCGATGCCAACAAGCTCCTGGTCGAGGAGGGCAAGCGCCCCGCCGAAGGCCGCGTGGAGCTGATGGGCATCACCAAGGCCTCGCTCGCCACCGATTCGTGGCTCTCGGCCGCCTCCTTCCAGGAGACGACCCGGGTCCTCACCGAAGCGGCGATCGACTCCAAGTCCGACTCCCTGGTCGGGCTCAAGGAGAACATCATCATCGGCAAGCTCATCCCGGCCGGTACCGGCATGCACGTGTACCGCGATATCGAGACCCACGCTCCGGAGTACCAGCCCATGGCCTTCTACTCCTCCGATGGCGAGGAGATCGACGACGCCGAGTGGCTGGCCCACCAGGCCGCGGAGGCCAACGCCTCCGAGGTCGCCGAGGTCATCGACCTCCCCACCGCGGTGGGAGCCGAAGCCGAGAACTGATCCCCACCCGGCCTGCGGGCCGGAACGGAGATCCTGGAACGAAGGGCGCCCTGCGGGGCGCCCTTCGTCGCGCCCGAGGTGACCGATGCCGCAGGCGGAGCGGTTGACGGCAAGCTGAATACCATTCATAGTTTGAGCAACGTTCGACTCATGAACGTCATTCATCGACCAGGGGACCTTCGGACATGCTCGCCCTCACCCTCCTCCGCAGCCTCGGCCTCCTCGCGGCCGGCCTGTTCGCCTGGACGCTGGCGGAGTACGTGCTCCATCGCTTCGTCATGCACGAGATGGTCGGGAAGGGAATGCCGTCGCGCGAGCACCTGGTCCACCATGCCGACCCCGAGAACAACCCTGGGCGGCCGCTCCTGTCGTGGATCGGGATCGTCGTGGTCGGCGCGGTGCTCTTCCTCCCGAGCGGCCTGGCCCTCGGGGCATGGCAGTTCGGCGGGGCCATCGCCGGTCTGCCCGTCTATGCCGGCTGGCTCCTCGGGTACGGGATCTACGAGCAGGTGCACGAGCGCTCCCACGCCAAGGCTCCGCGTGGCCGGTACACAGCCTGGGTCCGGCGCCACCACTTCCACCACCACCATGGGCACCCGATGGCCAACCACGGCGTGACCACGCCACTCTGGGATCGGGTCTTCGGCACCCTCGAGGTGCCCGACGTGGTCCGCGTGCCCCGGCGCCAGGCGATGCCCTGGCTCGTCCACGCCGACGGTGCGCTCCGTGCCGAGTACGCCGCGTTCTACCGGTTGGTCGGCCCGGCCGATGCCGACGCCCGGCTGGCGGCGATCGACCGTGCCCGCGCCTTCGCCAACCTCGCGCCCGTCGCGGGCTGACCTGGATGGGGGACGCCTGGAGCCCCGGGGCCCGGCGAGGCGTTCACGGTTCGCTCACGGGCGGGTGGGCACCATGGATCAAGAACCGCCCGAGATCCCGCCCGATCCACCGACCATGCACCATGCCCCTGGCCTCCCCCGCCGGGGGCATGGCGCGTCCGGGCCCGTCACGGGCCCGCCTCGGACGGACCGGTACGCTGCGTCGGCCATGTCCACCACCCCGATCGATGCCGGTGTCGACGCTCTCCCTGTCGTGGTGGAGACCGCGGCCGCCGGTCGCCGGGCCCGCAACCGCCTCGAGCGCGAGCGCGCCTACCTGGCCGCGGCGATGGACATCGCCGGCCGCGACGGGTTGCGGGCGCTGACGATGCAGCGGCTCGCGGATGAGGTCGACGCCGCGGTGGGCACCGTGTACACGTACTTCCCGGCCAAGGGCGCCCTCGTGGCCGAGCTCCAGCGAGAGGCGATCGAGCGCCTCACCGAGTCGTACCACCTCATCCGGGACCGTAGCGATGCCGTGCTGTCCGGCTGGGACGACCCTGCGGCCGCCTCCGTGGCCCGCCTCGCCGTGTTCGGCCGGTTCTGGGTGGCGTCGGTCGACACCTTCCCGCAGGAGGCCGCGTTCCTCCACGCGCTGATCAGCGAGTCCGGGCAGACCGTGCCGCCCGAGGAGCACTACCGGGTGCTGCCCGCAGCACTGACCCTGCTCGACGAGGCCAGCGGCGCGGTGGTCGAGGGCCGGGAGCTGCGAGCGATCACCCACCTCGACGGCGACGATCCGATGGACCTGGTGATCCGCTGGGCGGCCGCGCTGACCGGCGTGCTCCTCACCTCGAACCTGGCCCCACTGAACCCGAAGGCCTTCGACGGTCGGCGCCTCGCCCGCATCTTGCAGTCCGACCTGCTCCGGGGCTGGGGGGCTAGTCCCGAGCGCGTGGCGCGGGCCGAACAGCACGTCGCCGCGCTCGAGGCGGGTGGCCCGCTTGCTCCGCCCCTGGACCCCTGATCCACCCCGAACGGAGGGGCCCGCGGGCCTCCCGGTCGCACATCTGGGCAGAGATGGCGCGATCGCCCGGGTCAGGGGTTTGCGAGTGGTCGGTGCGCACCTTTAGCATGGACCCTCGGCCCAGCGACGGATGTCGTCGCTTCTGGGGGCCGCCGCAGTCGTCGAGAGGTTTCTTCGTGCCCACCATCCAGCAGCTGGTCCGCAAGGGTCGGCAGGACAAGCCCACCAAGGGCAAGACCCCGGCGCTGAAGGGCGCCCCGCAGCGCCGCGGCGTCTGCACCCGGGTGTACACCAACACCCCGAAGAAGCCGAACTCCGCCCTCCGCAAGGTCGCCCGCGTGCGCCTGTCGAGCGGCGTCGAGGTCACCGCCTACATCCCCGGCGAGGGCCACAACCTCCAGGAGCACTCCATCGTCATGGTCCGTGGTGGCCGTGTGAAGGACCTTCCCGGCGTTCGCTACAAGATCATCCGTGGCACCCTCGACACCTCCGGTGTGAAGGATCGCAAGCAGGCCCGTAGCCGCTACGGCGCCAAGAAGGAAAGCTGACATGCCCCGCAAGGGTCCCGCACCCCGCCGTGAGCTCATGCCCGATCCGATCTACCGATCGGTCGTGGTCACCCAGGTCGTCAACAAGGTCTTGCAGCGCGGCAAGCGCTCCACGGCCGAGCGCATCGTCTACGGGGCGCTCGAGATCGTCGCCACCAAGACCGGGACCGACGATCCGGTCGGCGCCCTCAAGCGTGCGGTGGACAACGTCCGCCCCCAGCTCGAGGTCCGCAGCCGCCGCGTCGGTGGCGCCACCTACCAGGTGCCCGTCGAGGTGAAGCCCCGTCGGGCCAACACCCTCGCCATCCGCTGGCTGGTCGGCTACTCGCGGCAGCGCCGGGAGAAGACCATGGCCGAGCGCCTGGCGAACGAGATCCTCGATGCCAGCAACGGCATCGGTGCCTCGGTCAAGCGTCGCGAGGACCTCCACAAGATGGCCGAGTCCAACAAGGCCTTCGCTCACTACCGCTGGTAGTGCGCACACCCCCACCCACATCCGCATCCTCGGAGCTCTGAGAGCTCTGTTCACGACCGGGCCTGCGCTGCAGGACCCGGTCGTGGCATGGAACTGGCAAACGAACGTGAACTGAGACGAAGCAGATGGCGAATCCCATCCCACTCGAGCGCTACCGCAACATCGGCATCATGGCCCACATCGACGCGGGCAAGACCACCACGACCGAGCGGATCCTCTACTACACCGGCAAGACCTACAAGATCGGCGAGGTCCACGAGGGCGCCGCGGTCATGGATCACATGATCCAGGAGCAAGAGCGCGGCATCACGATCACCTCGGCTGCCACCACCACGTTCTGGCAGGACCACCGGATCAACATCATCGACACCCCGGGCCACGTCGACTTCACGATTGAAGTCGAACGCTCGATGCGCGTGCTCGACGGCGCCTGCATGGTTTACTGCGCAGTCGGCGGCGTGCAGCCACAGTCGGAAACCGTGTGGCGCCAAGCCAACAAGTACAAAGTGCCGCGCCTGGCCTTCGTCAACAAGATGGACCGCACCGGCGCGAACTTCTTCAAGGTCTACGAGCAGATGCGCGCGCGCCTGAAGGCGAACCCGATCCCGCTGCAGATCCCGATCGGCGCCGAAGAGAACTTCCTGGGCGTGGTCGATCTGGTCAAGATGAAGGCTATCTACTGGGACGACGCGTCGCAAGGCATGAAGTTCGACTACCGCGAGATTCCAGCTGAGTTGAAAGACCAGGCTGACGAGTGGCGCCTGAAAATGGTCGAGGCAGCAGCCGAGTCCACCGACGAACTGATGAACAAGTACCTGGAAGAAGGCGACCTGTCGGAAGCCGAGATCAAGGCTGCCCTCCGCGCCCGTACGCTGGCGTCGGAAATCGTCCCGATGATGTGCGGCACCGCCTTCAAGAACAAGGGCGTGCAAGCCATGCTGGACGGCGTGATCGAATACCTGCCGTCGCCAATCGACATCAAGCCAGTGCAAGGCATGGATGAAGACGACCAGCCAGTCAGCCGCAAAGCGGACGACAACGAGAAATTCGCTGCGCTGGCATTCAAGATCATGACCGACCCGTTCGTCGGCCAGTTGATCTTCTTCCGCGTCTACTCGGGCACGATCAAGTCGGGCGACACTGTCTACAATCCGATCAAGAACAAGAAAGAGCGTCTTGGCCGTATTTTGCAGATGCACGCTAACCAGCGCGAAGAAATCAAGGAAGTACACGCCGGCGACATCGCCGCTGCGGTCGGCCTGAAAGACGCGACCACCGGCGAAACCCTGTGCGATCCATCGGCGATCATCACCTTGGAAAAGATGGTGTTCCCTGAGCCGGTGATCCAGCAGGCCGTCGAGCCGAAGACCAAGGCCGACCAGGAAAAAATGGGCCTGGCGCTGAACCGCCTGGCACAGGAAGATCCGTCGTTCCGCGTCAAGACCGACGAAGAGTCGGGCCAGACCATCATCGGTGGTATGGGCGAGCTGCACCTGGAAATTATCGTTGACCGCATGAAGCGCGAATTCGGCGTCGAAGCGACCGTCGGCAAGCCGCAAGTGGCTTACCGCGAAACGATCCGCAAGGT
>JAOBWJ010000261.1 GCA_025463335.1 Acidimicrobiales bacterium
GCACGGCGCCGAAGAACCACGGGAGCCGCGACGAGAGCAGGTTGGCGAAGTCGACGTTGACGGCGACGTTGCCGCTGACCTTGATGTCGAGGCCCGTCGCCTGCTCGACCGGCGGCAGGACCTTGTCACGCAGCCGGTGGACGAGGGCGGTCGTCGCCTCGTCCTGGGGGCCGGTGGTGGGCGCCACGTTCCACAGGACAGCAGTGGGCGACGACGGGTCGTCGGCGACGGGCGGGGCCACGAAGGCGACGCCCGGGTCGGCGGCGATGGCCTTGCCGATCGGGGCCAGGTCGTCGATCGACGTGCCGGCCGGCAGCTGGGCCACGAGCAGGACCGGGCCGTTGAAGCCGGGGCCGAAGCCCTTGACCAGGAGGTCGTAGGCCTGCTTGGTGCTCGTCTTCTGGGCGAAGTTGCTCTCGTCGGAGAACCCGAGCCGCAGGCCGAGCACGGGCACGGCGAGCACGAGGAGGACGAGGGTGCCACCGATCGCCGCCCGCCAGGGGCGGTGCTGGATGACCCGGCTCCACCGGTAGGCGGCCGTCTCCCGCAGCGGCTTGGGCCGGCTGGGGTGGACCTCCTTCTTCAGCGGCCCGGCCCAGATGCCGGCGATCAGCGTGACGACCGCCAGCACACCGCCGACCATCGTCAGGGCCGGCACGCCGAGGCCGACGCCGACGAGGGCCAGAGCCACGAAGCCCGATGCGAGGAGCCCCCGCAACCGGGTGCGCTCGACCTTCTCGCCGGCGAAGCCGAGGATGGCGGGCAGCAGGGTGAGGGAGGCCAGCACGGTGACGGCGACGGTGCCGGCGGCGCTGACCGACAGGCCCTGCACGAACTTGACCCCCATCAGCAGCATGCCGAGGAGCGAGATCACCACGGTGCCGCCGGCGAAGAGCACCGAGCGACCGGCGGTGTCCATGGCGATCTGCACCGACTCGCGGACCGTGTGGCCGGCGTGGAGCTGCTCGCGGTACCGGGTGACGATCAGCAGGGCGTAGTCGATGCCGACCCCCAGGCCGATCATGATCCCGAGGAAGGTGGCGAACTCCGGCACCGACAGCACCTGGCTCAGCAGCGTGGTGATGCCGCCGCCGATGCCGATGCCGAACAGGGCCACGCCCACCGGCAGGCCCATGGCCAGCACCGAGCCGAAGGCGAGGATCAGGATGACGATGGCGAAGGCCAGGCCGAGGGCCTCGGTCTTGGGCTGCTCGAACTTGGCGAAGACGAAGCCGCCGAGCTTCACGTCGACCCCGTCGACCGACGGCACCTCGTCGAGGATCTGGTCACGGACCTTGCCGATCCGGGGGAACTTCGTGTGCTCGGAGAACTCGACCTCGGCGTAGGCGATCGTGCCGTCCTTGCCGACCTGGCGCTCGCCCCCCTGGACGTAGGGGCTGCCGACGCGTCGGACGTCCTTGATCTTGGCGATCTTGGCGAACAGCCCCTGCATGGCCCGCTCGACGGCGGGGTCGTCGACGCCCTGCTTGGCCTCGAACACGATGGTGCCCAGGAGGCCGGCACCCTGCCCGCCGAAGTGGCTGTTGAGGATGTCGAGCCCCTGCTTGGACTCCACGTTCGGGAGGTTGAAGTCGTCCTTGAAGTCGTTGCCGATCCCGCCAGCCACCCCGTTGACGAGGATCAGGCCCACGATCCAGAGGGCGAGCACGAGCTTTCGCCGGTCGTGGCACCACGGCCCGAGCCGGGCGAAGAGCGATGGCTTTGTCCGGATTGCTCGAAGTTCGTTGCTCATCGCTGTGCTCCCAGGGGGGTGGTGGTCACTGGTATGACGTCATGGCGGTTGGTGATGTGACATCGCATGGGCCGAGAACTCATCGGTGCGGCCGGCGATTCTCGCCGGCCGCACCGATCCGGGCGTCAGTCCTCGAGCAGGGCCTTGAGGCTGTCGAGGATCATCGGCCAGCCGCCACCGAATTCGGCGTGCTCGCCGGCGATGCCGACCGCGGTCAAGGGCGCGCCGACCAGATCGTGGGTGACCCGGAGCAGCGTGACCCCGTCGCCCTGGTCCTCGAGCTCCCACGTCACCTGGGTGAAGGGCTCGGCGGCGAGCTCGGGGGTGAACATGAGGCGGTAGGTCTGGACCAGCTTCTGGGGCGGATCGAGCTCGAGCACCTCGCCCTCGACGGTGAGGAAGTCGCCCTCGCCGGCCACGCCGACCCCCTGGTAGCGGCCGCCAGGGCGGAGGTCGTAGTCCGACCGCGTGCCGTAGCCGTAGCGGACCGTCCACTCGGGCGTGGTGATGGCCTCCCAGATCTTCTCGGGGGTGGCCTTGAGATCGGTGAGCGCCGAGATCTGGCGCTCCGTGTACTTGTCGATCCACCGGTCATGGATGAGCCGGATGGGTATCGGGTTGAGGAAGTGCAACTTCTCCCGGCCCTCCGCTGCGTCACGACGAGGCCGGCGCCTTCGAGGATCCGAAGGTGCGTCAAGGGCCCGAGCAGCAGCGTTCCCGTACGGTTCATCTGGAGGTCGAAGAAGGCGTCGTAGGCGGTGAACTGCACAAGAGCGAGAGCAGTGCTGTCGAAAGGAGTTCCGATGACCGGGACCGACCGATACCTCCGCCCAGGGTTCTTCACCCGGCACTTGATGAACCCACTCGTGGCGCTGCTGACCCGCCTCGGCCTGAGCGTGAAGGGCTCGCACGTCCTCGCCGTGCGCGGCCGGACGTCCGGCGAGTGGCGGACCGTCCCCGTCAACCCCCTCGACCTCGATGGCCACCGCTACCTCATCGCTCCCCGAGGCCACGCCGAGTGGGTCAAGAACATCCGGGTGGCCGGCGGGGGCGAGCTTCGGCTGGGTCGGAAGGTCCAGCCGATCCACGTCATCGAGCTGGCCGACGCCGAGAAGCCCGCCGTCATCCGTGCGTACCTCAAGCAATGGAAGTGGGAGGTCGGCACCTTCTTCGACGGCCTCGACGAGAAGGCCACCGACGAGCAGATCCTCGCCGTGGCGCCAGGGTTCCCCGTCTTCGTCGTGTCGTGACGGTGAGGCGCCCAGGCCATGATGGCGGGGTGCCAATCCGGCGGATCGACCACCGCGACCTCGACGTCGTCGCGCTGACCGAGGCGAAGGGCCGACGCACCACGTCGGTGTGCCTGCCGGCCCGCAACGAGGCCGGGACGGTGGGCGAGATCGTGACCCGCATCGCCGAGCATCCACTTGTCGACGAGGTGGTGGTGGTCGACGACCACTCCGACGACGGCACGGGCGACGTCGCGACGGCGGCCGGCGCCAGGGTCGTGCGAGCAGCCGAGGTGCTGACCGCCTATGGCGACGGTCCGGGCAAGGGCCAAGCCCTCTGGAAGGCGGTGGCCTCCTCGACCGGCGACGTGGTGGCGTTCTGCGACGCCGACCTCTGGGACTTCCAGCCGCACTTCGTGACCGGGTTGCTCGGGCCGTTCCTGCTCGACGAGTCGCTCGGCTTCCTGAAGGCGTACTACGAGCGCCCCGGCGACGGCTCCCCACGAGGCGGCGGGCGGGTCACCGAGCTGGTGGCCCGGCCGGTGCTGCACCTGCTGTTCCCCCATCTGGCCGACATGGTCCAGCCCCTGGCCGGCGAGTTCGCCGCCCGGCGTGACGTGTTCGAGCGCCTGCCGTTCGTGGAGGGCTACGGCGTCGACATCGGCTTGGTGATCGACGCCGCCGAGCTGTGCGGGCTCGACGGCCTGGCCCAGGTCGACCTCGGGGTGCGCACGCACCGCAACCGGCCGCTCGAGGACCTCGGCCCCATGGCCACCATCGTGCTCATGACCGCCCTGCGGCGGGCCGGCGTCGACCGCCTCCCGGACGACGTGGTGCTCGGGAGGATCGACCTCCCGCCGGCGCCGGTGCACTGGGGCGAACGGCCACCGCTGGTCGACGTCGCGGAGTACAGCCGGCACTGACGACACCGGGCGTGCTACATCCGTGGGATGGCGGAGCCCGACGACGATCCAAGGCGATGGCTGAGCCTCGCCGTCCTGATCCTGGCGCTCGTGCTGATCGTCATGGACAACACGGTGCTGAACGTGGCCATCCCGACGATGGTGCGCGAGCTCCACACCAGCCTGGCCTCGATCCAGTGGGTGATCGCCGGCTACTCACTCACGTTCGCCAGCCTCCTCGTCATCGGCGGACGGCTCGGCGACCTCTACGGGCCCCGGCGCACGTTCATGGTGGGCGCCGCCCTGTTCGGCGCGGGCTCGGCGCTGGCGTCGGTGGCCACCTCGGTGGGCGTCCTGATCATCGGCGAGTCGGTGATCGAAGGCGTCGGCGCGGCGCTGATGATGCCGGCCAGCCTCAGCATCATCTCCAACACGTTCAAGGGCCACGAGCGAGCCACCGCCTTCGCCGCCTGGGGCGCGGTGATGGGCGCGGGCATGGCCTTCGGGCCGGTCGTCGGCGGCTATCTCACGACCTACCACTCCTGGCGGTGGGCGTTCCGCATCAACGTGCTCGTGGCCCCGATCGCCGTGGCCGGCGCCTACCTCCTCGTCCGGCGAGACGACGCGACCGGCCGGCACGAGCGGCTCGACCTGCCGGGGGCGCTGCTCATCGGCAGCGGCACGTTCAGCCTCGTGTTCGGCATCAGCCAGAGTGAGACGTACGGCTGGAGCGACCCGGTGATCCCGCTGGCGTTCGTCGTCGCCGCCGTGGCCCTCGTCTCCTTCGTCCTCCTCGAGCGCCGCAAGGAGCAGGCCGGCACCGGCCCGCTCTTCGAGTTCGGCCAGCTGCGGCACCTGCGCTTCCGCTACGGGCTGGTGGCCCAGCTCGTCCTGGCCATGGGCCAGATGGGCCAGTTCTTCGTGCTCCCGGTGTTCCTCCAGGACGTCAAGCACCTCACGCCGGCGACCAACGGGTTGTGGATGCTGCCGGTCGGCCTCGCCATCCTCGTCTTCGCCCAGGTCGGCGGCCGCCTGACCCGCGTCGTGGGCACCACCACGCTTGTCCGCGTCGGCCTGGTGCTCAACGCCGTCGGCCTGCTCGGCATGGCGCTCCTGCTCCGCCCCGACGTCACCTTCCTCCGCCTCCTGCCGGCGTTCACCGTCTTCGGCATCGGTGTCGGCCTGGCCAGTTCGCAGCTCACCAACCTGATCCTCTCCGAGATCGCCGCCGACAAGGCCGGCGTGGCCAGCGGCGCCAACACCACCGTCCGCCAGGTGGGCTCCGCCCTCGGCGTCGCCGTCATGGGGGCGATCCTCGCCAGCGGCGGCCTGGCGTCATCGGCCCGCATCGCCTTGCTCGTCGCCGCCGCCATCCTCGGCACCGGTGCGGCGCTGGCCTTCCTCATCCCGCCCGACCGCCGCCCCGTCGCCGACACCGAGCTCGGCCGCGACCTCTACGACGTCGTGGAGCCGGTCGACACCCATCTCGTTGGCTAACGACCGAGCACCTCGGCCAGGCGGCCCAGGTGCTCGCGGTAGCGGCGGCGGAACGTACGGCCCTGCGGCTTCAGGCCGGTGATGAGCTCGACCGCCCGGGGCACCAGCAGCGGGTAGACGGCCGCACCGAGGAGGGACAGCAACAGGAGGCCGGGGTCGAGGTCGGCGGGCAGGTTGCCCCCCGCCTGCTCGGCCTCGATCCAGGCGAGGCGATGGGCGTAGCGCTCCTTGCGCCGCTCGTCGCCGGCGCTGCTGCTGCCCTCCAGCGCCTCCCACAGCAGGACTCTCGCCCATTGGGGGTCGGACGTGGCCCGGTCGAACAGTGCGGCCAGGCCGCCGGGAAGCTCGAGCTCGGCGCCGGCCAGCTCGCCCCCGGGCCGGTCGAACCGTGACTCCATGACGGCCCGGTAGAGCCCTTCCTTGCCGCCGAAATGGTGGGAGATGAGCTGCTTGTTGAGACCAGCCCGGCCGGCGATGGCCTCGACCCGCGCCCCGGCATAGCCCTTGTCGGCGAACTCCTCGAGGGCAGCCTCCAGCAAGCGCTCCCGACTCCGTTCGGGGTTCCGTTCACGTGCCGTTATCATCCAGTTGGATGATAGAGCCCGACCCGAAGCGATGGTTGACCCTCGCCATCGTGATCATGGCTCTGCTCATAGTGGTGGTGGACAACACCGTGCTGACGGTCGCCATCCCCACCATCATCCGAGAGCTCCACACCACGCTCCCCTCGGTCCAGTGGGTGGTGACCGGCTACTCGCTGACCTTCGCCACCCTGCTGGTCATCGGCGGACGTTTGGGCGACCTCTACGGCGCCCGGCGCATGTTCATCATCGGCGCCACCGTCTTCGGCATCGGCTCGCTGGTGGCGTCCCTCGCCCAGTCCGTCCCCGAGCTCCTCGTGGGCGAGGCGGTGATCGAGGGCATCGGGGCGGCGATGATGATGCCGGCGACGCTCGCCATCATCTCCAACACGTTCCGGGGCCGGGAGCGGGCCACCGCCTTCGCCGCGTGGGGCGCGGTGGCCGGCGCCGCCGTGGCCTTCGGCCCGATCCTGGGCGGCTACCTCACGACCTACCACTCGTGGCGGTGGGCGTTCCGCATCAACGTGATCGTGACCCCGATCGCCGTGCTGGGTGCGCTTCTCCTCATGCGCCCCGACCCGCCGAACGAGCGGCGTGAGCGGCTCGACCTGCCCGGCGCTCTGCTGGTGGCCAGCGGGATGTTCAGCCTGGTGTTCGGCATCAGCCAGGCCGGTACGTATGGCTGGTGGCGCCCGCTGGCCGACGTCACCTCGCTCTGGCCGGCCACCCGACCGGTGTCAGTCATCCCCCTGATCTTCGCCGTGGCCGCTGGGCTGCTCGCCACCTTCGTGGTGGTCGAGCGCCGCAAGGAGCTGGCTGGCAACAGCCCCCTGTTCGAGTTCGGCCAGCTTCGACACCGCTGCTTCCGGTACGGCCTCATCACCTCGCTGGTCCTCGCCATGGGCCAGCTCGGCATGCTCTTCGTGCTGCCCGTGTTCCTGCAGGACGGCAAGCGCCTCTCGGCCGTCACCAACGGGCTGTGGCTGGTGCCCATGGGTCTCGCCATCCTCATAGCCGCCCAGGTCGGCGGGCGCCTCACCCGCGTGATCGGCACCACCACGATCGTGCGGTTCGGGCTGATCCTCGACGCCTGCGGCCTGGTGCTGATGGGTCTGCTCCTGCGGCCCGAGGTGAGCTACCCCCGCCTGCTTCCCGCCCTGTTGCTGTTCGGCTTGGGCGTGGGCTTCGCAAGCTCGCAGCTCACCAACGTGATCCTCTTCGACGTCGAGCCGGACAAGGCCGGCGCCGCCAGCGGCGCCAACAGCACCGTGCGCCAGGTCGGCTCGGCCCTCGGGGTGGCGATCATCGGCTCTGTGCTGTCCACCCAGATCAAGCGTCATGCCGTCTCGGCCATCGCATCCACGTCGTTGCCGCCGGCGCTGAAGGCCCGGGCCCTCGGGCAGGTGTACCGCGGTGGCGTGGGCTCGTCGGCCGCACCGCCTGCCTTGCAACGCGCCGTCGAGTCGGCGGTCGCCGCCGCGTCGCGGCCGTCGCTTCTGTTGGCGGCCGGCATCGTCGTGGTGGGCGCCGGGCTCTCGTTTCTGATCCCGCCCATCGATCAGACCCTGGTGACCGACGCGGAGGTGGGCCGCGATCTGTACGACGTGGCCGAGCCGATCGACTCCCATCTAGTGACCTGAGCGGGCGCCACTAGCGTCGGGCCGGTATGTCGGTCGTCCGCGGCACCGCGGTTGTGAAGCGCTGGGGCGAGACGACGGCCCTCGCCGGGGCCACGTTCCGCATCGGTGCCGGCGTCACTGGCCTGCTCGGCGCCAACGGGGCCGGGAAGACCACGCTCCTCGGCATGATCCTGGGCCTCCATCGGCCTGACGGAGGCAGCCTCGAGGTCCTGGGACTCGACCCGTCGATCGCCGGCCCGAAGGTGCGCGAGCGCATCGGCTACGCCCCCGAGCACGACGCCCTGCCGCCCGATGTCAAGGCTCATGACCTCGTCCGCCACCTGGCCGAGATCCACGGCCTGCCGAACCGGGAGGCCACGGCCCGGGCCAGCGACGCCCTCTGGCAGGTCGGCCTGGGCGAGGAGCGGTTCCGGCCGATCGGCACCATGTCGACGGGTCAACGCCAGCGGGTCAAGCTCGCCGCCGCCCTGGCCCATGACCCCGTCCTGTTGCTGCTCGACGAGCCCACCAACGGACTCGACCCGGTGCAGCGCGAGTCGATGCTCGACCTCATTCGTCGCATCGGCCACGAGTTCGGCATCAGCGTCGTGTTGTCGTCGCACCTGCTCGAAGAGGTCGAGCGGGTGTGTGACGGCGTGGTGATCCTGACCGATGGTCGGGTGGTGACCGAAGGGAGTCTCGACGAGCTCCGCACCGGCGACGGCGGGTTGGTGGTCGTCGTCGACGGGGACGCCGGACCCCTCGCCTTCCGCCTGCGGGCCGCCGGGCTCTGCGTCGAGCAGGACGGCTCCCGCCTGGTCATCGACGCCGCCGAGGATGTGGCCGCCGACGCCGTGCGGGACGCCGCCGCTCACCTCGACGTCGGCCTGCGGCGGGTCCAGCGCAAGACGGCAACGCTCGAGGACGTCTTCCTCGCCACCCAGGGGGCCGACCGTGAGTGAAGCGCGGATCCTGGACCAGGGGTACCGACCCTATGACGGCCCCCGCCGGGGCGTGCCGGGCGCGGTGCGCAGCTTGGCCTGGTACAGCGTGCTCCGGGCCCTCGGGCTGCGGCGCACGGCGTGGGCGAAGCTCCTGCCGATCGCCTCGGTGCTCATCGCCTACCTGCCCGCCGCCGTGTTCGTCGGCATCGCCGCCCTCATCCCGGCGCGGGTCCGCGACCAGGTCGACCTGATCCCGACCTACTCCGAGTACTACGGCTTCATCACCGCCGCCATCGTGCTGTTCGTGGCGCTCGTGGGGCCGGAGGTGCTCTGCTCCGACCGCCGCAACGGGATGCTCGGCCTCTACCTGGCCTCGCCTCTCGATCGGCGCACGTACCTCCTGGCCAAGGTCCTCGCCGTGGTGCCGGTGCTGGCCCTGGTGACGCTCGGCCCGCCCCTCCTCCAGCTCGTCGGCCTGACCCTGGCCGACGCCGGGCCCGGCAGCGCAGGCGCGTTCCTGCTGGTGTTCCTGCGCATCGGCCTGGCCGCCGTCGTGATCTCGGCCGCCTTCACCGCCCTGTCGCTGGCCGCCGCGTCGCTCACCGACCGTCGGGCCGTCGCCTCGGCCGGCGTGATCCTCCTGCTGTTCACCACCAGCATCGCCACCACACAGCTCGTCGACGTGTCGGGCGCCGATCCCCACCTCCTGCTGCTCAACCTGTTCTTCGTCCCCTTCGAGCTCGTGCAGCGGGTGTACGGCGAGCCCGGCGGCCACCCGAGCATCGCCACGGCCACCCTGGTGGCTGCCGAGGTGGCGTGGACGTTCGTGGCGGCGGCCGTCGTCTGGCTGCGCTACCGGTCGCTGACGGTGACCCGGTGATCGTCGCCGACGGCGTCTCCAAGTGGTTCGGCGACGTGGTCGCCGTGTCCGACGTGTCGTTTCGAGTCGGTCCGGGCGTCACCGCGCTCCTTGGCCCCAACGGGGCCGGCAAGTCGACCATGTTGCGGCTGCTGTGCGGGCTCACCCGACCGTCCCAGGGCACGGTCAAGGTGCTCGGAGAAGACCCCCACGGCGATCCCGAGCTGTACCGGCGCATCGGGCTCGTCCCCCAGCAGGAGGCCGTGTTCGGGACCTTGACCGCTCGGCGGTTCGTGCGCCTGGCGGCCGAGTTGCAGGGGCTCGACGGCCCCGATGTGGCGGCCGCCGAGGCCCTGCGGGGCGTGGAGCTCGACCCCGAGGACCGCCGCCCGCTCGTCACCTACTCCAAGGGCATGCGTCAGCGGGTCAAGGTGGCGCAGGCCCTCGTCCACGGACCCGAGGTGGTGCTGCTCGACGAGCCACTCGAGGGGCTCGACCCTCGGCAGCGCCTGCACCTCATCAACCTCTTTCGCCGGCTCGGCGACGAAGGTCGGTGTGTGATCGTCTCCAGCCACGTGCTCGACGAGGTCGAGCGCTTCGGGTCGCGGGTGCTGGTGATCGCCCAGGGCCGGCTGGCCGCCGAGGGCGACTTCCACGAGATCCGCAACCTCATGGACGACCGGCCCAACCGGCTCCGGCTGCGCACCGACCGACCCCGCGAGCTGGCCGCCGCCCTGGTCGTGAGCGGCGCCATCGTCGGCGTGCAGGTCCAGGACGACGTCCTGCTCGTCGACACCACCGACGTGGGCGCCTTCCGACGAGCGGTGGCGCCGGCAGCGAAGGCGACCGGCGCCCGATTGCACGAGCTGGTACCGCTCGACGACGACCTCGAGAGCGTGTTCCGCTACCTGGTGGCCCGCCAATGAAGGCGCTGTACCGGTTGTTCTTGTCGACCCAGGTCACGAAGGGCCGCCTGATCGGTCTCCTCACGCTCGGCGCCGTAGCCCTGGTGCTCGGCTTCTCGATCGGAACCAACGCGGCGGCCGACGCGATCGACGACGGCACCATCCTCATCAGCGCGTTCGGCCTCGGCCTGTTCGTGCCGGTGGCCACGTTGGTGTTCGCGTCATCGGTGCTGGGTGATCCGAACGAGGACGGCACGCTCGTCTACCTGTGGCTCCGCCCCATCGCCCGGTGGCGGATCGTGGCCGCCGCCCTGGCCGCCACGCTGACCGTCACCCTGCCGGTGGTGGTGGTGCCGATGGTGGCCGCCGCTGCGCTCACCGGTGCCGGCGCGCCCCTCGTGGAGGGCACGCTCATCGCCTGCGTCCTCGCCACCGTGGCGTATGCGGGCGTTTTCACCTGGCTGGGGCTGCGGGTCAAGCGGGCCCTGGTGTGGGGCCTGGCCTACATCCTCATCTGGGAGGGGTTCGTGGCCGGGGCCGGCGCCAACCCGTCGCGCCTGGCCATCCGGGCCAACGCCCGCTCGCTACTCACCCGCATCTCGGGCGGGCCCCACCGCCTCATCGAGGTGTCGGCCCCGACCGCCATCGCGCTCCCCCTGATCGCCGCCGCGGTGGCCGTCGTCCTCACCGTCCGCCGCCTCACCCGCCAGGACGTGGCGTAGGACCCCTCCCCCGCCTTCGATCAGCGCACGGCGGCGTAGTTCCGCAGCAGTCGCTCGAGGCCGGGGTCGGCCAGGGTGAGCGCCTCGTCGATCGAGCACCAGCGCAGCGGCACGCCCTCGACCTCCGCCGGCACGTCGCCGGGACGGTCAGTGGCGAGGAGGTAGCGGAGGTCGGCGTGCTCGTGAGCCGGCTCACCCTTGGCCTCGACCACCGGGACGACGGTGACCTGGAAGAGCGCCGGCTCCTCCTGGGGCCAGGGCCGTAGGTCGGTCAGGCCGGTCTCCTCCTTGGCCTCGCGGAGGGCGATGACCCACGGGTCGGTCTCGCCCGGGTCGCCGTGGCCGCCGACTTGGAGCCACCGCTCCTGCTTGGCGTGCCACCGCAGGAGGACGTCGCCGGTCGACGGCTGCACGACCAGCGCCGAAGCCGTGAGGTGGAGCGGCACGTGCCGCGACCACGGCCCGGCTTCGGTGTCGACGAGGGTGCGGATGCGCTCGAGGTCGGCCGCCTCCTCGGCGTCGGCGGGGTGGTGGGCGGCCAAAGCGGCGCGCAGCGGATCGGTCACCGGGCCATGATGCGGCACGTGGCGAGGGCCCTGGACCGCGAGATCTTCAGACTGGCCGTGCCGGCCCTGGGCGCCCTCGCCGCCGAGCCTCTCTATGTCCTGACCGACACGGCCATCGTCGGCCACCTCGGCACGCCGGAGCTCGGCGGCCTGGCCGTAGCCAGCACGATCCTCATCTCCGGCTACGCCATGTTCATCTTCCTGGCCTACGGGACGACGGGCAGCGTCGCCCGGCTCCTTGGTGCCGGCCACGCCGACCGGGCCGCCGCCCAGGGCGTGCAGGCCCTGTGGCTGGCGCTCGGCATCGGCGCCACGCTGGCCGCGCTCGGCCTGGTGTTCGGCGACGCCCTCGTCCGGCTCATGGGGGCCGAGGGCGAGACCGCCGTGCACGCCCGGTCCTACCTGCGCATC